>NZ_NVPT01000305.1 GCF_002802985.1 Geodermatophilus chilensis | reverse complement strand
AAAGTGTGTCAAAGGTACTTCTCCAGAGAAAGAGCGCATACGAAGTCGAGTCAGGGCTGGTGGGCTGGGAGATGTGTATCAGCGACAGAAGGGCGCCAGGACGCCGCCGCCCGGATACCCCCCACCGGGCTACGGCGGCCAGGCTCCCTTCGACCAGCCCGCCTACGGTCCGCCGCCCGGGTACGGCGGCCAGCCCGGCTACGGCCTCTCCGGCTACGGCGTGCCCGGCTACGGGCCGCCGCCGGGCTACGGCTACCCGCCGCCGACCAACACCCTGGCGATCCTGGCGCTGGTGATGGCCTTCGTCTTCAGTCCGGTCGGGCTGGTGCTCGGCATCGTGGCCCGCCGGCAGATCCGGCAGACCGGCGAGCAGGGCGACGGCCTGGCGCTGGCCGGCATCATCATCGGCGGCATCGCCACCGCGCTAGCCGTGCTGGCCTTCGTGTTCTTCGCCCTCGCGCTCGCCTCGGTCGGCTCGGCCGACTTCGGCCCCTGAGGGAGGACCCCGTCCGCCTCACCGCTCGCAGGCTCGCGGCGAGCCTCTGGCCGGGGCCGCGGACGACGACGGCCCGCCCGGTGCACCCGGGCGGGCCGTCGTCAGGAGGTGCTCAGCTCTCCGGCGGGGTGAAGGTCGAGGTGCGCTGCATGCCCGCGGCGCGGCCCTTGCCGGCGATGACCAGCGCCATCTTGCGGCTGGCCTCGTCGATCATCTCGTCGCCCAGCATCGCCGAGCCCTTCTTGCCCCCGGCCTCGGAGGTCGCCCAGTCGTAGGCGTCGAGGATGAGCTCGGCGTGGTCGTAGTCCTCCTGGGACGGCGAGTAGATCTCGTTGGCCGCGTCGACCTGGCCGGGGTGCAGCACCCACTTGCCGTCGAAGCCCAGGACGGCCGAGCGCTTGGCGACCTCGCGGAAGGCGCCGACGTCGCGCACCTGCAGGAAGGGCCCGTCGATGGCCTGCACGCCGCGGGCGCGGGCGGCCATGAGGATCTGCATGAGGATGTAGTGGAACGGGTCGCCGGCGTAGTCCGGGTGCAGCGCACCGACCACGAGTGACTTCATGTTGATGCTGGCCATGAAGTCGGCCGGGCCGAAGATGATCGTCTCGATCCGCGGGCTGGCGAAGGCGATCTGGTTGACGTTGATCAGGCCCTGCGCGGTCTCGATCTGCGCCTCGATGCCGATCCGGCCGACCTCCAGGCCGTTGGCCTTCTCGATCTGGGTCAGCAGCATGTCCAGCGCCTGCACCTGCCCGGCGTCGGCGACCTTCGGCAGCATGATGCAGTCGAGGTTCGCGCCGGCCCCGCCGACGACCTCGATCACGTCCTGGAAGGTCCACTCCGTCGTCCAGTCGTTGACCCGGACGGTGCGGATCTTCTCCCCCCAGCCGCCCTCGTTCAGCGCCGCGACGATGTTCTTGCGGGCACCGGGCTTGGCCAGCGGCGCGCAGGCGTCCTCCAGGTCGAGGAAGACCTGGTCGGCGCCCAGGCCCTTGGCCTTCTCCAGGAACCGGGGGTTGCTTCCCGGGACGGCGAGGTTGGAACGGCGGGATCGGAGCTCGGCCACGGTGCCTCCGCTTAATCGGGGTCAGGTCCACCGGAGGGTAACGACGGGCTCGGGAGCGTCTCAGGTGCCCGGCTCGGCCAGGCCCGCCGGGCGGCTGGCCCGCACCACCAGGCCGACGCCGACGACGACCAGCGCCACCCCGGGCAGCGCCAGCAGCGGCGGCACCTGCTGCAGGAGCACCAGCGCGAACAGCAGCGCGCCGGGCACCTCGAGCAGGATCACCAGGCTGACCATCGTCGGCCCGACCGAGGACAGCACCAGGTTGAACAGGGTGTGCCCGAGCAGCTGGGCGCAGACGGTGATGGCGGCGATGAGCAGCCAGTCCCGCCCGGAGAAGCCGACGAGCGGGTCGCCGACGACGACGGCGGCGACGGCGATCGCCGCGGCGCACACCGAGTAGCAGACCACCGCGTACGCCGCGGTGGACAGCCGCTGCCGGGCGCGCGCCCCGGCCAGCACGTAGCCGCCGGCGCAGATCGCACCGAGCAGTGCCAGACCGTCGCCGGCCAGGGCGCGCAGGCTGACCGTGACGTCCACCCCGGCGATCAGCGCCACGCCGAGAACCGCCAGCACCAGTCCCCACCAGGTCGCGGCGGGCAGCCGCACCCCGCTGACCCGAGCGGCCAGCGCCGTCCAGATCGGGGTGGTGGTCACCAGCGCGGTGGACGCGGCCACCGTCGTCATCGACAGGCTGGGCAGCCACGCGGCGAAGTGCGCGGCGAGGAAGAGGCCGGCGACGACGGAACTGGTCAGGTCGCGCGGCCGCAGCCCGGCCAGCGCCGGTCGCTCGCGGAACAGCAGCACCGGCAGCAGGACCGCCGCCCCGCCGAGGTTACGCCAGAACGCGAGCGCGAGCATCGGCGCGGCCAGCATCGTCGTCAGCGGCGCCGACAGCGAGACGCCGACGACCGCGACCGCCATGATCCCGATCTCCCGCCCGCCGGGCCGGTGCAGCGCCCACGCGCCGGCCCCGGCCCCGTGGCCCTCCTGCAGGTGGAAGGACCCCGTCCTCGGCCCCCTCCCGGGCACCGCCCCGAGCCTGCGACTGTCCCTTATCCACATCCGCCGCTGCCGACGACTCCTGTCGTGTATT
>NZ_NVPT01000304.1 GCF_002802985.1 Geodermatophilus chilensis | reverse complement strand
GGGAGCGGCGGCCGCGGCGGGGCCGGACGGTTCAGACCTCGAGGAGCTCGGACTCCTTGTTCTTGACCGCCTCGTCGATGCCGTGCACGTGCTGCTCGGTGAGGTGGTCGAGTTCCTTCTCCGCGCGGCGCACGTCGTCCTCCCCGGCCTCGCCGTCCTTGGCGATGCGGTCGAGCTCCTCCTTGGCCCGGCGGCGCACGTTGCGGATAGCGACCTTGGCGTCCTCGCCCTTGGCGCGGGCCTGCTTGACCAGGTCGCGGCGGCGCTCCTCGGTCAGCTGCGGGAACACCACGCGGATGATCTGGCCGTCGTTGGTCGGGTTCACGCCGAGGTCGCTGTCGCGGATGGCCTTCTCGATGGCCGAGAGCTGGCTGGTGTCGTAGGGCTTGATCACCGCCATGCGGGCCTCGGGCACGGTGATCGACGTCATCTGCGGCACCGGGGTCGGGGCGCCGTAGTAGTCGACCAGGACCTTGTTGAACATCGACGGGGCGGCTCGCCCGGTGCGCACCGAGCCGAGGTCCTCCCGCGCGACCGACAGGGCCTTGTCCATCCGCTCCTCGGCGTCGAGCAGGGTGTCGTCGATCACGGGTCTCTCCTCCTGGTGCGGCGGAGTGCTCCGCCGCGGGTGCGGGTCTGCGGGCTGGACGACGGCGGCGCTCAGGCCGGGTCGCTGATCAGCGTCCCGATCCTCTCACCTGCCACGGCACGGGCGATGTTGCCGTCGCGCAGCAGGTTGAACACGACGATCGGCATGCTGTTGTCCATGCACAGGCTGATGGCCGTCGCGTCGGCCACCTTCAGCTGCTTGGCCAGCACGGTGCCGTAGTCGAGGTCCTCGTACATCACCGCGTCGGGGTTGGTGCGCGGGTCGTCGTCGTAGACGCCGTCCACCCCGTTCTTGGCCATGAGCAGCACCTGGCAGCCGATCTCCAGGGCGCGCTGCGCGGCCACCGTGTCGGTGGAGAAGTAGGGCATGCCGGCGCCGGCGCCGAAGATGACCAACCGGCCCTTCTCCAGGTGCCGCACCGCCTTGCGCGGGATGTAGGGCTCGGCGACCTGGCCCATCTCGATCGCCGTCTGCACCCGCGTCTCCAGGCCCACCTGCTCGCAGAAGGCCTGCAGGGCCAGGCAGTTCATGACCGTGCCGAGCATGCCCATGTAGTCGGCGTGCCGGCGGTCCATGCCGGCCTGGGACAGCTCGGCACCGCGGAAGAAGTTGCCGCCGCCGACCACCACGGCGACCTGGGTGCCGCCGTGGACGACGTCGGCCAGCTGGGTGGCGATGCTCTGCACGATCCCGGAGTCGACGCCCACCCTCCCGCCGCCGAAGGCCTCTCCGGAGAGCTTGAGCAGGACCCGCTTGTAGCCCGCGCCGTCGGCGGGCTGGAAGGCGGTGGGGGCGGACATGGGCGCGGAGGCGCTCGGCGCGGCGGTGTCGGTCAACGGGCTCTTCCCTCGCTCGGCGTCGTTCCCCTGATCCTGCCGCACGGGGCGTGCGGCAGCTCGCGGGCAGGGGTCCCCCGCATCGGTGCCCGGACACACCACCGGCCCCGTCCCGGTGCGGGACGGGGCCAGTGGCCTGCGGCCTTCCTGCAGGGCCCCGCCGCGAGCTCGCGAGTGGCGGGGGGCAGGGGGGTCCTTCTACTAGGCCTGGCCGACCTCGAAGCGGGCGAACCGCTCCACGGTCAGGCCGGCCTCGTCGACGATCTGCTTGACCGTGCGCTTGGGCTCGGTGATCGACGGCTGCTCGAGGAGGACGAAGTCCTTGTAGTAGGCGTTGACCCGACCCTCGACGATCTTGGTGATCGCCTGCTCGGGCTTGCCCTCCTCCTTGGCGGTCTGCTCGGCGACGCGGCGCTCGGTCTCGACCGCCTCCGCCGGGACCTCCTCGCGGGACAGGTAGCGCGGGCGGGCCGCGGCGATGTGCATCGCCAGGCTGCGCGCGGCCTCCTCGCTGCCGCCGCTGTACTGCACCGCGACACCGATCGCCGGGGGCAGGTCGGTGGCCCGCTTGTGCAGGTAGGTGGCGGTCTGGCCGTCGAAGACCACGAACCGGCTCAACACCAGCTTCTCGCCGATGCGGGCCGACTCGCTCTCGACCAGCGCGGCCACGGTCTGACCGTCGACCTCGGTCGCGAGCAGCGCGTCGACGTCGGCCGGCTTCTCGGCCAGGACGATGTCGAGCAGGCGCTCGGCCAACTTGACGAAGTCCGCGTTCTTGGCGACGAAGTCGGTCTCGCAGTCGAGCTCGAGCAGCGCGCCGTCCTTGCTGACGACGACGCCGTTGGTGGTCGAGCGCTCCAGGCGCTTGCCGACGTCCTTGGCGCCCTTGATGCGCAGCAGCTCGACGGCCTTGTCGTAGTCGCCCTCGGCCTCGGTGAGCGCCTTCTTGCAGTCCATCATGCCGGCGCCGGTGGCGTCGCGGAGACGCTTGACGTCGGCCGCGGTGAAGTCAGCCATGCCTCTTCCTTCTGAGTGTGCGGCGGCCCCTTCCCGGGACCGGCCCCCTGCAGCTGTCTCTTATACACACT
>NZ_NVPT01000303.1 GCF_002802985.1 Geodermatophilus chilensis | reverse complement strand
CCGGAGGCGCGGCTGGCCCGTGGGGATGGCACGCCCGTGCCGTTGCGTCGTCTGCCTCGGCCTGCGACGGTTCGCCCGGGCAAGGGCCGAGGGAAGGTGGTTCATGGCGGGCGCGGCCGGCGACACCAACGACGGACACGGCCGCTCGTCGGTGGGCGAGGCGTCCATGCAGCCCGGTTTCACGGCCGCGCGCCCCCGACGACTGTCGGTCTGCCTCTACAGCCCCTCGGTCGATCCCTCCGGGATGGGTGCGCACATGCTGGACCTGGCCACGGAGTTCCGGTCGCAGGCCGACGTGTCCGTGCTGTGCTGGGGAACGGCGAGCGGACACCGGGTCCTCGACCGCGCCTCCGCGCTGGGGGTGGCCACCTGCGCCCTGCCCCACCCGCGCGATGCCGCGTTCGGGCAGGCCATCGTGGACTTCCTCACCGCTCACCCGGCGAACGTCTTCCACATCCACGTGGGCAGCGGCCGGGAGGACTTCGACGGCGCCCGAGCCGCGCGACGAGCCGACGTGCCGGCCATCGTGCAGACCCAGCACCAGCCGTGGCTGCTCAATCCGCGGAAACGGGCCCCGTTCTTCCGCGCCATCGCGCCGGTGGACCGGCTGATCGCCGTCTCCGAGGGGGTGCGGGTGACCCACGAGCGCATCGGCGTGCCCGCCCAGCGCCTGGTCACCGTGCCCAACGGCATCGTCTCCCGAGGACCGGGCCCCGGGCGGGCGGCCGCGCGAGCCACGCTGGGCCTGCGTCCCGATCAGCTGGTGGTCATGACCGTGGGCCGGCTGATGGTGCAGAAGGGCCAGCGCTACCTGGTGGCGGCGATGCCGGCGCTCGCGGAGCGGTTCCCGAACCTGGCGGTGGTCATCGTCGGCGGCGGCTACCTGGCCGGCGACCTGGCCCGCCAGGCGGCCGAGCTCGGGGTGGCCGGGCTTCTCCACCTGTCCGGCCACCGGACCGACGCTCGGATGCTCCTGGACGCCGCGGACGTGTTCGTGCTGCCCTCCCGCCAGGAGGGGATGCCGCTGGCCGCCCTCGAGGCGATGGACGCCGGCCTGCCCGTGGTCGCCACCGACGTCATCGGCACGGCGGAGGTCGTGGCGCACGGGCTGACCGGGACGCTCGTCCCGCCGCAGGACCCGCCCGCCCTCGCCGAGGCGCTCGCCGAGCTGCTCGACGACCCGGATCTGCGGCACCGCTACGCCCGAGCCGGGCGGCGCCGATACGTGGAGCACTTCACGGCCCGGCGGATGGCCGAGGACACCCTGCGGGTCTACGAGGACGTCCTGGCGGAGGCCGGCGCACCGGTCGGCGGTGCCTGCCGTCGTGCCGGGGCGTCACCTGAGCTGCTCGATGCAGGCGTGACCACGTCTGGAAGCCCGTCCGCCGCCGCCGGCTCCTGAGCCCAACAGCGCCGTCCGGGCGCCCGGGGCCGAGGGCGGTCAGGAGGGCCGGTGGCGGGGTCGGCGGGCTACAGCGGCAGTCGTCGTTCCTCGCCGGTGAGCCACTCCAGGACCACGATGCTGGCGTCGTCCTGGAGCTGATCGACCTGGTGGCTGAGCACGCGGCGCATCAGCCGCCGCACGGTCTCCGGCGCCCGGTCACCGGCGGCGGTGGCGGCGCTGATGAAGTCGGCCAGTCGCTGCTCGCCGAAGAACTCCCCGTCCGGGGAGCGGGCCTCGGTGATGCCGTCGGTGTAGAGCAGCAGCCGGTCGCCGGGCTCCAGGCGGGTCTCGCAGCAGACCGGCTCGGCCTCCTGCAGGCCCAGCGGCCGGGCCGGCGGATGGGGCGGCAGCGGCACCAGCGAGGTGCCGCGCAGGATGAGCGGGGCCGGATGTCCGGCGTTGATCCACCGCAGCCGCCCGGTGTCGATGTCGAGGCGGGCGATGACCGCGGTGGCGAACTGGCTGCCGGGGAACTGTCCGGCGATCGCGGCGTCGATCTCCGCGGAGATGTCGGGCAGGTCCAGGGAGTTGCGGCGGGCGTGCCGGTAGGCGCTGATCGCGACGCCGGCCAGCACCGCGGCCGGCAGCCCGTGCCCGACCGCGTCGATGACCAGCAGGTCGGCGATGTCACCGTTGACCGCGTAGTCGAAGGAGTCCCCGCCGATGTCGTAGGCCGGCTCCAGGCCGCCGGTGATGACCAGCCGGTCGGTGGCGAAGGTCAGCGGCGGCAGCAGCTCCCACTGCATCTCGGCGGCCAGCGACAGAGTCCTGCGGCGGCGCAGCCGGGAGAAGACGTCGCTGTAGGCGTCCCTGACCACGATCAGCTCGGCGACGAGCGCGACGAACGCGCGGAGGGCATCGTCCCGCTCGCGGCCGGGCTCCTCGGGGAGGACGAGCTCGGCGACGCCGAGCCGCTCCACGCCGTCCAGCAACGGCACCCACAGCCGGTGGACGCCTTCTCCGGCGGTGCTGCTGAGCACCTCGACCCGGCGGAACGCCAGCCCGGCCATCGTCCCCTCGATGGGCAGCTCCTGGCGCTCCGGGACGCCCGCACCGGGCAGCGGCAGCAGGGTGACCTGCTCGTAGTCGGCCAGGTAGAGCACGGTCTCCGTGGCGCCCAGCGCCCGGGCCTGCGCCGCCACGGTGCTGGCCAGATCGACCGGGGAGAGCAGATGAGCGGCTCGCAACAGCGAGCTCAGGGGGTCGATCACTGAGCTCACCCTGTCC
>NZ_NVPT01000302.1 GCF_002802985.1 Geodermatophilus chilensis | reverse complement strand
GCTCGGAGATGTGAATAAGAGCCAGGTCCCGGGCCCCGCCCTGAGCCTGCGAAGGGTGGGGAGGACGGGGTCCTCTCTCAGCCGGCGAGGGACTCCGGTGCCCGGTCGGCGGCCTCGTCGGCGGGCGGCTGCAGCCGGCTGACGACCTCCGACGCGCTGGCCCCGGTGGCGTCCATGGACTTCTTCACCCGGGCGCCGTAGACGTCGACGTACTCCTGCTCCGACAGCGTCATGATCTCGTACATGATCTCGTCGGTGACCGAGCGCTCGACGAAGCGGTCGCCGGCCAGACCCTCGTAGCGGGAGAAGTCCAGTGGCTTCCCGAAGCGCACGCGCACCTGCGGCAGGTTCCAGCCGAGCAGCGGCAGCCGGCGCGGCCGGTAGATCATCGCGACCGGCACGACGGGCACCCCGGTCTCCAGCGTCATCCGGGCCACGCCGGCCTTGCCGCGGTAGAGCCGGCCGTCGGGCGAGCGGGTGCCCTCCGGGTAGATGCCCAGCAGCCGCCCCTGCCGCAGGATCCGCAGGCCGGTCTGGATCGCGTCCTCCGCGGCCGAGGCGCTGGTCCGGTCGATCGGCACCTGTCCGGCGCCGGTGAAGAAGGCGCGCTGCAGGAACCCCTTCACGCCGCGGCCGGTGAAGTACTCACGCTTGGCCAGGAAGGTGATCCGGCGGCGCACGGCCAGCGGCATGAAGATCCAGTCGGCCGCCGACAGGTGGTTGCTCGCCAGGACGGCCGCCCCGCGGGACGGCACGTTCTCCACGCCCTCCACCCGTGGCCGGAACACCAGCTTCACGACCGGGCCGATCGCCACGTACTTGAGGAACCAGTAGAACAACACGCCTCCCTCGGGGGCTGCCAGACTATTGATCCCGGAGGCGGAAGGACAATGCCACCCCACCGCCCCCGTTCCCACCGGCTCGCTCGCCGGCCGCCGAGGAGGACCCGTGCCCCAGCCCGCCGCGATGACCGGCGCCCCCGCGTCCGCCCTGCCCCGCCGGGGACGCGCGTGAGCACCCGGGGGCGCGGCCGCCGGGACAACGGTCTGGACGCCGCCCTGTGGACCCCGCTGCGCGACGTCGACCCGCGGGTGGGTGAGCACCTGCTCGACGTGCTCCGCGAGGCCGGGGTGGCCGCCTACCTGGAGCCCTCGGCCGACGTCGAGCCCTACACCCGGACCGTCTCGCTGCCCAGCCCGCCGAGTGACCGCCTGTTCGTCGACCGGTCCCGCAGCAGCGAGGCGCGCGCCCTGGTCGACGAGCACGCCGACGACCACGTGGCCGAGCGCACCCGTCCCCGCCAGTCCGCGCGGCGCGAGGTCGACGAGGACGCCGAGTGGGCGCGCATCGTGGCCGCCTTCGAGGCCGAGCACGGCCGCACCGTCGTCGACGCGGAGCCCTCCGACGCACCGCCGCCGTCCCCGGCCGAGCCCTCGGTGCTCGACCGGCCGGAGGAGCACTACGAGCCGCCGCCGCCCCCGCCGGTGCCCGCTCCGGCGCCGGCCTCGCTGTACGCCGTGCTGCTGATCGCGGCCGGCGCGGTCCTCGTGGTGGCCCCGCGGGTGGTCGGCCTGTCCGCCGACCTCGGCCTGGTGCTCGGCGTGGCCGCCGTCGCCGGCGGGGTGGGGGTGCTGCTGTCGCGGATGCGCGAGCGCAGCACCGATGACGGCGACGACGGAGCCGTCGTCTAGACCCCTGGCTCGGAGCCCTCGACGACGGCGCGGCGGACGAGGTCCGCGGCACCCACGATCCCGGCCTGGGCACCCAGCCGGGCGGCCACCACCCGCGGGCCGGGGCGGAACCCGCGCCCGGGCAGCGCCCGCTCCAGGCGCTCGCGCGCCGGGCCGAGCACCATCTCGCCGAGCACGCTGACCCCGCCGCCGATGACGACGACCTCGGGGTCGAGGACGGCGGAGAGGTCGGCGATCCCCTGCCCGAGCCACGAGCCGACCTCGGCGAGCAGCTCCAGCGCCAGCGGGTCGCCCTCGGCGGCGGCGGTCGCGACGTGCTCGCCGCTGAGCCGGTCGGGATCGCCGTCGACCCGCTCGAGCAGCAGTGCCGCCGCGGCCGGTGAGTTGCGGGCCACCTCGCGCGCGGTCTGGCCCAGCGCCGTGCCGCTGGCGTACTGCTCCCAGCAGCCGCGGTTGCCGCACGCGCACAGCCGCCCGTCGGGGACCACCCGCATGTGGCCCCACTCCCCCGCGACGCCGTGCGAGCCGCGCTGCAGCCGGCCGTCCATGATGATCCCGCCGCCGATACCGGTGCCGAGCGTGATCATCAGCGCGAGGTCGGCCCCGTGGGCGGCGCCGTAGCGGTACTCGGCCCAGGCGGCGGCGTCGGCGTCGTTGCCCACCCACATCGGCCGCTGCAGCCGGGCGGCGAGGTCCTTGCGCAGCGCCGAGTGCCGCCAGGCCAGGTGCGGGCTGAACAGCACGGTGTCACCGGTGCGGTCGAACCAACCGGCCGCTCCCACGCCGACGCCGACCAGCGGGCCGTCCTGCCCGCGGGCCAGCACCTCGACCACGGCGGCGATGGCGTCCTCGGTCTCCTGCACCGACGAGCCCGGCGTCGCCCGCCGCGCCGTCGCCAGCACCGTGCCGTCCGGGGCCACGACGCCCCCGGCCACCTTCGTGCCGCCGATGTCGATGCCCAGGGCGGGCAGGTCGGCGGCACGAAGGTGGCCGGGGGCGTCGTGGCCCCGGAC
>NZ_NVPT01000301.1 GCF_002802985.1 Geodermatophilus chilensis | reverse complement strand
AGCTGAAAAGCACCAGCCGTGTGCCTACAGGATTTAGGCGCTGCGACGACACCCGACCCGCTGACCAGCGACAACGCTATCGATCAAGCCTGCATGTGCGTGTGATCTTCGGAACTCCGGGCTGACCGCCACCCCGTACCGGCGCGACCAGCTCGACGACCTCATCGCCCTGCAGTTGGGCCCGATCCGCCACACCCTGGCCCAGCCGCCCGCCGGCACCCTGGGCAGCCGGTCCTCGGATGCTCAGGCACCGGAACCGGTCCTGCACGTCCACGCCACCGGCTACCGCTACACCGGCGATGCCGATCCCTCCGCACCCGGCGGGATCGCGGCGATCTACCGAGACCTGATCGCGGACGACGCCCGCACTGGCCAGATCACCGACGACGTCGTCGCCGCGCTGGCCCGTGGCCGGCACTGCCTGGTGCTCACCCAGTGGACCGAGCAGCTGGACAGGCTCGTGACCGCGTTGAGCGAGCGGGGGCATGAACCGGTCGTGCTCCGCGGCGGCATGGGGGCCAAGGCCCGAACGGCGGCGCTGGCCCGGCTGAACCCCCGGCCCGACGCGCCACCGCTGCTGGCCGTCGCCACCGGCCCCTACGTTGGCGAGGGGTTCGACTGCCCGGCGCTCGACACGCTCTTCCTCGCCGCACCGGTCGCGTTCAAGGGCCGCCTCGTGCAGTACGCCGGACGCATCCTCCGCCCGTTCCCCGGCAAGGCCACCACCGAGGTGCACGACTACCACGACGTCGCGACCGGCGTCCTCGCCTCATCGCTGGCCAAGCGTGCCCCTGGCTACACCAGCCTCGGCTTCCCTGACCCGCGCCGCCTGGTCAGGTAGGCAGCGCCGCCATCGGTGACCAGCGAGGCGGAGCAATCAGGTGCGTCCGCAGCATCGGGTCACACCACGCCGAGGCGGTCGAGCCGCTGGAGGAAAGAGATCTTGCGGCGCTGCTCCCGACGAAGCTGCTGGACCCGATCGGCGAACATCTCGCTCGTTCCCTCCCGGCGGCAGACCTCCCCCAGGTCGTGGAGCAGAGCCACCGCCGTGTCGTAATCGGCGGCTGTGCGTCGCTCGACCAGCTCGAGAACTTCCTGCCATGCCCGGTCCTGCCGTCCCGCGAGCTCGGTGAGGTGGTTCTCGCGAGCGCGTCCGGTGGCGCGACGGCGCTCCGCGGCCCGCCGCTGGGCCTCCTCCTGAGCCGCACGCCGCCGATCCTCACGGCGCCTCCGCGACTGCGCGAGCAGCTCCTCTGCCGTCCGGCCGGCAACGTCACCGGCCCCGACCGACGCGGCCGCCCGCCGGCAGCCGGCCAAGAGCTCCGCGCGGACCTTGGGCCCGTCGCCTCGGGCGACCCGGAGCAGGAACGCGTCCTTGCTCTCCACCGGCAGCTGCGCCAACCAGGCGGGTAGCTCTGTGAGCGTGTCGTCGACGCTGGTTGGAGCACTGCGCTCTGCTGCGACAGCGAGCAGGTCAGGGTCGATGCGCAGGAAGTCGACCACCATGCTCAGCGCCGCACTCAACCGACCGAGTCCTGGGGGGACGGGTGGCTCGACCGCGTCCTCGTCGACTTCACCGTTGAGGGCGGCAAGAAGCCACGCCAGGTACAGCAGCCGCAGATCCCCGGCCAGCAACTCGCTGCGGACCGGCACGATCGAGGCCAACAGGCCAGAGCCGTCCAGCCACTCCTCGTCGTACCCGCCGTCGTCGTCCTCGGCGAACAGATCGATGATGATGTGCCCGCCGGTCGTCCATGCGGTCGAACAGTCGCCGACGAGGTAGCGCTCCACTGTGGCCGTGGCTCCGGCCGGAGAGTCGAACACCTCGGCAGGTATCCGGAACATCAGCCGGCGCGTCCCCCAGTTGGCCAGATAGAGGAACGCATCGAAGTAGCGCTCGACCAGATGGCGCGGATCGGCCTTCAGATCACCCCACTCGTAGTGGTTGACGAAGCTGGTGGGCGTGATCAGTGCCCGTGTCGAGATCGCCCGGAGCTCAGCCTGCTCGTCGTGGGTCAGCGGCTGGTCGATCGCCACGAACTCGTAGTACTGGTATTCGCTCATCGCGAGCAGTCCTCCGCGTTGCCGACGCGAATCCGCGGTGCCGAAGGCCGATCTCACGGTCCCGCACCGGACCGCTTCCGGCCAGACACGAACCGGACCGAGGGGGCAACCACCGGCTCCACGGTCATCGTCGACAACATCCGGCCTGCGTGCGGAACGCGCCGGCCCCGTGTCTCATCCCCCGGCCCATTCACCGAGGCCGTCGACACCCGTGCCGATCACGGCCGTACCCGTGTGCGTATGTACCGTGTCGCCCCTCGGACACTCCAGAGCTGAGGCTCCGCGGTCACTGACGGCGGGGCCTCAGCCGTCGATCGAACCTCTTCGTTCGATCTCCCGGTCACGGCTCGGTCGCGGCCGGCCGCAGGCCCTCGATGGAGCGGGTGACGAACTCGACGATGCGCTGGGCCGCTGCGCGATCGGGGTCTCGATCGGGGTTGTAGATGGCGATACTCACGCCGCGGCAGTGTGTGCCCGCGAACGGGACCGCGACCATCTGGTCGAGCTCGTCCCAGTGCAGGCCGCCCGGCTGCGGATAGTCGACGGCAACGAAGTCCTCCGTCGCGACCACATCGAGATCGACGTGGAGCCAGAACGCGACACCGCTGATCCCGTCCATCGCCGCGGTCATCGACGCCTCACCGCCCCGGGAGGCGACCTCTTCGTCGTCGAGGAAGCAGGC
>NZ_NVPT01000300.1 GCF_002802985.1 Geodermatophilus chilensis | reverse complement strand
CATCGCTGGCACTGCTTGCCGTCGTCGTGATGTATGTTTGTTTTTATTTCCAGCAGGAGACGGCTTCCGAGCTCTAGTACGGTCTCGTGGGCTCGGAGATTTGTATAAGAGCCCGGACCCGGGCCCCTCGCAGCCGGGGGTTGCGGGCGGCTCAGCAACACCGCGGCCAGGCCGGCGAGCGCGAGCAGCGCCAGGACCAGCACGACCCACGGGACGGCGGCCGGCGCGGAGGAGTCCATCGCGACAGAGCATCGCAGCCGCGACCGCCCGCCCCGCCTCAGCCGGTGGGGTCGATCTCCTCCGGGTCGCGCCCGAGCAGCACGGCCACCTGGTCGACGACGACGTCGCGCACCAGGTCGGCGAGGTCGTCGCGGTCGTGCGCGCGCAGCTCCAGCGGCCGGCGGTAGACGACGATCCGCGGCGGCACCTCCCGGGTGCCGTCCCGGTGCGCGGGCAGGACGCGGGCCAGCGGCACGCTGCCGTCGTCGAGCACGTCGGAGTCGAGCACCACCTCGTCGGGGCTGGTGTGCTCCACCCAGGGCACGTCCTCGACGGCGAACTCGACTCCGGCCAGCTCCTTCTCCCACCGGCGCTCGAGGTCCTCGACCGCGTCGAGGACGAGGTCGTCGAACCGCTCGGCGCGGCTGCGGGCCAGGGGGACGCCGTCGGGCACCAGGCGCCCGCGCAGCCCGCGGCCGTGGCGGTCGCGGCGGGATCGGGCGGGTCGGCTCATGACGGGTGCGAGCGTACGGCTCCGCCCCCCGGCCCGACGTCCGCAGCGGGGCAGCCGGCGCGCGGGTGCCCGGCCCCGCCGCCTCCGCCCGAGGACCGGCGCCGGGGCCCACGGGGACATCGTGGAGGATGGGACTGGTGCTCCGTCCCGGGCGACGGAAGACGGTGTGCCTGATGCCAACCACCCGGGTACGCGGCTACTGTGCGGTGCGTGAGGAACCGGTGGTGAGGCAGTCACGTCGCTGCTCGCGCAGCGGCTGCGCGCAACCGGCGGGAGCGACCTTGACCTACGTGTACGCGGAGTCGACCGCTGTCGTCGGCCCGTTGGCGACGTTCTCGGAGCCGCACAGCTACGACCTCTGCGAGTTCCACGCCGAGCGGCTGACCGTGCCGCGTGGCTGGGAGGTCGTCCGGCACGAGATCGACGTCGAGGACTCCGGCCCGACCGGCGACGACCTGCTGGCCCTGGCCGACGCCGTCCGCGAGGCCGCCCGTCCCGAACCGCCGCGCAACCCCGCCGACGACGGCAGGGGCACCCGCCGCGGCCACCTGCGGGTCCTGCCCGACATCACCTGAACCAGGTCGCCCGGCTGCCGTTAGGGTCGGTCGGCGCGGCTGACCGGGGAGTCGGCGGCCGGCTCCGGCGAGGGTGAGCAGGGGTGAGTGGTCTCTCTTCGGTCATCAAGGCCTACGACGTCCGCGGCGTCGTCCCCGACGAGTGGGACGAGGACGTCGCCCGCCGGATCGGCGCGGCCTTCGCCGAGCTCGTCCGGCAGGAGAGCGGCGCCACCGCGATCGTGACCGCGCACGACATGCGTGACTCCTCGGTGCCCCTCTCGCGGGCCTTCGCCGAGGGCGTGCTCTCCCGCGGCGTCGACGTCGTCGAGGCCGGTCTGGGCTCCACCGACCTGCTCTACTTCGCCTCCGGCTCGCTCGGCGTCCCCGGCGCGATGTTCACCGCCAGCCACAACCCCGCGCAGTACAACGGCATCAAGCTCTGCCGCGCCGGCGCCACCCCGGTCGGGCAGGAGTCGGGCCTGGCCACCCTCCGGGAGTGGGCCGAGCGCGACTCCTACGACCGGGTCCCCGACCGGACGGCGTCGATCAGCCAGCGCGACCTGCTCCCCGCGTACGCCGCGCACCTGCGTTCGCTGGTCGACCTCTCGACCATCCGGCCGCTGCGGGTCGTCGTCGACGCCGGCAACGGCATGGGCGGGCACACCGTCCCCGTCGTGCTCGCCGACCTGCCGCTCGAGGTGCTGCCGCTGTACTTCGAGCTCGACGGCTCCTTCCCGCACCACGAGGCCAACCCGCTGGACCCGGCCAACCTGGTCGACCTGCAGGCCGAGGTCCGTCGCACCGGCGCCGACCTCGGGCTGGCCTTCGACGGCGACGCCGACCGGGTCTTCGTCGTCGACGAGCGCGGCGAGCCGGTCAGCCCGTCGGCGATCACCGCGCTGGTCGCCGTCCGGGAGCTGGCCAAGGGCCGGGGGACGACGGTCATCCACAACCTGATCACCTCGCGGGCGGTCCCGGAGATCGTCCGCGAGCACGGTGGCGAGCCGGTGCGCACCCGCGTCGGGCACTCGTTCATCAAGGCCGAGATGGCCCGCACCGACGCGGTCTTCGGCGGGGAGCACTCGGCGCACTACTACTTCCGCGACTTCTGGCGGGCCGACACGGGCATGCTCGCCGCCATGCACGTGCTCGCCGCGCTGGGGGAGCAGAGCCGGCCGCTGTCGGAGCTGACCGCCGGCTACTCCCGCTACGTCGCCTCGGGCGAGATCAACTCCACCGTGGCCGACGCCGCCGGCCGGACGAGGGCGGTGCGGGAGGCGTTCGAGGGCGAGGACGGCGTCACCGTCGACGAGCTCGACGGGCTGACCGTGGAGCTGCCCGACGGCTCGTGGTTCAACCTGCGGGCGAGCAACACCGAGCCGCTGCTGCGGCTCAACGTCGAGGCGCCCGACGAGGCGCGGATGACCGGACTGCGGGACCGAGTGCTGGAGATGGTGCGCGCATGACCGATCGATCACCCCACCCGACCGCTTCCGACGA
>NZ_NVPT01000030.1 GCF_002802985.1 Geodermatophilus chilensis | reverse complement strand
AGCGTGCTGATGTGTCAGATTTGGTTATAGATGAGCCGCCGGGCAACGAGAGCTAGGCGTAAGGCGTCGTCGGCAGCGTCAGATGTGTATAAAGCGACAGCGCCTCCCCCGCCGCCCGGCCCGACCGGGGACGGCGGCGACCCGGACAGCGGCGGACCGGGCCCGGACGATCGCCATTCGCGCGCGAAAGGCGACGGCTCCGCGCCCGAGGACCGCCATGCGCGCGCGAAAGGCGATCAGGGCGAGGCGGATCAGGGAGAGGGCGGTCAGGCGCGGGAGCGGACCGCCGTCGCGCCGGCCGACCCGTTCCGCACCCGCCGCCTCGAGGTCCCCGGCATCGGCGGGGGCGTGGCCGGCCGGCGCTCGCGGGCACGCGGCGACCGGGGCCGCGTCGTCGGAGCGACCCGCCCGAGCGGTCCGGTCACCCGGCTGCACCTGACCGGCACCGTGCTCGCCGCCGCACCGCACCAGGTCGCCCGCGGCCGCAGCGGCCCGGGCCTGCGGATCGCCCGCGAGGACCTCCGCCAGTCCGTGCTCGAGGGCCGCGAGGGCAACCTCGTGCTCTTCCTCGTCGACGCCAGCGGCTCGATGGGCGCCCGCTCGCGGATGGCCGCGGTCAAGGGCGCCGTCCTGTCGCTGCTCCTGGACGCCTACCAGCGGCGGGACAAGGTCGGCCTGGTCACCTTCCGCGGCGCCGACGCCGAGCTGGCGCTGCCGCCGACCTGGTCGGTCGAGGCCGCCGCGGCCCGGCTCACCGCGCTGCCCACCGGCGGGCGCACACCGTTGGCCGCCGGGCTGCTGCGGGCGCACGAGACGCTGCGGGTGGAGCGGGTCCGCGACCCGGAGCGCCGTCCGCTGCTCGTCGTCGTCACCGACGGGCGGGCCACCGGCGCGCGCGGCGGCGACCACCTGGCCGAGGCGCGGCGGGCGGCCGCGCTGCTGGCAGCGGACGGGACGGCGGCCGTCGTCGTCGACTGCGAGTCCGGGCCGGTGCGCCTCGGCCTGGCCGGTGCACTGGGGACGGCGCTCGGCGCGCAGACCCTCCGCCTGGAGGAGCTGGCCGCCGAGTCGCTCGCCGCCACGGTGCGCAGCGTCCGAGAGGCGGCCTGACATGCCCCAGGGACAGGTCTCCGTCGTCCCCCAGGACGGCCTGACGACGAGGCAGCGGCGCAACCGGCCGCTGCTCGCCGTCCACACCGGGGAGATGAAGGGCAAGTCCACCGCCGCGTTCGGCATGGCGATGCGCGCGTGGAACCAGGGCTGGTCGATCGCGGTCTACCAGTTCGTCAAGAGCGCCAAGTGGAAGGTCGGCGAGGAGAACGCGCTGACCGCGCTGGGCCGACTGCACGCCGAGACGGGCGAGGGCGGGCCGGTGGTCTGGCACAAGATGGGCTCGGGCTGGAGCTGGTCGCGCCGGCAGGGCACCGAGGTCGACCACGCCGCCGACGCCGCCGAGGGCTGGGCGCAGATCAAGCGCGACCTGGCCGCCGAGGCGCACCGCTTCTACGTGCTGGACGAGTTCACCTACCCGCTGAAGTGGGGCTGGGTGGACGTCGACGACGTGGTGGCGACGCTGACCGACCGGCCGGGCAGCCAGCACGTGGTGATCACCGGCCGGGACGCCCCACCGGCCCTGATCGAGGCCGCGGACCTGGTGGTCGAGATGACCAAGGTCAAGCACCCGATGGACGCCGGCCAGAAGGGCCAGCGGGGGATCGAGTGGTGACCTCGCCCGCCTCCTCCGGCCGTGATCATCGGCAGATGGCTGCCCGCGTCCGGCGTGTCGGCGACCACGTGCCGATGATCAGCGGGGGCCTCCGGTGAGCACCGCGGTCCCGCGCGTGGTGATCGCCGCGCCGTCGAGCAACGCGGGCAAGACGTCGGTCGCCACCGGTCTGGTCGCCGCGCTGACCGCCCGCGGGCTGGCCGTCTCCCCGCACAAGGTCGGCCCCGACTACATCGACCCGGGCTACACCGGCCTGGCCGCCGGCCGCCCCGGGCGCAACCTCGACCCCGTGCTCGTCGGCGAGGAGCGCGTCGTCCCGCTGTTCCTGCACGGGGCCCGCGGCGCGGACGTCGCGGTCGTCGAGGGGGTCATGGGCCTGTTCGACGGCGCCACGCGGCCGGGGCTGGAACCCGGGTTCGCCTCCACGGCCCACGTCGCCCGGCTGCTGCGGGCCCCGGTGGTGCTGGTCGTCGACGCGAGCGCGCAGGCGCAGAGCGTGGCCGCCCTCGTGCACGGTTTCGCCACCTACGACCCGACCGTGCGGCTCGGCGGCGTGGTGCTCAACCGGGTCGGCAGCGACCGGCACGAGGAGATCCTCCGCGACGCGCTCGGCGCCTCCGGGGTGCCGATGCTCGGCGCGGTGCGGCGGCTCGCGGAGCTGGGCACGCCGTCGCGGCACCTCGGCCTGGTGCCCGCCGCCGAGCGGTCGGCCGAGGCGCTGGCGACGGTCGGCCGGCTCGGCGAGGTGGTGGCCGCCGCGGTCGACCTCGACGCCGTCCTGCGGCTGGCCCGCACCGCCCCGGCCCTGGACGCCGTCCCGTGGGACCCCGCCGCCGAGGTCGTCCGGGCGCACGGCCGGCCCCGGATCGCCGTCGCCGGCGGGGCGGCCTTCACCTTCGGCTACGCGGAGAACACCGAGCTGCTCGAGGCAGCCGGCGCCGAGGTGGTGACCGTCGACCCGCTGCGCGACGAGGCGCTCCCCGAGGGCACCGCGGGCCTCGTGGTCGGCGGCGGGTTCCCCGAGGTGCACGCCGCGGACCTCTCGGCGAACGAGACGCTGCGCGCGGACATCGCCGAGCTCGCCGCGCGGGGCGCCCCGGTCGCCGCCGAGTGCGCCGGGCTGCTCTACCTGGCCCGCAGCCTGGACGGCGTCCCGATGTGCGGCGTGCTGCCCACCGACGCGGTCATGTCGCCGCGGCTGACCCTGGGCTACCGCGAGGCCGTCGCGCTCAGCGACTCGGTGCTCGCACCGGCCGGCACGCGGGTGCGCGGCCACGAGTTCCACCGCACGGTCGCCACCCCCGCCGCCGGTGACGCACCGGCCTGGCGGTGGGCGGAGAGCGGACCGGAGGGGTTCGTGAGCGGCGGCGTGCACGCCTCCTACCTGCACCTGAACTGGGCCGGCTCCCCGGCCCTGGCCGAGCGGTTCGTGTCCGCCTGCGCGGCCGTCCGCCAGGAGGAGACAGCGCATGCACATCGCTGAGGGGTTCCTGCCGGTGACGCACGCGGTCGGCTGGACGCTGGCCGCCGCGCCGTTCGTCGTCCACGGGGCGCGCCAGGTCGTCGTCGAGGTGCGCGAGCGCCCGGAGAACACGCTGCTGCTCGGCGCCGCCGGTGCCTTCACCTTCGTGCTCAGCGCGGTCAAGCTGCCCTCGTTCACCGGCAGCTCCAGCCACCCGACGGGCACCGGGGCCGGCGCGGTGCTGTTCCGGCCGCCGGTGATGGCGCTGCTCGGCACGATCGTGCTGCTGTTCCAGGCGCTGCTGCTGGCGCACGGCGGGCTGACCACGCTGGGCGCCAACGCGTTCGCCATGGCGGTGGTCGGGCCGTGGGCCGGCTACGGCGCCTACCGGCTCACCCGGCGGCTCGGCGGCGGGCTGCTGCCGGGCGTGTTCGCCGCGATGGCCGTCGCCGACCTCGCCACCTACGTCACGACGGCCGGACAGCTCGCCCTCGCGCTGCCCGACGCCGAGACCGGGGTCGCCGGCGCGCTGGTCAAGTTCCTCTCCGTCTTCGCGCTCACGCAGGTGCCGCTGGCGGTCGGCGAGGGGCTGCTCGGCGTGCTGCTGTTCCGGGTGCTGACCGTCAACGCCCGCCCCGAGCTCGAGCGCCTGGGCCTGCTGCGTCCCGAACCGGAGGAGGTCCCGTGACGCGCTCCCGGCTGGTCACCGCGCTGCTCGTCCTCGGCGTGGTCGCGCTGATCGCGCTGCCGCTCGTGCTCGACGGCGGGACGTCGCAGTTCGCCGGCAGCGACGCCGCGGCCGCCGAGCTCGCCGAGCAGCAGGGCGCGCAGCCGTGGTTCGAGTCGGTGTTCTCGCCGTCGTCGGCCGAGGTGGAGTCGGGGCTGTTCGCGCTGCAGGCGGCGCTGGGCGGCGGGGTGCTCGGCTACGTGCTCGGCCGGCTGCGCGGCCGCCGGTCGGCCGAGCGCCCGCGGGAGGACGGCGGGACGTGAGCGCCCCCCTCCGCCGTGATCACCGCCGTCCGGTCGCCCGCCCCCGGCGTGTCGACAGCCACGTGCCGATGACCACGGGCCGTCTGGCGTGACCGGCCTCGCCGTCGACGACGCCGCCTGGGCCAGCGCCTGGCGCCGCCGCTCCCCCGCCGACAAGCTGCTGCTCTGCGGCGGCCTGGTCGTGTGCGCGCTGGCCCTGCCGGCGTGGCCGGGGAGCGTGCTGGTCGGTGTCACCGCCGTCGTCCTGGCGCTGGGACCGGCGCGGGTGCCCGCCCGCACCTTCGGCCGGGCGGTGCGCTGGCCGCTGGCGTTCATCGCCGTCGGCGCGCTGACCTCGGTGGTCACCGTCGGCACCGGGGGCCTCGGCTGGGCGCCGGACGCCGTCGCCCGCGCCGGGTCGCTGACCGGGCACGCGCTCGCCGGCAGCGCCGCGGTGCTCCTGCTGGCCACCACCACGCCGATGTCGGACCTGCTGCCGGCGCTGCGCGGGCTGCGGGTGCCGGCGGCCGTGGTCGAGGTCGCCGCGGTCACCTACCGGCTGCTGTTCGTGCTGCTCGCGAGCCTGCACACCATCCGCGAGGCGCAGACCGTGCGGATGGGCTATTCGACCTGGCGCCGCTCGTACCGTTCGTCGGGCGCGCTGGCCGCGGCGGTGCTCACCCGCTCGTGGGACCGCGCCCGCCGGATGCAGGAGGGGCTGGCCGGCCGCGGGATGGAGACCGGCCTGCGGGTGCTGCCCGAGGTGCTGCCGTCGTCCCGGGCGTTCCTGGCCGCGAGCGCCGCCGGGCTGGCCGCGATCGTGGCCGTCGGGGTGGCCGCGGCATGAGCCATCGGACGCTGACCGCCGAGGGGCTGGTCGCCGGCTACGAGCGCGGCCGCCGGGTGCTCGACGGCGCCTCGCTGACCGTGCCGGCCGGTCGCCGGCTGGCGCTGCTGGGTGCCAACGGCTCGGGCAAGACGACCCTGCTGCGCTGCCTGTCGGGGGCGCTCGAGCCGGCCGCCGGGACCGTCGCGGTGGACGGGGAGCGGCTGGTGCACACCCGCCGCGGCCTGCGCGCGCACCGGCAGGAGGTCCAGCTGGTGCTGCAGGACCCCGACGACCAGCTGTTCAGCGCGTCGGTCGCGCAGGACGTCTCCTTCGGCCCGCTCAACCTGGGGCTGCCCGAGGACGCCGTCCGCGAGCGGGTCGACGAGGCGCTCGGGCTGCTCGGCGTGGCGCACCTGGCCGACCGGCCCACCCACCAGCTCTCCTACGGCGAGCGCAAGCGGGTCGCGATCGCCGGCGCGGTCGCGATGCGCCCGTGCGTGCTGCTGCTGGACGAGCCGACCGCCGGGCTCGACCCGTCGGCGGTGGCCGAGGCACTGGCCGCGCTGGAGCGGCTGCGGGCGTCCGGGTCGACCGTCGTCATGAGCACCCACGACGTCGACCTGGCGCTGCGCTGGGCCGACGACGTCGCCGTCGTCGTCGACCGGGTGGTGGTGCAGGGCGCCCCGGCCGACGTCCTGGCCGACGACGACCTGCTCGTCCGCGCCCGGCTCGACCGGCCGTGGGCACTGAGCGTCGGCGCCCGGCTGCGCGCGCTGGGCCTGCTGCCCGATGGCGCCCTCCCCCGCGACGCCGAGTCGCTGCTGGCCGCGCTGCCCGAGGGGGTCACCCCGTGACCGAGCTCGCGAGGTCACGCATGGGCACAGCACCGCCGGGCACGGAGTCGACGAGCGCCAGCGAGGAGGCGACGTGACCGTCGTGGGGATCGGCGCGCGGCCCGGGGTGAGCGCCGCGGAGGTGCTGGCCGCGGTGGACGCCGTCCTGCCCGCGGGTGCCGACGGCGCCGGCACCGGGACGGCGGGAGGCTGCTCGTGGGCCGCACGGTCGTCGGCCGGGTCACCGTGGCGGTGGCGCGGTGAGCGACGTGGACCTCGACCACCACGGGGACGCCGACCTCGGGCCCGGGCTGGTCGACCTCGCGGTCAACGTCCGCGCGGGGACGCCGCCGCCGTGGCTGCGCGCCGTCCTGCACGAGGCGCTCGACGACGCCGCCGCCTACCCCGACGCGCGTCCGGCGCGCGCCGCGGTCGCCGCCGCCCACGGCCGCCCGGTGGAGGAGGTGCTGCTCACCGCGGGCGCCGCGGAGGCGTTCACGCTGGTCGCGCGGGCCGTGCGGCCGCGCCGCGCGGTCGTCGTCCACCCGTCGTTCACCGAGCCGGAGGCCGCGCTGCGCGCCGCCGGGCACCCGGTCGAGCGGCTGCTGCTCGAGCCGCCCGGCCACCTCCTGCGGGCGGTGCCGGAGGACGCCGACCTGGTGGTGCTCGGCAACCCGACCAACCCGACGTCGGTGCTGCACCCCGCCGATGACGTCGCCGCGCTGGCGAGGCCGGGACGGGTGCTGCTGGTCGACGAGGCGTTCGCCGACACGGTGCCCGGCGAGCCGGAGTCGCTGGCCGGGCGCCGGGACCTGCCGGGGCTGCTCGTCGTGCGCAGCCTGACGAAGACCTGGGGGCTGGCCGGGCTGCGGGTCGGCTACGCGCTCGGACCGGCGGACCTGGTCGCGGCGCTGGCCGCTCAGCAGCCGCACTGGCCGGTGTCCACGCCGGCGCTGGCCGCGCTCGTGGCCTGCACCAGCCCGGCCGCGCGGGCGGAGGCCGAGGCCGCGGCGCGCGAGCTGACCGCGCACCGGGAGGCGCTGCTGGCCGCGCTGCCGCCGGGCGTGACCGTCGTCGGGACGCCGCGGTCGTCGTTCGTGCTGCTCCGGGTGCCCGACGGCGCGCGGGTGCGGGCGGCGCTGCGGGACCGGGGCTGGGCGGTGCGCCGCGGGGACACCTTCCCCGGCCTCTCTCCCGACCACCTGCGGGTCGCCGTCCGGGACCCGGCCACCTCGGTGGCGTTCGCCGCCGACCTCGCTGCCATCCTGGACCCCGGGACACCGGCGTTCCGCGACCTGCCCCGCATCCCCGAGGAGATCCGCTGAGCCGCCCCACCGCCCCCTCCGACGCCGCTCCCTTCGCCGGCACCCTGCTGGGCGAGACGATCGCCGCGGTCGCGCCCCGGGACGCCGTCGCCGAGCGCGCTGCCCGCGACCGCCTGGACCGGATGACCAAGCCGCCGGGCTCGCTGGGCGTGCTCGAGGACGTCGCCGCGCAGCTGGCCGGCACCGCGGGCAGCTGCCCGCCGCCGCTGCCCACGCCCGCCGCGGTCGCGGTCTTCGCCGGCGACCACGGGGTGCACGCGCAGGGCGTCACCCCCTGGCCGCAGGAGGTCACGGCGCAGATGGTGGCGAACTTCGCCCGCGGCGGTGCGGTGGTCAACGCGTTCGCCGCACAGCTCGGAGCCGACGTCGTCGTGGTGGACGTCGGGGTCGCGACGCCGTACGCCGTCGAGGCCGGCCCCGCACTGCTGTCCCGCAGGGTCCGATCGGGCACCGCCGACCTCGCCGTCGGCCCGGCCATGACGCCGGAGGAGGCGCGGCGGGCGGTCGAGGTCGGCATCGAGGTGGCCACCGAGCTGGCCACTGAGCACGGCTGCCTGATCACCGGCGACATGGGGATCACCAACACGACGGCGTCGGCGGCGCTGGTCTGCGCGTTCACCGGCGCGACGCCGGCCGCCGCGACCGGGCGCGGCACCGGCGCGGACGACCCGACGCTGGCCCGCAAGGTGGAGGTGGTCGGCCGGGCGGTAGCCCGGGTGCCGCAGCGGCCGTCGACGCCGGAGGCCGCGCTCGCGGCGCTGGCGGAGGTCGGCGGGCTGGAGCACGCGGCACTCGCCGGCTTCGTGCTGGGTGCCGCCGCCGCGCGGGTGCCGGTGCTGCTGGACGGCGTCATCGCCGGGTCGGCAGCGCTGGTCGCGGCGGCGCTGTGCCCGGCGGCGCTGGAGCACGCGCTGGCCGGCCACACCTCGGCCGAGCCGGGGCACGCCCTGGCGCTGCGGGCCCTCGGCCTGCGCCCGCTGCTCGGCCTGGACCTGCGCCTGGGCGAGGGCACCGGCGCGCTGCTGGCACTGCCGCTGGTGGCCAGCGCGGCGCGGGCGCTGCGCGAGGTGGCGACGTTCGACTCGGCCGGCGTGACGGAGAAGTCGTGAGCTCCCGCATGGACACCCCCGCGCCGCTCCCGGCCGCGACGCGCGCCGGCGAGGAGCAACCGTGAACGCCACCCCGGTCGACCCCGCGAGCGGTGTGGTCTACCCGGTCGGGCTGCGGCTGCTGCACCGGAAGGTGGTCGTCGTGGGCGGCGGGCAGGTGGCGCACCGCCGCGTCGCCGGGCTGCTGGAGGCCCGCGCCCGGGTCACCGTGGTCAGCCCCGAGGTGACGCCGGCGCTGGAGGCGCTGGTCGGCCCGGGCGCGGTCACCTGGGTGCGCCGCCGCTACGAGCCCGGCGACCTGGACGGCGCCTGGTACGCGGTGGCCGCGACCGACGACCCGGCGGTCAACGCCGCGGTCGCCGAGGAGGCCGAGCGGTCGCGGGTGTTCTGCGCCCGCGCCGACGACCGGGCGGCGTCCAGCGTGTGGACCCCGGCGGTCGGCCGACAGGGTGACCTGGTCGTGGGCGTGCACGGCGGCGGCGACCCCCAACGCGCGGTGGGCGTGCGCGACGCCGTCCTGGCCGGCCTCACCGACGGCTCGATCCGCGACCGGGCGGCGCGCGAGGTGCCCGGCGGGCGGCCCGGCTCGGTGGTGCTCGTCGGCGGCGGGCCGGGCGATCCCGGGCTGATCACCGTGCGCGGCCAGCAGGCGGTGTCGCAGGCCGACGTCGTCGTCGCCGACCACCTCGCGCCGCAGTCGCTGCTGGCCTCGCTGCCCGCCGAGGTGGAGGTCATCGACGCCTCGAAGCTGCCGCGCGGCCGGTACATGGCGCAGGAGCAGATCAACACGCTGCTGGTCGAGCACGCCCGGGCGGGCAGGCGGGTGGTTCGGCTCAAGGGCGGCGACCCGTTCGTCTTCGGCCGCGGCATGGAGGAGCTCGAGGCCTGTGTCGCCGCCGGCGTGCCGGTCGAGGTGGTGCCCGGGGTGACCTCGGCGATCGGCGTGCCCGGGCTGGCCGGCATCCCGGTCACCCACCGGGGGCTGACCCACGAGTTCGTCGTCGTCTCCGGCCACGTGCCGCCGGGCCACCCCCAGTCGCTGGTCGACTGGGCGGCGCTCGGCCGGCTGCGCGGCACGGTCGTCGTCCTCATGGGGGTGGACACCGCGCCCGCGATCGCCGCGGCGCTGGTCGAGCACGGCCGGGCACCGGAGACGCCGGTGGCCGTCGTCGCCGACGGGTCGACGCCGACCCAGCACACCGTGCGCACCACCCTGGCCGGCCTGGCGCAGACCCTGGCCGACGAGGACATCCGGCCGCCCGCCGTCTGGGTCGTCGGCGAGGTCGTGCGGCTGACCGCGGCGCTCGGCCAGCCGCGCTGACACCCGGCGCCCGGGACCGCCCGGGACTGCCCGGCGTTCCCGCGGGAACGCCGCCGGTCAGGCCACCGCGGCCAGCCTCTCGCCGTTCTCCGCGGCGAGGCGGCGTTCGAGGTCGCGGTTGGCCAACAGGACACCGACGACGTAGGCCAGGTCCATCGGTTCGCCGTTGACGGGCATCGCGTCGGGCAGGTCGGGTTGCCGGTCGGGGAAGAGCAGCCGGGTGATCGACGCAGGGGCCTGGGTCCCGGCGGCCGCCGGCCGGCCCGGTGCGGCCGCGGCGGGCGGCGGGGTGGTGGCGGTCGGGCGGCGTCCGACGGCGCGGTCGAGCGGCTGGACCCCGGCGACCCGGGCGTCGTCCACCGGATCGGTCAGCCCGGCGACGCCGGCGTCGAAGGCGGTGTCGGCCGGGCCCCACACCCGACGGCCGTCGGGGGCGGTGACCACCAGGCGGCCGTCGCGGCGGGTCATGACCAGGTCGAGATCGTGGGCCAGGCCGTGGTCGGCGTCGCACAGCAGCACCATGTTCGCCACGTCGGTCGGCCCACCGTGCAGCCAGTGCCGCAGGTGGTGGGCGTGCAGCCGCTCGATGCGGGTCTCCGGGCAGCCCGGGCGGGCGCAGCCGCCGTCGCGCCGGTACAGCGCCCGGCGTTGCGCCCGGGTGGCGAAGCGCCGGGTGCGGCCGACGGCGAGGGGCTCCCGGCCACGCTCGAGCATGGTCACCACCGTGGCCTCGCAGAGCATCCGCCGGACCTGCGAGGGGTGCAGCGCCGGACCGCCCTCCAGGTGGGCGCGCCCGGCGGCGGCGTCGTCGGCGATCACCGCGGCGTCCGCGTGCACGACCACCTCGCGGCGCGGCGGGTCCCCGGCACGGCGATCGGCGTCGGCGGCAGCGGACGCCAACCGGGCGACCGCCGCGCAACGCCGCGCAGTGCTGCGGTCCCGTGCCCGGGCGAGTCCGTCGTCCTCCCCCGGGTCGGCGCCCTGCCCAGCACCGGATCGCTTCGCCGCGGCCCGCTCGCGGCGTGCGGAGCGCTCGGCCAGCGAGTTCACACCGGCGATGAACTCGGCCCCCTCCTCGGGTGCCAGGCACATGCGCACGTGCAGCATCCCGTCGTCGTCCCACCAGTGGTCGAAACGCTGCTTGGCCGCGATCCGGGCGGAGTCGACGGCGTCGGACCGGCGCCACTCGCGGACCACCCGTTCCAGCTGCGACGCGGTGAGTTCGTGCGCCAACTCCAGGAGCGCCGGTTCAGTGTCGGGCTCGGCCACGCGGGTCAGCGCCCGGACCTTGGCGTAGGACAACCGCCCCGCGGCGAAGGCCGCCGCCGTCGCCGGCAGCGCGCTCAGCGCCCGGGCCACCCGCACGTGCTCCCGGGCCGCGCCGGGCGACAGGCCGCACTGCCAGGCCAGCCAGTGCGCACACGAGCGGATGCCGACCGCGCCCCATCCGCCGCGGCGGTCGAACTCGGCCACCAGCGCCAGCCACGCCGCCGTGGCCGCGGCCAGCCGCACCGCGCCGCTCGTGATCCGCCGCGCCAGCTCCTCCAGCGGCAGATCGCCGCTCTCGCTCTCCTCCGACACCGACCCCTCCTCCTCGAACGCCTGTACGGAGGCTAGGGCGCGGGGGTGACAGAACCGCAGGTCAACGGCGTCGACTCGGAGACGGCCTGGGGAGTAGACGTTCCCGCGGGAACGTCCGAGGGGTCACCCGGCAGGAACGGCGCGACCACCCACCCGGCGTTCCCGCAGAAACGCCGGAGGTGTCAGCGGCCGGCCGGGACGGCGCGGTCGCGGAGCAGCCGGACGACGGCCTGCGGGTCGTCCACCCAGAACGCGACGCGGGCCACCGGCTCGTCCTGCCCGTCCACGTGCACCGGCGGGTCGAAGCGCAGTTCGACGTCCGTGTCACCCATCACCGACAGCACCAGCCGGTCGCCGTCGCGCGACAGGACCTTCTTGTGCTCGGCCTCCACGCTGCGCCGGACCGCGACCAGGCCGGCCAGCGGGACGGCGACCGTGCGCAGGTGCCCGAACCGCAGCACCAGCTCGTCGTCGCGGAGCAGGTGCGGGCGCTGGAACATCGACAGGCCCGAGCCGAGCACCCAGACCAGCGCGTAGAGCGACACCGCGAGCAGCACCCCGCGCGCGGTCTCCCACGGCAACAGCACGTGCACGACGACGGTCTCCAGCGCGCCGAGGACGGTGAGCGCCACGAGCACCAGACGGAAGCGGCCGGCGTAGGGCAGCGGCACGTCGCCCGGCCCGACGTCCGCACGGCGCCGCACCGCCCACCACAGTGCACGGAGGACGCCCGCCTCGGCGCGCGCCAGCCGGAGCACCACCGGCGGCCACACGGCCTCGGCTCCGGCCACGAGTCCTGCGCGACGGCTCCCGCCGGACCGCCGCGCGGACCGGTACGCCCGGCGGAAGGCGGCCGCCTCGACGACCAGGACGACGGCGAGCAGCGCCTCCAGGACCAGCGCCACGACGATGCCGGTCCGCAGCGACAGCACCCCGGTGAGCACCAGCGCGACGTCGACCAGCGGGATCACCACCGCCAGCCAGCGGACGACCGAGAAGGCGGTGCGGGCATCCGGCACGTCGCCCTCCTCGTCCGAGGTCGCGGTGGAGGAGGGCGACGCCAGGGCCGGGCGGCTCCAGGTGTCGACCCGCCACGCGCGTCGCACCCGGAGCAGCCGCCGCGGGGTGTCAGACCTGGTCGACGACGGTCGCGAAGACGACGGTGTTGTCCGCGCTCGCGCCCGCGTCCTCGTCGAACTCGCCGCCGCAGGTCACCAGCGCGACGTCGGCGTCGGCCGGGTGGCCGTTGAGCGCGTCGGCCAGGTCGGCCGTCGACTTGTCCAGGCCGGTCAGCGGCGCGCCGAGCACCTCGAGGGTGAGCACCGCGCCGCCCCTGTCGGTCAGCGTGACCCGGTCGCCGGGCGCCAGCTCGTGCAGCCGGTTGAAGACGGCGTGGCCGCCGTCCTGCGCGTGGCCCAGCACCACGGCCATCTGCCCGGACCCCGGCTGCGGCCCGTCCGACCACCAGGACGTCGTCCGCATCGACTCGGGCACGCCGAACCCGTCGACCGGCTCCCCCGTGAACGGGTTCTCGTAGCGCACCGTGCCGCGGGACTCCACGACCGTGTCCACCTCGATCGCCGGGATGGCGATGCGGGCCGGGACGACCGGGCCGTCGGCCGGCACGGCCTCGGGCGCCGGCGCCGACCCGGGCTGCGGGACGACGTCCCCCGCGGCCGGTGCCGCGCCGGCCCGGGGCGCGGCCTCCGCCGCCGGCCGGGCCTGGACCCAGACCAGCAGGGCCACGCCCGCGAGCAGCACCGCCAGGAAGACGCCCAGCGGGCGGCGGTCAGCCCTCGTCGCGGGCCGCACGGGTGCGCATCCGGGAACCGACCACGCCTGCCCCGCCGACGGCCAGCAGGCCGGCGCCGAGGGCCGCCAGGGACGCGCTGCCCGGCGTCTCCTCGGGAGCCTCCGCACCCGTGGGCGCGTACCCCGGGTAGGAGACCGACTGCGGCGCGGCAGCCGGCGCGGCGGGGGGCTCGTGCACCGGCGCGGCCGGGGGCTCGGTGGGCGCCGGCGGCTCCTCGGTGGGCGGCCCGGCCGCGAGGCACTCCTCGAGGGAGGCACCCAGGGCCTCCAGCTGCGCGACGAGCTCCGGGTCCGCCAGCGTCGGCGGCAGCTCCGGCTCACCGCCCTCCTGCAGCGTGGCCAGGCTCGCCTCCAGCTCCGTGAGCAGCTGCTCGAACTGCGCGGGGTCGAGGGACTCCTGCAGGCCGAGCAGGATCTCCTCGACACCGGCCGCGAGGTCCTCGGCGCAGTCGACCGGGATGCCGGCCGCCGCCAGCTCGTCGAGCAGGACCTGCAGCTCCTCCGGGGTGAACCCCTCGAAGGCCGGCGCCTCGGCCGCCTCGCCCGTCGCCGGCTGCTCCTCGGCGGCGGCGTCCTCCTGGCCGGGGAGAGGGAGGCCCCCCGCGTCCGCGCTCTCGTCCTCGGCTCCGGCGACCGCGCCCGCGGTGTCCTCGACGGTCGTGGTGACCTGTCCCAGCGGGTCCGGGGCGGGGTCCTGCCCCTCGGCGAGTGCGGTGCCCGGGATCAGCGCGAGGACGACGGCGACCCCGCCGGTCAGCAGGGCCCGGCCGCGGCGCGGCCTCCGGACGGACGTACGGCGCGTGGACACAGACGAGCTCCCCGTGGGTGTGATCGGGACGACTTCCCGGTGACAACGACGGAGCCGGGGAGGGGTGACGGACCGATCCGGAACACTGCGACGCGTCGCGTCCCCCGCTACGGCCGGGGTGCGGTGGCGCCGTCGTCGTCCGGGAGCGGCGCCATGCCCACCGTGTAGGACGCCATCGACAGCGAACCGTCGGTGAACCCGTCGACCAGCGGCTCGGCGGTCGTGCCGGTCGCCCCGGCGATGCCGGCGACGTAGAGCAGCGGCAGGAAGTGGTCGGGCGTGCGGACGGCGAGGCGGGCGTCCGGGTGCCCGTCCAGGGCGGCCACCTCGGTCGGCCGCTCGAGCAGCACCTCGCGGACCGCGTCGTCGAAGCGCCGCGCCCAGTCGAAGCCCGCGTCGGGCATCGCGCGGCTGACCGCGCCCAGGTTGTGGACGACGTTGCCGCTGCCGATCACCAGCACGCCGTCCTCCCGCAGCGGGGCGAGCGCGGCCCCCAGGCGCAGGTGGTGCTCGGCCGGCTCCAGCGCGTTGACCGACAGCTGCACCACCGGCACGTCGGCGTCCGGGAAGGCGTGCCGCAGCACCGACCAGGCACCGTGGTCGACGCCCCAGCTGTCGAGGTCGGCGCCGACCCAGGTCGGGTGCACGAGGTCGGCGACCTCCTCGTACAGCGAGGGCAGCCCGGGTGCGTCGTAGCGGACCTCGTAGAGCGGGCGCGGGAAGCCGAAGAAGTCGTGGATGATGCGCGGCCGCGGCATCGCCGTCACCGCGGTGGCGTGCACGTACCAGTGCGCCGAGACGACGAGGACCGCCCGCGGCCGCGGCACCGCCTGCCCGAACGCGTGCCAGGCCCGCGTGTAGCGGTTGTCCTCGAGCGCGTTCATCGGGTTGCCGTGGCCGAGGAACGCAGCCGGCATCAGCCCCACGGGGCGATCCTCTCCCGCGCCCGGCCGACGTGCGAGACGAGGACCGTCACCCCGCGTCGAGCGGCGCGGCCGCGGGCGGGGCGTGCGGCGGCGGACGCCGGGGCTCGTCGCCGCCGGCGGTCCCGCCGGCGGCGACGAAGCGGACCACCACGCTGTCCCACCGGTGGACCACCGAGCCCCCGACCGGCGTCTGCGCCGTGACGACGTACTCGCCGGGCCAGGTCAGCGCGCCGAGCGGTGGACCATCGGGGTCGGGCGGCGCGAGCGCCACGCCCGCCGCCTGGGCGACCCGGTGCGCCCGGCCCACCTCCAGGCCGACGACGTCGGGGACCACCACCAGCTCGGCGCACCGGTCGTCCCCGTCCACGGCCATGCCGCAGCCTGCCCCGTGCCGGGCGTCCGGGTCCAGCCTCCTGGAGCCAGGCCCTCACCGGCGTCCTGGCCGCGGGGTGGTCCGGCCACGGGCTCCTCGAGCCGGTCCGGCTACGACCCCGTCACGCTGACCCGGCAGGTGTTCGGCGACGGGCGCGACCCGCCCTGGTGGGCCCGGCTGCACTCCCGTGTACCGGCGCCCAGGGCGAGGCCCCGTCCCGAGGCTCGCCCCGAGCTCGCGAGGGGTGAGGAGGACGGGGTCCTTCCTCAGCGCATCCGTGCGGCGGTGTCCTCGAGCAGCACCTGCCGCTCGGCGGCGGGCCGGCGCGGGCAGGACGTGCACAGCGGCTCGGGCGGCAGGCGGTAGAGCAGGCAGCACGACACCCGCCGGGTGAACCGCACGCCGGTGACGTCGACGTAGCGCGGCGTCGGCAGCGAGGGCCCGACGGCGGCCGCCAGCGGCGCGGCCAGCGCGGTGACCCGTCGCTCGTCGCCCAGCGCCCGGCCCAGGGCGAGCAGCCGGTTGGCCAGCGAGTCGGTGGCGATCGCCCACAGCGGTCGCGCCCGCATGCGGCCGGCCGCGGCGACGGCGTCGACCACCGCGGGCAGGCTCTCCCGCAGCTCCGCGGCGGTGTCCCCGCCCGCGGCGGACGACGTGGCGGCGATCGGCGTCCCCCCATTGAGCAGGGCGACCGAGGTGTCGGCCAGCCGCGCCGACAGCGGCAGCCCGGTGGCCAGCCCGGCCAGCGCCGGGGTGAGCAGCACCGAGGACGCCGAGTACCACCACACCGTGGCCAGCACCCGCCGATCGTCGGAGGCGTACCGCGCCCCGAGCGCAGCCAGCCGGTCGGCGGTCCAGGCCTCGTCGGCGAAAAGCGTGGCCGGGACGGCGGTCGCCGACGGCGGTGCGAGCAGCCCGAGCGCCGCCGCCCCGGAAATCCGTGCGGCCACCGCCGCCTGCACCCCTGCCGTCACCTGCCCAGTCTCGCCGTCCGCCCGCGAGTCCGGGCAGCACCCCGCTGCGCCGACGTCGCCTCGGGCAGACGCGGAGCGTCGTGGGCAATACGGTGTGGCTGAGCGCACGCTGCGTCGCGCCGGAGCCGGACCGCGGGGCGACCGACGGAGGAACAGGCGTCGACGACGACGCCGGGGATCAGGAGGAAGTCGCATGAGCGAGTCGACCGAGCTGGAGGGCCGCCGGTTCCCGGCGCCGGAGCAGCTGGCCGCCCAGGCCAACGTGGGTCCCGACGTCTACGAGCGGGCCGCGCAGGACCGGCTGGGCTTCTGGGCCGAGCAGGCCGAGCGGCTGAGCTGGACGCAGCGGTGGGACGAGGTCCTGGACTGGACCAACCCGCCCTTCGCCAAGTGGTTCGTCGGGGGGAAGCTCAACATCGCCTACAACTGCGTGGACCGGCACGTCGAGTCCGGCCACGGCGAGCAGGTCGCCTACCACTGGGAGGGCGAGCCGGGCGACACCCGCACGATCACCTACGCCCAGCTCAAGGACGACGTCTGCAAGGCCGCGAACGCCCTGCTGGAACTCGGCGTGCAGGCCGGCGACCGGGTCGCCATCTACATGCCGATGATCCCCGAGGCGGTCGTCGCGATGCTGGCCTGCGCCCGCATCGGCGCCGTTCACATGGTGGTCTTCGGCGGGTTCTCCTCCGACGCGCTGGCCAGCCGGATCACCGACTCCGGCGCCGTCCTGGTGGTCACCTCCGACGGCGGCTACCGGCGCGGCGCACCCAGCGCGCTCAAGCCGGCCGTGGACGAGGCGGTCGCGCGCACCGAGGGCGTCCGCAACGTGCTGGTCGTGCGGCGGACCGAGCAGGACGTCGAGTGGACCGAGGGCCGCGACCTGTGGTGGCACGACGTCGTCGACCGGCAGTCGACCGAGCACATGCCCGAGGCGTTCGACGCCGAGCACCCGCTCTACATCATGTACACGTCGGGGACGACGGCCTCGCCGAAGGGCATCCTGCACACCTCCGGCGGCTACCTCACCCAGGTCGCCTACTCGCACTGGGCGACCTTCGACCTCAAGCCGGACACCGACGTCTTCTGGACCTCGGCGGACATCGGCTGGGTCACCGGCCACAGCTACATCGTCTACGGGCCGCTGGCCAACCGGGCCACCTCGATCATGTACGAGGGGACGCCGGAGACCCCGCACCGCGGCCGCTGGTTCGAGCTCATCGAGAAGTACAAGGTCACGATCCTCTACACCGCGCCCACGGTGATCCGGACCTTCATGAAGTGGGGCGAGGACATCCCGGCCAAGTTCGACCTCTCGAGCCTGCGGGTCCTCGGCTCGGTCGGTGAGCCGATCAACCCCGAGGCGTGGCTCTGGTACCACAAGAACATCGGCGGCGGCCGCTGCCCGATCGTGGACACCTGGTGGCAGACCGAGACCGGCGCGCACATGATCAACCCGCTGCCCGGCGTGACGAGCCTCAAGCCGGGCTCGGCGCAGACGCCCTTCCCCGGCATCTCGGCCAAGGTCGTCGACGACGAGGGCAACGAGCTCGGCGACGACACCACCGGTCTGCTGGTGCTCACCGAGCCCTGGCCGTCGATGCTGCGGACCATCTGGGGCGACGACGACCGCTACGTCGACACCTACTGGTCGCGGTTCGGCAAGGAGGTCTACTTCGCCGGGGACGGTGCCAAGAAGGACGCCGACGGCGACATCTGGCTGCTCGGCCGGGTGGACGACGTCATGAACGTGTCCGGCCACCGCATCTCCACCACCGAGGTGGAGTCCTCCCTCGTCGCCCACCCGGCGGTGGCCGAGGCCGCGGTCGTCGGCGCCAGCGACCCGACCACCGGTCAGGGCATCGTCGCCTTCGTGATCCTGCGGGGCAACGCCGAGGACTCGGGTGACGAGTTGGTGCAGAGGCTGCGCACCCACGTGGCCAAGGACATCGGCCCGATCGCCAAGCCGCGCCAGATCATGGTCGTGCAGGAGCTGCCCAAGACCCGCTCGGGCAAGATCATGCGCCGGCTGCTGCGGGACATCGCCGAGAACCGGGAGCTGGGTGACGTCACCACGCTCACCGACTCCTCGGTGATGAACCTGATCAAGGACAAGCTGCCGGCCAGCTCGTCGGAGGACTAGGCACATCGTCGGCCTCCGGCCGACACCGCGGCCAGGAGCCGTCCCCGACGATGCGGAGCCCACTCGGCCGCTCGTCGGGGACCCTCCGGGCCCCACTCCTCCCGGCCACTGCTGCCGTGAGGAGGGCACCGGGGCGCGCGCTCGGTGATCATGAGGCACGATTCCTCCAGGTGGGTCCGCTCGTCCGGGCGGCCCGACAGCCGTTCGTCGTCCCCAGGAGGTGCCCTCGTGGCCCACAGCGCACCGTCGAGCCCGACCGGGGCACGCAGCACCACCACCCGCGTGGAGGAGCCCTCCGTCGGCTCCCTGGTGCAGAGCGCCATGGCCGACGTCTCGACGCTGATCCGCAGCGAGATCGAGCTGGCCAAGGCCGAGGTCGGCAAGTCGGCGAAGAAGGCCGGCGTCGGCGCCGGGGCCTTCGGTGCCGCGGCTGCCCTGCTCTTCTTCTCCGGGATCTTCCTGTTCGTCACGATCGCCGAGTTCCTCACCTGGCTCGGGCTGATCCGCTGGATCTCCTACCTGCTCGTGTGGCTGCTGCTGGTCGTGCTGGCCGGCATCGCCGCGCTGGTGGGCCGCAGCTCGCTCAAGAAGATCGAGAAGCCCGAGCGCACCCTGGAGACGCTGCGCGACCTGCCCGAGGTCATGCACCGCGAGGCCCCCGGCCAGCGCCGCCGCGAGGTGCCCACGGTCAGCAACGGCCGGGTCCAGCTGTCGGGACGCGACGACTACACCGTCTGAGCGGGCGCCCTTCGCGCCCGTCCCGGTGAGCACCGCCGAGCCGCGGCCGGACGCCACCAGCGTCCTGCTACCCGGCCCCTGGACCCACCGCGACCTGTCGGCCAACGGCGTCCGGCTGCACGTCGCCGAGGCCGGCGAGGGCCCCCTGGTGCTGCTGCTGCACGGCTTCCCCGAGTTCTGGTGGGCCTGGCGGTCGCAGCTGCCCGCGCTGGCCGCGGCCGGCTTCCGCGCCGTCGCACCCGACCTGCGCGGCTACGGGGGCAGCGACAAGCCCCCGCGCGGCTACGACCTGCCGACCGCCGCCGCCGACGTCGCCGCGCTGGTCCGCGCGCTGGGTGAGCGGGACGCCGCCGTCGTCGGCCACGACTGGGGCGGGCTGGTGGCCTGGACGATGGCCGCGCTGCACCCGCGCAGCGTCCGCCGGCTGGCCGTGCTCTCCATGGCGCACCCGCGGCAGCTGCGGGCAGCGCTGAAGGACGGCGCGCAGCGGCGGGCGCTGCGGCACATCCTGGGCTTCCAGCTGCCGCGGCTGCCCGAGCGCCGGCTCACCCGCGCCGACGACGACCCGGTGGCCGAGCTCATGCGCCGCTGGGCCGGCCCGGACTGGACCGCCACCGCCGGGTTCGCCGAGGCGGTGTCCCGCTACCGCTCCGCTGCCCGCATCCCCCAGGCCGCCTACGGCTCGATGGAGTACTTCCGCTGGGCCGGCCGCTCCCAGCTGCGCCCCGACGGGCTGCGCTACGCCCGCCGGATGGCCGCGCCGGTCACCGCGCCGACCCTGCAGCTGCACGGCGTCCTCGACCCCTGCGTGCTGCCGTCGTCGGCCCGTGGGTCGGGCCGCTACGTCGCCGGGTCCTACGAGTGGCGGGAGCTGCCCGGCGTCGGGCACTTCCCGCACGAGGAGGTGCCCGAGGAGGTCAACGCCGCGCTGGTCAACTGGGCCGGCTGACCCGGCCTGCCTGGCCCCGTCCGGAGGCTCGCCGCGAGCGTGCGAGCGGTGAGGAGGACGGGGTCCTTCTACGAGGGGTGGGGAGGACTGGGTCCTCTTACTCGCAGGCACCGGTGGCGACCGGGGCGGACGAGGCCTGGCCGGTCACCGCGGCGTCCTCGACCTCCTCGTACGTGAGCGCGTAACCGGTGAGCGGGTCGTCGATGGCCGAGGCGAAGACGACGCCGAGTACCTGGCCCTCCGGGTCGAACAGCGGGCCGCCGGAGTTGCCCGCGCGCACCTCGCCGTAGAGCGCGTAGACCTCGCGGACCACCGTCTGCTCGTTGCGGAAGTCCGGACCGCTGATGTCGGTGCGGTCGCGCACCCGCGCCGGCCCGACGAACAGCCCACCGCCCCCGGGGTAGCCCATGATGATCGCGCTGTCGCCCGACTCGGCCGGCTCCGGCTCGAAGGACAGCGGGATCTGCGGCAGCCCGGGGACGGCGAGCACCGCGACGTCGGTCTCCTCGTCGACGTACACCGGGACGGCGTCGTACTCCTCGCCCTCCGCGGTCACGACCGGGTCGGTGACCCCGGCGAGCACGTGCGCGTTGGTCATCACGCGTTCCCGCGCGTAGACGAAGCCGGAACCGTCGATCTGCCGGGAGCACGACGACGCGACCCCGGTGATCTGCACCACCGAGCCCGACACGGACCGCACCACCGGGCTGTCCAGCAGCGCCTGGTCCGGCGCCGCGACGTCCGGCACCTGCGTGGGGGTCAGCGGGTCGAGGACGTCGGGCAGCCCGTTGCGGTCGATCGCCTCCCGCAGCGAGTCGTAGACCCCTCGCACGCCGGCCGGGACGGTGCGGTCGACCGCCTGCACCAGCGCCGACTGCTTCACCTGACTGGACACCTGGGGGAACGGCGCGTTGGCCAGCGGGGTGGCCACCATCCAGGCGACCAGCAGCACCGCGACCGCCGAGAGCACCGCCCCGGCCACCGAGTCGACGATCTCGGCCGGTTGCCACGTCACGCGGCGGCGCACCGCCCTGCCGAGCGCGCCGGCGAGCACCTGTCCCAGCAGCGCCGCGGCGAGGACCACGACCAGCGCTGCGAACACCCGCGTGGTCGCCGTCCCGTCGAGCCGGTCGGCCACCGGCCGGGACAGCTGCGCGCCGAGGACCGCGCCGCCGAAGAAGCCGAAGAACGAGGTGGCCGAGACGATGACGCCCTGCCGGAAGCCGGAGAAGGTGAAGACCAGGGCCAGACCGATGAGGACGAGGTCGACGATCGACATGGCGGTGCTCAGCCGCTGACCGTCATGGTGCCGAACTGCTCCAGCTGGGTGTGGAAGCTGCACTCGAAGCCGTAGTCACCGGGCGCGGTCACGGTGAACTCGATGGTGCGGCTCTCCCCCGGCGTCAGCAGCGGGATCTCCGGCTCGACCGGCGCCGGGCCGTCGCCCGGGGTGAAGCGGAAGTTGTGGGTCAGCTGCTCGGCCACGTTCACCACGGTCAGTCGCACCGCACCCGGCGCGACGGTGAAGGTGCTCGGGGAGAAGACGTAGTCGTCCTGCGTCTGCAGGGTGACCTCCTGGACGCCGTCGGGGGCGGTCGTCACCGTGCCCAGCGCCGGATCGGGCGACGGCGCCGCCTCCTGCCCGGCCGTCCCCCCGCCGCAGCCGGTGAGGACGGCGGCGACCAGCACTCCCCCGGCGAGCAGCGCCCGGCCACGTCGCGGCAACCCCAGCCCGTTCATCGCGGGGGAACCGTACGCGTCGCGGGGCCGTCGGGTGCGGGGTCGGCCACCGTCGGCGCGGCGGCGTCCTCGTCCTCCACCGGGTCGAGGGTGCCGGGCAGCTGCGGGCGGCGGGCGCCGAGCGCCGGCAGCGGCCGCACGTCGCTCGTGTCCCACGGCCGGGCCAGCCCCGCGGCCTCGAGGATCGCGTCGAGCAGGCCGCCGGTGAAGCCCCAGACGACCATCCCGGCGACACCGAACGCCGGGCCGACGTAGCCCGACGGGTGACGGATGCGGAAGCGGTTGGGCGGGTCGGCGAGGTCGGCCAGCGGCACCCGCGCCACCCGGGCCACCTCGCGCGGGTCGCCCACGGTGACGTCGCGCGGGTCGTCCCACCAGGCCACGACCGGGACGACGAGGTTGTCCGACGGGCCGAGGAACAGCTCCGGCAGCGTGGCGAGCACGCGCACGCCGTCCGGGTCGATGCCGGCCTCCTCCTCGGCCTCGCGCAGCGCGGTGCCCACCGGGTAGTCGTCGCCGGGGTCGGCGCCACCGCCCGGGAAGGCCGGCTGGCCGGCGTGGGTGCGCAGGTGCGCGGACTTCTCGATCAGCAGGACGTCGGCGCCGCGCGGGCCCTCGCCGAAGAGGATGAGCACCGCCGAGCGCCGGGCGGTCGCCGTCGGCCGGGGCATCCGGTGGCGCAGCGGCAGGTCGTCGCCCGCCGCGAGCAGCCGGCGCAGGTACTCCGGCAGCGCGGCGTCGGCAGCGGGCGCGTCGGTCACAGCGTCACCCCGAGGTGCTCGGCCACCAGGCCCTCCAGCTCGGCGAGGTCGGCGACCGGGCCCACCTGGACGTGCGCGATCCCGCCGTCGGCGTCGAGGAGGTAGGTGTAGGGCAGCGCGCCCAGGCCCAGCTCGGCCATCAGCTCCCCCTCCCCGTCGAAGGCGCTGGGGAAGGTCGCCCCGGCGTCCGCGGCGAAGGACCCCGCCTGCGGGGCGCCGTCCCTGCTGATCACGCCGACCACCGACAGCCGGTCGCCGGCGACGTCGGCCAGCTGCTGCACCAGCGGCAGCTCCTCACGGCAGGGACCGCACCAGCTGGCCCACAGGTTCACCACGGTGGGGACGCCGGGAGCGCGGCCCAGGTCCAGCGAGCCGCCGCCCGGGCAGGGCAGGGCGAGGGCCGGCAGCGTCTGGTCGCCCACCGCCGCGCGGTCGGGCTGCTCCGGGCACGGCGCCAGGGTCGCCAGCGGGTCGGGCGCCGGGGACGCCGCCGTGCCGCCCGGCTCGTCCGTGGCGCCCGAGGTGCACCCGACGAGCGCGAACCCGAGCGCCAGCAGGCCGGCCGCCGTCCTGGTACGGGTGCTCATTCGGTGTCGGAGGCGGCCGGGGTCTTGACCAGCTTCGTGGCGACCTCCGGGTCGGTCGGGCCGATGCCGTACGACGGGCACCACCGGGCGAGGCCGCACGCGCCGCAGGCCGCCTTCTTGGCGTGGCAGACCCGCCGGCCGTGGAAGATCACCCGGTGGCTGAACATGGTCCACTCGCGTTTGGGCAGCAGCTCGGCGACCGCTGACTCGACCTTGACCGGGTCCTCCTCCGCCGTCCACCCGAACCGCCGGACCAGCCGGCCGAAGTGCGTGTCGACGGTCAGGCCGGGGACGTCGAAGGCGTTGCCCAGGACGACGTTGGCGGTCTTGCGGCCCACGCCGGGCAGGGTGACCAGGTCCGCCATCCGGCCGGGTACCTCGCCGTCGAAGCGCTCGAGCAGCGCCTGCGCCAGGCCGAGGACCGAGTTGGCCTTGGCGCGGAAGAAGCCGGTGGGCTTGAGGATCTCCTCGAGCTCCGCGCGGTCGGCCCCGGCGAGGGCCCGGGCGTCGGGGTACTTCGCGAACAGCGTCGGGGTGACCCGGTTGACCGTCTTGTCGGTCGTCTGCGCCGAGAGCACCGTGGCGACCAGAAGCTCGAAGGCGTTGGTGAAGTCCAGCTCGCAGTGGGCGTCGGGGTGGATCAGCGCCAGCTCACGGGCCATCCGCCGCGCCCGACGGGTGCGCGCCAGCGGCGTCTCCTGCGGGTCGAACGGGGAGCCGCCCCGGGCAGCGGCACGGCGGGCGCGCGGCGGGACGGACCGGGCGTAGGCGGGCGAGGACACGCGGTCGAGGGTAGGCGGACCGGCTGACAGGGCCCGTGCCATCATCGCGACCGCCGTCGCCGGGCTTCCCGCGCGACGCCCCGGGGTACACAGGAGTGCTCGCGCGGGCGGGCCGTCCGGTCCGCGTCCCCGACGAGGAGAGAGGAGGAGCCGGTGGTCGCCCTCAGCGTCATCCTGTTCCCGCCGCTGGTCATCGCCTTCCTGCTGGTGATGGAACGCGTCGAGGAACCGCTGCGTCGGCCGGCCGGTCCCCGTGAGGTGGCCGAGTTCCTCTCCACCGCGAGCGCCGGCGAGGTCGACACGCTGGCCAACTCCGGCATCCGCCGCGCCATGGCCCGCTGGCGGCGTCGTCGGGCGTCCCGCGTGCGCCGCGGGGCCGAGCCGCCCGTCGTGTGAAAGAGGACCACCCTTCCCCCCACGCCTCGCAAGCTCGGCGCGGGACCCTGAAGGGCGGCCGTTCCAGTACGTCACCAGGCTCGCGGCGGGACCCTGCAGGGGGGCCGGCCTCACCCCCCGGGGTGGCGGCACGTCGCACCGATCGGGTGACGACCCGCACAGCCCCCTAGACTCCACTCCGGACGGCGCCGCGAGGACGTGGCGCTCGACAGGGCCCGGCCGCGCGCCGGCCCTCCCAGGTGTGTGTGCGAGAGGACGCGTAGTGGACGAGGTGCTGGCCCAGTCGGGGCTCTTCCAGAGGCTGCCGGAGGAGGCGGTGGACCCGGTCGCGAGCCGCCTGGAGACCGTGGCGCTCCCCCGCGGCCGCGTGGTCTTCAACGAGGGCGAGCCGGGCGACAGCCTCTACATCGTCATCTCGGGCAAGATCAAGCTCTCCCGCCGGTCGCCGGACGGCCGCGAGAACGTGCTGGCCGTGATGGGTCCCTCCGACCAGTTCGGTGAGCTGTCGGTCTTCGACCCCGGCCCCCGCACCGCGACCGCCACCGCGGTCACCGACGTCAAGCTGGCCCGCATGCCGCAGTCGGTGCTGCGCCCGTGGATCGAGGCGCACCCCGAGGTCGGCGAGCGGCTGCTGCACGTGCTGGCCCGCCGACTGCGCCGCACCAACGACTCGGTGGCGGACCTGATCTTCACCGACGTCCCCGGCCGGGTCGCCAAGGCGCTGCTGCAGATGGCCGACCGGTTCGGCAGCCGCGAGGGCGAGGGCCTGCGCGTCAAGCACGACCTGACCCAGGAGGAGCTGGCCCAGCTGGTCGGCGCCTCCCGCGAGACCGTGAACAAGGCGCTGGCCGACTTCGTGCACCGCGGCTGGATCCAGCTGCAGGGCAAGTCGGTCGTCGTCCTCGACGAGGAGCGTCTGCGCCGCCGCGCGCGATGACACTGCACTGAACGTCAGGGGCCCAGAACCGCTCAGGTTCTGGGCCCCTGACGTTCGATGACACCGTCGGCCTACCGGCCGACACCGCGCCCAGGAGCCGTACCCCTGTCGCATCGAGCCGCTGCATCGTTCCGGCGCGGACCCCTCCCGGGCCCACTCCGAACGATCAGGACGGGAGGGGCACCACGAGCCTGATGCGGGTGCCGTCGGGGAGCACGGCCCAGCGACCGTCGGGCTCGTCGTCGAACTGCGGGCAGATGGGGTGCAGCGGCTCCGGCGGCGACCCGGCGAGCGCCGCGGCCACGTCGGCGAAGGGCTCGAGCTGCCCGAGCGTGTGGATCGTCGGCGGCAGCATGGGCCGCGCGCCGGCGGACATCTCGGCCAGCGCCGCCGACGGCGTCAGCCAGGTGACCTCGTCGGCCTCACCGGTGACGTGCCGGGCCTCCTGGCCGACCGGCAGCGCCGCGGCGAAGAACTTCGTGTCGTAGCGCCGCGGCTCGACCGGCGGGGTGATCCAGTGCGCGAAGGGCCGCAGCAGATCCGAGCGCAGCGCCAGCCCGCGGTCGGCGAGCAGCTCGGCCAGCGACAGCTCCCGGGCCAGCAGGGCCTGGCGCTGGGCCTCCCAGTCCTCCCCCGACACGTCCGGCACCACGTCGCCGCCGTCGGCGCCCGCGAGCAGGACGCCGGCCTCCTCGAACGTCTCGCGGACCGCCGCGCAGACCAGCTCGCGCGCGGTCCGCTCGTCGCAGCCGAAGGCGTGCGCCCACTCGGCGGGCGGCGGCCCGGCCCACGCGGTCTCCACGTCGCCGTCCCGCGGGTCGACGCCGCCACCCGGGTAGGCGGTCATCCCGCCGGCGAAGGGCATGCCGCGGGTGCGCCGGAGCAGGTAGACCTCCAGACCGGGGGTGCCGTCGCGCAGCAGCAGCACCGTCGCCGCCTGCTTGGGGGTGGCGCTCACCTCAGCTCGACGGTGAGCTCGACCTCGACGGGGGCGCCCAGCGGGAGCTCGGCCACGCCGATGGCGCTGCGCGCGTGCCGGCCGGCCTCGCCGAAGACCCGGCCGAGCAGCTCGCTGGCGCCGTTGACCACCCGCGGCTGGCCGGTGAAACCCTCCGCGCTGGCCACGTAGCCGACCACCCGGACGACGCGGGACACCTCGTCCAGCCCCACGAGCTCGTCGATGGCGGCCAAGGCGTTGAGGGCGCACAGCTTGGCGTCGTGCGCGGCGTCCTCGGGGTCGACCGAGCCGCCGACCTTGCCGGTGCGGCGCAGCCCGCCGTCGACGAAGGGCAGCTGACCGGAGGTGAAGACCAGCTGGCCGCTGCGCACCGCCGGGACGTAGGCGGCGACCGGTGCGGCGACCGCGGGCAACCGGATGCCGAGCTCGGCCAGCCGGGCGTGCCAGCTGTGGGTCTGCGGGCTGGTCATGGCCGGGTCAGCCGACGGGGCGCTTGAGGTAGGCCACGGGCTGGTCGGCCCCGCCGGGGCCGGGCAGCACGGTGACCAGCTCCCACCCGTCGACGCCCCAGGAGTCGAGGATCGCCTTGGTGTTGTGGATCAGCAGCGGGATGGTGGCGTACTCCCACTTCACGCGGGCCGGTTCGCTCATGGGCGCGACGCTAGCGCAGCCCCTCGGCCTCGTCCCGGGCGCCGCCGGCCCCCTGCAGGGTCCCGCCGCGAGCCTGCGAGCGGCGGGGGGCAGGGGGTCCTTCTAGGCTCGTGTCCGTGAGTCCGGTCCCCTCGTCCGTGCGCTGCCACGTCGTCACCGGGAAGGGCGGGACCGGGAAGACCACGGTCGCCGCGGCCCTCGCGCTGGCCCTGGCCGCCGACGGCCGCCAGGTGCTGCTCGTCGAGACCGAGGGCCGCCAGGGCATCGCCCAGCTGTTCGACACCCCGCCGCTGCCCTACGAGGAGCGGCGGGTCGCCCTCGCCCGCGGCGGCGGCGAGGTCAGGGCGCTGGCGATCGACGTCGAGGAGGCCCTCCTCGAGTACCTCGAGATGTTCTACAACCTGCGCCGCGCGGGCCGGGCGCTGCGCCGGGTCGGCGCCGTCGACTTCGCCACGACGATCGCCCCGGGCCTGCGCGACGTGCTGCTCACCGGCAAGGTCAAGGAGGCGGTGACCCGCCGCCACGACGGCCGCCCGGTCTACGACGCCGTCGTGGTCGACGCCCCGCCGACCGGCCGGATCACCCGCTTCCTCAACGTCACCGGCGAGATGGCCGGCCTGACCCGCTCCGGGCCGATCAAGACCCAGAGCGACGGCGTGATGGCCGTGCTGAAGTCGCCGCAGACGGCGGTGCACCTGGTGACGCTGCTCGAGGACATGCCGGTGCAGGAGACCGCGGACGCCATCGCCGAGCTCAGCGCGGTCGGGCTGCCCGTCGGCTCGGTCGTGGTCAACATGGCCGCCGAGCCAGCGCTGCCCGAGCCGGCGCTCGCCCGCGCCTCCGAGGCCGGGCTCATCGGCGCCGACCTGGCGCCGGCGCTGACCGCGGCGGGGCTGCAGGACGTCCCGGGGCTGGCCGACGCGCTCGCCGCCGAGGCGACCGAGCACGCCCGGCGCTGGGCCGCCCAGGACGAGCTGCGCGACGAGGTCGAGGCGCTCGGCCGCCCGACCGTCGAGCTGCCGCTGCTGCCCGGCCCCATCGACCTCGGTGCGCTGTTCCAGCTCGCCGGCCGGCTGGAGGAGCACCTGCGGACCGAGGTGGCGGCATGACGCAGACGACTCAGCGCACCCGCCGGCACCCGCGCCCGCCGGCACCGCCCACGCCGGAGGCCCTGCCGCTCGAGTTCGCCGAGCTGGTCACCGACCCCGACACCCGGATCGTGGTGTGCTGCGGCGCCGGCGGTGTGGGCAAGACGACGACGTCGGCGGCGCTGGGACTGGCCGCGGCGCAGGCCGGCCGCACCGTCGTCGTCCTCACCATCGACCCGGCGCGCCGGCTGGCCCAGTCGCTGGGTCTGATGGAGCTGGACAACGAACCGCGGCGGGTCGACGTCCCGGGGGCCCCGGGCGAGCTGCACGCGATGATGCTGGACATGAAGCGCACGTTCGACGACATCGTCGTGGCGCACTCCACCCCCGAGCGGGCGCAGCAGATCTTCGAGAACCCCTTCTACCAGGCGCTGTCCTCGTCCTTCGCCGGGACACAGGAGTACATGGCGATGGAGAAGCTGGGCCAGCTGCGCGCCGGCGACCACTGGGACCTCATCATCGTCGACACCCCGCCGTCGCGGTCGGCGCTGGACTTCCTCGACGCCCCCAACCGGATGAGCCGCTTCCTCGACGGCACGATGATCCGGCTGCTCACCGCCCCCAGCCGCACCGGCTTCAAGATCGCCAGCGCCAGCTTCATGTTCTTCAGCCGGATCATCTCCAAGATCCTCGGCGGGCAGCTGCTGCGCGACATCTCCTCCTTCGTCGCCGCGCTGGACACCATGTTCGGCGGCTTCCGCGAGCGGGCGACGGCCACCTACGAGCTGTTGCGCCGGCCGGGCACCTGGTTCCTCGTCGTCGCGACGCCCGAGCCCGACGCGCTGCGCGAGGCGTCCTACTTCGTCGACCGGCTGTCGGCCGAGCAGATGCCGCTGGCCGGGCTGGTGCTCAACCGCACCCACCCGCCCACGACGACGGCGCTGTCGGCCACGCGCGCCGAGGGGGCCGCCGAGGAGGTCCTCGAGGCCGGCGGCGAGGACGCCGAGCTCGCCGCCGGGGCGCTGCGGGTGCACGCCGAGCGGATGACGCAGGCGGCCCGCGAGCAGCACCTGGCCGACCGGTTCACCAGCGCCCACCCCGAGGTCGCCGTCCGCACCGTGCCGGCCGCCGCCGGCGACGTGCACGACCTCGACGGGCTGCGCGACATGGCCGACGCACTGACCGGCCCGGACGGCGACACGCCGACGGGCGTGCCGCGGCGACGGATCCTGCCCGCGCGCCGTCGCTGAGCGAGGGCGTCCGGCAGCCCGTCGCCACGTACATTGGCGCCCGATGTCTGCCGACGCCCCCGATCGCACCCGGGTCCTGGCCAAGCTCGCTGCGACGATCGTCCTCGCCGGCGCCCTGGTCGCCGGCATGCTGCTGCCGTTCGTCGGCGGCACCGGCCTCGCCGCGCGCAACTCCGCCTCGCTGCTCGGCGCCCTGCCGGTCGAGCTGACCGACGAGGCGCCGGCGGGCAACACCCGCGTGCTGGCGGCCGACGGGTCGCTGATCACGATGTTCTACCGGAACAACCGACTGCCGGTGGCCTCCGACCGGATCGCCCCGGTCATGAAGCAGGCGCTGGTCGCGATCGAGGACTCCCGCTTCGAGGAGCACAACGGCCTCGACGTGCAGGGCACGCTGCGCGCCCTGGCGACCAACGTGGCGGCCGGCTCGGTGCAGGAGGGCGGCTCGACGCTGACCCAGCAGCTGGTCAAGCAGACCCTCGCGCAGACCGCCGACACCCCCGAGGAGCGGCAGGCGGCCACCGAGGAGAGCCTGGGCCGCAAGCTGCGGGAGGCGCGGCTGGCCCTCGCCCTGGAGGAGGAGTACTCCAAGGACGAGATCCTCACCCGCTACCTCAACCTCGTGTACTTCGGGCAGGGCGCCTACGGCGTGCAGGCCGCCGCGCAGCGCTACTTCAGCGTCGACGCCGCCGACCTGACCCTGCCGCAGGCGGCCATGCTGGCCGGCCTGGTGCAGAGCCCCTCGAACGACGACCCGGTCACCAACCCGGAGAATGCGTTCAACCGCCGCAACCAGGTGCTGCAGCGGATGCTGGACCTCGGGATGATCGACCAGGCCCAGTTCGCCGAGGTCTCCGCGCAGCCGGTGCAGGTCGCGCCGGGCGCCACCCCGCCCAACGGCTGCATCGACGCCACCATCGGCGGCTTCTTCTGCGCCTACGTGGCCGACTACCTCCGGGGCACGCTCGGCCTGAGCCAGGAGTTCATCGACAACGGCGGCCTGACGATCCAGACGACGCTGCGGCCGGACCTGCAGCGCTCCGGCGACCAGGCGGTCCTGGACTCGCTCGCGATGGGCGACTCGCTGGCGGGCACGTTCACCGCCGTCGAGCCGGGCACCGGGCACGTGCTGGCCATGAGCGCCAACCGCCGCTTCGGGTGCGACGGCCCCGAGTGCGAGTCGGTCAACCTCAACGTCGTCCCCGGGCAGGGCGCCGGCTCCACCTACAAGGTCTTCACCGCGGCCGCCGCGCTCGAGGAGGGCTTCCCGATCTCGCACGTCATCACCGCGAGCGAGCCCTACGTCTCGCGCGTCTTCCGGGACGGCGCCGGGCGCTACGACGTCGAGAACGTCGGCAACAACTACCCGCGGACGCTGTCGATGTCCGAGGCCCTGGTGCGCTCGTCCAACACGTACTTCCTGGCGCTGGAGGACCAACTGGGCAGTGTGGAGGGCCCGGTGCGCATGGCCGAGCGGATGGGCCTGTTCCAGTTCAACGACCCCGGCCTGCCGCAGCAGATCATCGACGAGAACCGGGGGTCGTTCACCTTCGGTCCCGAGTCGACCAGCCCCCTGGCCCTGGCCAGCGCCTACTCCACGCTGGCGGCCAACGGCACACGGTGCGCCCCGACGCCGGTGACCGCCGTGCTCGACCGCAACGGCGAGCCGGTCACCGGCGAGGACGGCCGGCCGGTCGTCGCGGGCGACGCGTGCACGCCCGGCGCGGTCCCGACCGAGATCGCGACGACCCTCAACCGGGTGCTCGTCGGGGACACCGAGTCGCCGTTCGGCACCGGCCGCAACGCCGCCGTCCCCGGGCACCGGGTCGCCGGCAAGACGGGGACCAGCCAGGACAACCTCTCGGTGGCGTTCGTCGGCTACACCCCGCAGTACACGGCGAGCGTGATGGTCTACAACCCCAAGGAGCGCGAGCAGGTCCGGGGCTTCGGGGGCGGCACGCCGGCGACGATCTGGCGCAACGCGATGGCGCCGATCCTGGCCGGGCAGCCGGCGGTGCCGTTCACCGCACCGGAGCCGGCTCCTGCCTCCGCGGCGCCGGCCGCGGCCTCCCAGCCGGCGCCGGACGCCGCGGCGACGCCGTCCGCCACGCCCGCCGAGCCGGCCGACCCGACTGCACAGCCCTCCGTGGCTCCGGTGGACCCGACGGCCCCGCCGGCCGCCGCGCCCGCCGGCTGAGAGAGGACCACCCTTCCCCCCAGGCCTCGCAGGCTCGGCGCGGGACCCTGGAGGGTGCCGCCGTCCTGCCCACCCCTCGCGGGCTCGCGGCGGTGCCCTGGAGGGGGCCGGATCAGGCCAGCTGGCGGCGGACCTCGGCGGCCACCCGGCCGCCCTCGGCCCGGCCGGCGACCTCCTTCTGCACCGTGCCCATGACCCGGCCCATGTCCTTCATGCCGCTGGCGCCGGTGCGGGTGACGACGTCGGCGACCAGTGCGGCGAGGTCGGCGTCCTCCAGCTGCGCGGGAAGGTAGGCGGCGACCACGTCGCCCTCGGCCCGCTCCCGGTCGGCCTGCTGGGTGCGGCCGGCCGAGGCGAAGGCGTCGGCGGCCTCGCGGCGCTTCTTGGCCTCGCGGCGCAGCACCGCCTGGACCTCGTCGTCGCTGAGCTCGCGGGCCTCCTTGCCGGCCACCTCCTCCGCGCTGACCGCGGCGAGCACCATCCGCAGCGTGGCGGTGCGCAGCTCGTCACGGGACTTCATCGCGGTGGTCAGGTCGGCACGCAGCTGTTCCTTCAGGTCGGACACGACAAGATCCTCCTCGCTGCGCTCGTCGGTGTCGTGCCGACAACGCTGTGTCCCTGGTGGCCTCGCAGTCCCTGGTGACCTCGCAAGCTCGGTCACGTCTCCAGCCTCGCACGGCGCTTCCCGGCGGCGCGCCCGTAGTCTGGGCTGCTGTGCGCGCGACCACAGCCCTCCCGGCCGCCGTCCTCGGGTCGGCGACCGCGGGGATCGCCTACGCCTCCCTCTACGAGCGCACCCGCTGGACGCTGCGCCGCTTCGACGTCCCGGTGCTGGCGCCCGGTTCGGCGCCGCTGCGGGTGCTGCAGCTGTCCGACCTGCACATGACCGCCGGCCAGCGGTCCAAGCAGGAGTGGGTGGCCGCGCTGGCGGAGCTGCAGCCGGACCTGGTGGTCGACACCGGGGACAACCTGGCCGGCCACGACGCGGTGCCCGGGACGCTGCGCGCGCTCGAGCCGCTGCTGGCCCTGCCCGGCGCGTTCGTGATGGCCAGCAACGACTACTACGCGCCCCGGCCGAAGAACCCGCTCAAGTACTTCAAGCGCGACCACGAGCGGGTGCACGGCGACGAGCTGCCCTGGCGGGACCTGCGGGACGCGCTCGCCGCCCGGGGCTGGATCGACCTCACCAACGCCCCCGGCGAGCTCACGGTCGGCGGACGGCGGATCGCCTTCGCCGGCGTGGACGACTCGCATCTCCGGCTCGACCGCTACGACCTCGTCGCCGGCCCCGCCGACCCGACCGCGGACCTGCGCATCGGGCTGGCCCACTCCCCCGAGCCACGGGTGCTCGACCGCTTCGCCGCCGACGGGTACGACCTGCTGCTGTGCGGCCACACCCACGGCGGGCAGCTGCGGGTGCCCTTCTACGGCGCGCTGGTGACCAACTGCGGCATCGACCGCGCCCGGGTCCGCTGGCTGCACCGCTGGGCGGAGCCGTCGGCGGCCCACCCGCACGGCACCTGGCTGCACGTCTCCGCGGGGCTGGGCACCAGCCCCTATGCGCCGTACCGATTCGCCTGCCCGCCGGAGGCGACGCTGCTCACCCTCACCGCCCGCCCGGGCTGACCGGCGGCGGTCGGCCGCGACCGCCCGTCAGGGCTGATCCGGGCGTCGGCTAGACTTCCCGACGTACCTCGGGGTGTGGCGCAGCTTGGTAGCGCGCGTCGTTCGGGACGACGAGGTCGCAGGTTCAAATCCTGTCACCCCGACACTGCTCAGGGCCGCCGCGAGGCGACCCTGAGTCGTTCCGGGGTTGGCGCGGCTCCCATCCGGGCACCGTGCCCCCGATGACCGAGTGGTTGCTCCTCCTCGCCGCCGTGCTGCTCACGGCACTGACCGGTTTTTTCGTGGCCGCCGAGTTCTCCCTCACCACGGTCGACCGCGGACGGGCCGAGCAGGCCGCGGCGGCCGGGGACCGCGGGGCCCGCGGCGTCGTCGCGGCCCTGCGCACCCTGTCCACCCAGCTCTCCGCCGCCCAGCTGGGCATCACGATCACCACCCTGGTCGTCGGCTACCTCGCCGAGCCCGCGCTGGGCCAGCTGCTGCACGGCCCGCTGGAGGCGGCCGGCCTGCCCTCCGGCTGGGTCACCGGCGTCTCCTACGGCCTGGCGCTGGCCCTGGCCACCACGCTGCAGATGCTGCTCGGCGAGCTCGGCCCGAAGAACCTGGCCATCGCCCGCCCGTTGCCCGTCGCCGCCGCGGTGGCCCCCGGGATGCGCGCCTTCACCCGGGTCACCGGCGTGGTCGTGCACGCCCTGCAGGCCCTGGCCAACGCGATCGTCCGGCGGCTGGGCTTCGAGCCCCGGGAGGAGCTGGAGTCCGCGCGCGGTGCCGACGAGCTGGCCGCGGTGGCCCGCCGGTCGGCCGAGGAGGGCGACCTCTCGCCGCGGGCGGCCCGGCTGCTGGAGCGCTCCCTGGCGCTGCGCGACAAGGTCGCCGCCGACGTGATGACCCCGCGCACCCAGATGTGGGCGCTGCGCTCCGACGCCACCGCCGCCGACGTCCTCGCCACGGCCGTCGCCTCGGGGTCGTCCCGCTTCCCGCTCTACGGCGCCGGCCTCGACGAGGTCACCGGGCTCGTGCACGTCAAGCACGCCGTCGCCGTCCCCGAGGACCGGCGGAACGTCGTCCCGGCCGAGGAACTGGCCGTGCCGATCCTCACCGTCCCCTCGCTGCTGCAGGTCGAGCGGCTGCTGGACCTGCTGCGCGAGGAGGGCCTGCAGATGGCCCTGGTGGTCGACGAGTGGGGCGCCACGCACGGCGTCGTGACGCTGGAGGACATCGTGGAGGAGGTCGTCGGCGAGATCGCCGACGAGACCGACCGCCCGTTGCGGCTGCTGCGCCGCGTCGACGACCAGACCTGGCTGGTGTCGGGCCTGCTGCGCCCCGACGAGGTCCGGGAGCGCACCGGCGTCCCGGTGCCGGAGGGCCGCTACGAGACGCTGGGCGGCTACCTCGCCGAGCAGCTGCAGCGGCTGCCCGAGGTCGGGGACTCGGTGCCCGTCGAGGGCGGGGAGCTGACCGTGGAGACCGTGGAGGGACGCCGGGTGGCCCGCGTGCGGGCGCGGATGCGCGAGGGCTACGCGTCGGGGGCGACCGCCGTCCGGCTCGTCGAGGCGGAGACGGAGGCCGTGGCGTGAGCGAGCTCGCGAGCTCACCCAGGGGCACAGCAGCGCCGCGAACGCGGCCGACGAGCGCCAGCGAGGAGGCCTCGTGAGCGACGTCCTCAGCCTGCTCCTGCTGGTGGCGTTGCTGGTGGGCAACGCCTTCTTCGTGGCCGCGGAGTTCGCGCTGGTCACCGCGCGGCCCGACCAGCTGGAGCCGCGGGCGGCCGCCGGCTCGACGCGGGCCCGGAAGACCATCCGGGCGATGCGCGACGTGTCGTCGATGATGGCCGGCGCCCAGCTGGGCATCACGCTGTGCTCGCTGGGCCTGGGCGCGGTCGGCGAACCCGCGGTGGCGCACCTGATCGAGGTGCCGATGGCCGCGCTCGGCGTCCCCGAGGGGCTGCTGCACCCGATCGCGCTGGTCATCGCGCTGTCGCTGGTGACGGTGCTGCACATGGTGCTCGGCGAGATGGTGCCCAAGAACATCACCATCGCCGGGCCCGACCGCGCCGCGCTGCTGCTCGGCCCGCCGCTGGCGGCGTTCGTCCGGCTGCTCGGGCCGGTGATCCGGCTGTTCAACGCCGCGGCCAACGGGCTGGTCCGGCTGGTCGGTGTGCAGCCCACCGACGAGGTGGCGGCCAGCTTCGACGAGGCCGAGATCCGCTCGATGATCAGCCAGTCGCGGCGGGAGGGACGGCTGGGCAGCGAGGTCGGCGAGCTGGCCGCCGGGGCGCTCACCTTCGACCAGGACGAGCTCGACTCGGTGCTCCTCCCCCTCGACCGGCTGGTCACCGTGCCGCGCTCGACGACGCCCCGGCAGCTGGAGGCGGTCGTCGCCGAGCACGGGTTCAGCCGCTACCCGGTCCGGGACGGCGACGGCGAACTGCTCGGCTACGTGCACGTCAAGGACGTGCTCGGGGTGGACCCGGCGACCCGCGACCTGCCGATCGCCGACGAGCGCGTCATCCCGTTCACCCCGCTGCAGCCGGGCGCGGCACTGCCGGACGTGCTGGCGGCGATGCGGGACGCCGGCGCGCACCTGGGGCGGGTGCTCGACGGTGAGCGCACGATCGGCCTGGTCGCGCTGGAGGACGTGCTGGAGCGGCTGATCGGCGACATCCGCGACGCCGCCGCGGAGACCTCCCGCCGGCTCGAGGACCCGGCCCGGGGCGGCGCCGGGGCGGGTCCTCGAGCCGGCGGGAGGTATCCGCATGTCTCTAATACACATCTGACGCTGCCGACGACCCCTTCCGTGTAGATACCTATTGTTGCGGTCAATTTATATATAAATAACAAAAATAAAATATGTATAGTAGTACACGACCTGTTAACACTCTATGAGTACCATGTACAATGTATATAGCGTTCCGATATTAA
>NZ_NVPT01000003.1 GCF_002802985.1 Geodermatophilus chilensis | reverse complement strand
TCACAGATTGTGGACTATACATGCAGCATGTTGGACTAATTTTATTTTTAGAGGCTGGGTGGGTAGACGAGAGCTAAACGTAAGGAGTCGTCGGCAGCGTCAGTTGTGTATAGGGGACAGCCCGCGGAGCCGGTGGCCCCGCCCGTCTCGATCAGCGTCCCCGCCATCGACGTCCGGTCCGACCTGATCACCGTGGGACTCAACCCGGACGGCACCCTGGAGGTACCGCAGCCGGGCCCGGACTACGACAAGGCCGCCTGGTTCCGGCACTCCCCGCGACCCGGCGAGGTCGGGCCCGCCGTGATCGAGGGCCACGTCGACAGCGCCGCCAACGGTCCCTCGGTGTTCTACGAGCTCGGCAACCTCAGCCCGGGCGACCGCGCCGAGGTGACCCGGGAGGACGGCACCGTCGTCTCCTTCGAGGTCTACGACATCCGCGTCGTCCCCAAGGACGACTTCCCCACCCTCGAGGTCTACGGCAACACCGACGGCCCCGAGCTGCGCCTGATCACCTGCGGCGGCCCCTTCGACTCCTCGGCCGGCAGCTACGTCGACAACGTCGTCGTCTTTGCCCGCCAGGTGTAGCCCCGCCCGTCAGGAGCCGCTGGCGGGCTGCCCGTAGAAGACCTGCTCGACGACGCTGCGCGCCTGCCGGGTGGCCCGCCGGTAGTCGTCGAGGAACTGTCCCGGGTCGCCGTCCGGGCCGTACCCGCTCGCCCGGGCGACGCCGGCCAGCTCCACGCCCGGCCGCGGCAGCTGGTCGCTGGGCCGGCCGCGCACGAGGAAGATCGCGTTGCGCGCCCGGGTGGCCAGTTCCCACGCCCGCTGCAGCGCCTCGGCGTGATCCTCCTCGACCAGGCCGTCCGCGCGCAGCGCGGTCAGCGCACCCACCGTCGAGGTCACCCGCAGCTCCGGGTGCTCGCCGGCGTGCTGGAGCTGCAGCAGCTGGACGGTCCACTCGACGTCGGCCAGTCCGCCCCGGCCCAGCTTGGTGTGCGTGGTCGGGTCCGCACCGCGCGGCAGCCGCTCGCGCTCGACCCGGGCCTTGATGCGGCGGATCTCGGCGACCTGCTCGGGCGAGACGCCCTCGGCCGGGTAGCGGATCGGGTCGACGAGCTCGACGAACGCCGCACCGAGGGCCTCGTCGCCGGCGACGGGCTCGGCGCGCAGCAGCGCCTGCACCTCCCACACCGACATCCAGCGGTCGTAGTACTCGCGGTAGGAGTCCAGGCTGCGCACCAGCGCGCCCTGCCGGCCCTCGGGCCGCAGGTCGGCGTCGAGCTCGAACGCCGGGTCGGGCGCCGGCTCGCCGAGCAGCCGGCGCAGGGTGTGCGCGACGGCGTTGGCCGCCGCGGTCGCCCGGCCCTCCTCGGCGCCCTCCCGCGGCCGGTGCACGAACAGCACGTCGGCGTCCGAGCCGTAGCCCATCTCGCCACCGCCGAGCCGGCCCATGCCGATGACGGCGATGTCGGTGGGCAGCTCGCCGGGTGCGGTGCCGGTCTCGGCGGCGTGCGCCCGCACCGCGACGTCCAGGCCGACCTGCAGCGTGGCGACGGCGATGTCGGTCAGCGCCCGGCCGACCTGCCCGACGTCGAGCATGCCCAGCAGGTCGGCGGCGGCGACCCGCAGCAGCTCGGAGCGGCGCAGCCCGCGCAGCACCCGGATGCCGTCGGTCGGGTCCGCGGCCCGCCCGGCCGCCTGCCGCCAGGCCGCGGCGAGCGCGGGCGCGGTGCGCGGGCGCAGCTCGTCGTCGTGGGCGAGGATCCGCAGCGCCTCGGGGGTGCGGGTGAGCAGGGAGGCGACGTACTGGCTGGAGCCGAGCAGCGCGGCCAGCCGCTCGGCCACCTGCCCCTCGTCGCGCAGCAGCCGCAGGTACCACTGGTTGCCGCCGAGGGCCTCGCTGACCCTGCGGTAGGCCAGCAGGCCGGCGTCGGGGTCGGCGCAGTCGGCGAGGGTCTGCAGCACCACCGGCAGCAGGTACTTCTGCATCGACGCCGACCGCGACACCCCGCCGGTGAGCGCGGCCATGTGCCGCAGCGCGCCGTCGGGGTCGGCGAAGCCCAGCGCCCGCAGCCAGTCACCGGCCGCCTTCGACCCCAGGTGCGCGGCCTCCGGCGGCACCTTGGCCACGGCCGAGAGCAGCGGCCGGTAGAAGAGCTTCTCGTGCAGCCGGCGCACCTCGCGGGTGTGCAGGGACAGCTCGGCGTCGAGCACGGCGACGGCGTCCCCGCGGTGGTCGGGCTTGTAGCCCAGCGACCGGGCCAGCCAGCGCAGCTGCTGCTCGTCGGTGGGCAGCAGGTGGGTGCGGCGCAGCCGCAGCAGCTGCAGCCGGTGCTCGACGGTGCGCAGGAACCGGTAGGAGGCGATGAGCGTGTCGGCGTCGTCGCGGCCCACGTAGCCGCCGGCCCGCAGCGCGTGCAGCGCCGGCAGGGTGCCGCCCACCCGCAGCCGCACGTCGACCCGGCCGTGCACCAGCTGCAGCAGCTGGACGGCGAACTCGACGTCGCGCAGCCCGCCGCGGCCCAGCTTCAGCTCGCGCTCGGCCTGCGCCGGCGGGATGTTCTCCAGCACCCGGCGCCGCATGGCCTGGACCTCGCCGACGAAGCCGGGGCGCTCCCCCGCCTGCCAGACCAGCGGGAACAGCTCCTCGACGTAGGCCCGGCCGAGGTCGGGGTCGCCGGCGACCGGGCGCATCTTCAGCAGCGCCTGGAACTCCCAGGTGCTGGCCCAGCTGCGGTAGTAGGCCGCGTGCCCGTGCAGCGTGCGCACCAGCGCGCCGGCCTTGCCCTCGGGGCGCAGCGCGGCGTCGACCTCCCAGGCCGCCTCGCGGCAGATCCGCATGAGGGCCGCGGCCACGCGGGTCGCGCTCTTCACCGCGGGACCGGCGTCGAGCTCCTCGCCCGCCCGCCCCGACGGGCCGACCGGCTCGGCGACAAACACCACGTCGACGTCGCTGACGTAGTTGAGCTCCCGGCCACCGGTCTTGCCCAGCGCGATGACCGCCAGTCGGCAGGCCGCGGCGTCGGCGGGCTGCTCGGCGACGGCCAGCGCGAGCCCCGCGGTGAGGACGGCCCCGGCGATGTCGGCCAGTTCCGCGGCGACGTCCTCGGCGGCGAGGCTCTCGCCGAGGTCGCGCCCGGCGACGGAGAGGATGGCCCGCCGGTAGGCCAGCCGCAGGTCGGCGACCCGCTGCGGGCCGGCGTCCGGCGCCCCCTTGCCCAGCCGCACGCCCCACGGCGGGTCGTCGGGGTCGGCGCCCACGGCGACGAGCATCTGCCGCTGCAGCGCCTGCGGCGTGGGCCGGGTCGGGCCCCGGGAGGCGCCGTCGCCGTCCCCGTCGAGGACGGTCCAGTCGCCGGGGTGGGCGGCCAGGTGGTCGGCCAGGCCGGAGCTGGCGCCGAGCACGCCGAGCAGGCGCGCGCGCAGCAGCGCCGAGCCGCGCAGCCGGGCCAGCAGCGCGGCGGCCGAGCCGCCGGTGGGGTCGGCGGAGTCCAGTGCCTCGATCAGCCGGCGCAGCGAGCGGACGGCGAGGTCGGGGTCGCCGGTGCGGGCCAGCGCGGAGACGACCGGGCCGGCCTCGGGGTCGGCGGGCTCGTTGCGCGCGAGGTCCCACAGTCCCATCTCCGGCTCGGACAGCAGGCGGGCGGCCCGCTCGCCGTCGACGAAGCCGAACCGGACCAGCCGGACGACGGCCCGGCGCGGGATCTCCGGGGCGCTCGTCACGCCGCGCCCGCGCGGGAGCCGTGGCGGACCAGGTCGGCGAAGCGGCCGGCGAACGGCGCCCAGGCCTCCTCGATGTCGGGGTGCACCGCGGCGGCGTGGGCGCAGATCGTCTCGCGGTCCAGCCCGCTGGCGGCCACGCCGACGGTGTCCTGCTCGGCCCACTGCGCGACGATCTCCGGCGTCGTCTCGATGTGGAACTGCACTCCGTAGACGTGCCGGCCGACGCGGAAGGCCTGGTGCGCGTAGAAGGGGTTGCTGGCCAGCAGGGTGGCCCCGCGCGGCAGCTCGGCGATCTCGTCGTGGTGGAACTGGATCACGTCGGGGGTCATCGGCAGCGGGCGGAACAGCGGGTCGGCGTCGGCGGCGTCCCGCTTGGCGACGAGGGTGGCGCCCACCTCGGGTCCGTCGACGCCCTTCCGGACGCGGCCGCCCCCGACCTCGGCGAGCAGCTGGGCGCCCAGGCAGACCGCCAGCGTGGGGACGTCGTCGGCCAGCGCCTCGGCCAGCAGCCGGCGCACACCGACCAGCTCGGGGCTGGTCTGCTCGTCGTCCATCGCCGACTGCGGCCCGCCGAGGACGAGCAGCCCGTCGTACCCCTCCAGGGTCTCCGGGAGCTCGTCGCCGGTGCCGGGCCGGCGCTCGTCCAGCTCCAGTCCGGCCTGCGCCAGCCACGCGCCGAGCCGGGCCGGCGGATCGGTGTCGGAGGGGACGACGACGAGCAGGCGGGCCACGCGTCGAGCGTAGTTCCCGCCGCCGGCCGTCCCCGCCTCCGGCGGTTTCCGCGGAAACTGCCGGAGGGGGGAGGTTTCCGCGGAAACCGCCGGGGTTCAGAGGCCGGGCAGGTAGCGCTTGAGTTCCCACGGGGTCACGTTCTGCCGGTAGGCGTTGAACTCGGCCCACTTGTTGCGCAGGAAGAACTCGAAGACGTGCTCGCCGAGGGTCTCGGCGACCAGTTCGCTGCCCTGCATCGCGGTGAGCGCCTCGCCGAGGGACACCGGCAGGTCCTCGTAGCCGGCGGCGCGGCGCTCGGTGTCGGTGAGCGACCAGACGTCGTCTTCGGCCTCCGGTGGCAACTCGTAGCCCTTCTCGACGCCGCGCAGCCCAGCGGCCAGCAGGACGGCGAACGTGAGGTACGGGTTGCACGCGGAGTCGGGCGAGCGGATCTCGACCCGCGCCGACTGGCCCTTGTTGTACGAGGGCAGCCGCACCAGCGCCGAGCGGTTGGCCCGGCCCCAGGTCGCCGCCGTCGGCGCCTCGGTGCCGGCGAGCAGCCGCCGGTAGGAATTCACCGTCTGGTTGGTGACGGCGGTGTACTCCTTGGCGTGAAGCAGCAGGCCGGCGATGAACTGTCTGCCGGTGGTCGAGATCCTCATCGGGTCGGCGGGGTCGTGGAAGGCGTTGCGGTCGCCCTCGAACAGCGACACGTGGGTGTGCATCGCCGAGCCGGCCAGGTCGGTGAACGGCTTGGGCATGAAGGTGGCGTGCACCTGCTGGGCCAGGGCCACCTCCCGGACGACGTGCCGCAGCGTCATGATGTTGTCGGCCATCGACAGCGCGTCGGCGTAGCGCAGGTCGATCTCCTGCTGACCGGGCGCGACCTCGTGGTGGCTGAACTCCACCGAGATGCCCATCGCCTCCAGGGCGAAGACCGCCTCGCGGCGGAAGTCGTGGGCGACGTTGTGCGTGGAGAGGTCGAAGTAGCCGCCGTTGTCGGCCGGCTCGGGCGGGCTGCCGTCGCTGGGCTGGTCCTTGAGCAGGAAGAACTCGACCTCGGGGTGGGTGTAGAAGGTGAAGCCCATGTCGGCGGCCTTCGACAGCGCCCGGCGCAGCACGTGCCGGGGGTCGGCCCAGGACGGCGAGCCGTCGGGCAGCGTGAGGTCGCAGAACATCCGGGCGGTGTCGCTCGGCTGCCCCTTGGCGGCCGGCATCACCTGGAAGGTGCTGGGGTCGGGCTTGGCGAGCATGTCGGACTCGTAGACGCGCGCGAAGCCCTCGATCGCCGAGCCGTCGAAGCCGATGCCCTCGGCGAAGGCGGCCTCGATCTCGGCCGGCGCCACGGCCACGGCCTTGAGGTAGCCCGAGACGTCGGTGAACCACAACCGCACGAAGCGGATGTCGCGTTCCTCGAGGGTGCGCAGGACGAACTCCTGCTGTCGGTCCATGCTCGCCATGATCGCGTCCAGTCGTTTCCAGGGTGTGACGTCGTCCCCAGCCTGCCTCCTGTGCACCGGCGACGGCACCCCGGCACGCCCGGTGCGTCCCGGTCCCGTCCGGCGGGCAGCTCCGGACCCTCGTCAGACGGTCCCCGACCCGGCCGGCACGGACTCCCCCCACTCGGGCGGCGTCAGCGTCGTGTCCAGCCGGCGCAGCTCGTCCCGGTGCAGTGCGCTGAGCCGGCCCAGGATCCGGTCACCGGACGTGGTCAGCAGGACCCGGACCGACCGGGCGTCCTCGGGGTTGGCCGCCCGCGTGACCAGCCCCTGACCCTGGGCCCTGTCGACCAGCTCGACCACGCTGTGGTGGCGCAGCTGCAGGCGCTCGGCCAGCTCCCGGACCGTGGCCCACTCCCGGTCGGGGAAGCCCTTCAACGCGAGGAGCAGCTGGTACTGCTGCGGGGTCAGTCCGTGCCGGCGCACGGTCTCCTCGCTGAAGCGCAGGTACCGGCGGATGCCGAAGCGGAAGCGCGCCAGCGCCTCGAACTCCTGCTTGGTCAGCGGCGGACCGGCCGGTTCGTCGTCCTCCGGGGCCACGGGCCCATTCGACCACGGATGCGCCGCACCCGACGCCCTTCCGGCACAGGAAGTATCGCGTTACGATGCATCTGTCGGTGCGGACCGCCTTGAGGAGGCGCTCGTGCTCAGTGACTCCGAACGTCGGACCGTGCAGGAGCTCGAGGCCGCACTGCTGTCGGACCCGGCCTTCAGCCGGGCCGTCCTCCCCGTCGCACGCCGGCTCGGGAGGTCGCGCGCCCCCGTCGTCGTCGGCGTCACCGCCGGCGCCGGGTCGTCGGCCCTGAAGTGGGCCGCCGCGGAAGCCGCCGGCCAGCGGCGGCCGCTGCGGATCGTGCACGCCCTCTCGGCGCCGGTGCCGATGGACCCGCTCGGTGTCGTCCCGGTGGTCGACAGCCTGACCGCGCAGCAGGCGGCGGCCGCGCAGCAGGTCGACCGCGCACTGGCACGGGTCCGGTCGATCGCCCCGGACGTCGAGGTCTCGGCCGGCATCGTCCGCGGGTCGCCGCGCCGGGTGCTCCTCCGCGAGAGCCGGGACGCCCACCTGCTCGTCCTCGGTTCCCGGCGGCGGGCGGGGCAGCGGCCGGGCGTGCGAGGTCCCCTGCACGGGTCGCTGGCGCTTCGGGTGACGGCCACCGCCGGCTGCCCGGTCGCGGTGGTGCACCCGTCCGGCGACGTCGCCCGCGACCTCGTCAACCCCCGGGTCGTCGTGGGGATCGACGGCCTCACGCACTCCGACGCCGCCGTCGGCTTCGCCTTCCGAGCCGCCGCCCGGCGCGGCACCGCCGTCACCGCCGTCCACGCGTGGTGCGCGGACTGCCCCGCCGACCTGGAGGCGGTGACCGCTCCGCTCGTCACCACCGAGGCCGCGGCGTACGCCCTGGTCGACGGCGCCGTCGCGGCGTGGCGGGAGCTGTACCCGGACGTCCCGGTCACCACCGAGGTGGTGCGCTGCGACCCGGTCTCGGCCCTAGTCACCGGGTGCGCGGACGCAGCGCTCGTCGTCGTCGGGTCACGGGGCCGACGGGCCGGGCTGGGAGCCGTGTTCGGCTCGGTGAGCCGTGCCGTCGTGGAGGGGGCCACGACCCCGGTCGCCGTCGTGCGCCGCGGCACCGAGCCCTCCCCGCCGGAGGCCCACCGGTGGGCCAGCAGGTAGTCCCGCAGCGCCACCGCGTTGTCGTGCTCCTCGTCCCGGGCGCTGGACAGGAGCACGACGGGTCCGCTGCTGGCCGCGTCGAGCAGCGGCCGCCAGGCCCCGGGGGCGCCGTCCGGTCCCGCGTCGGTCCGTCGGCGCCGAGGGTGGCCCAGGCCGGCGGCCGACGGGAGGTCCGCTCGGAGGCGCACGACGAGTCGTCCCGGCCCCGCCGTGGGGCCGGCAGCTTCAACACCGGGCACGTCGTCCCCGTGCCCGCACCACACCCGACGGGACGACGGAGGCCGAGATGGACGCCATCTTCGTGATCCTGGCGATCGCGCTCGCGGGAGTGCTGGTCCTGCTCGGGGCGAGCGTCCGGGTGGTGACCCAGTACCAGCGCGGGGTGGTCCTGCGGTTCGGCCGGCTGTCCGGCGACGCGCGCCCGCCCGGCCTGACGCTGATCGCCCCCGGGATCGACCGGTTGCACAAGGTCAACATGCAGATCGTCACCATGCCGGTGCCGGCGCAGGAGGGGATCACCCGCGACAACGTCACCGTGAAGGTCGACGCGGTCGTGTACTGGCGGGTCTACGACCCGGTCCGTGTCGTCGTCGACGTGCAGAACTACCAGGCCGCGATCGGCCAGGTGGCCCAGGCGTCGCTGCGCTCGATCATCGGCAAGAGCGAGCTCGACGACCTGCTGTCCAACCGCGAGCGGCTCAACCAGGGCCTGGAGCTGATGATGGACAGCCCCGCCGTCGACTGGGGCATCCACATCGACCGCGTCGACATCAAGGACGTCGCCCTGCCGGAGTCGATGAAGCGGTCGATGTCCCGCCAGGCCGAGGCCGAGCGCGAACGCCGGTCCCGGGTGATCACGGCCGAGGGCGAGCTGCAGGCCTCGCAGAAGCTGGCGCAGGCCGCGCAGGTGATGGCGACCCAGCCGGCCGCGCTGCAGCTGCGCCTGCTGCAGACGATGGTGGAGGTGGCCGCTGAGAAGAACTCGACGGTCGTCCTGCCCTTCCCGGTCGAGCTGCTCCGCTTCCTCGAGCACGCCACCCCCGCGACACCGGCGGCCGGCCCGCCGTCCGAGGGACTGCCCGTCCCCCGCGCCACGACCCCGCCCGTGGCCACCGGCTGACCGCCCGTCCCCCGCGTGGCCGGGCACCGGGGGCGCGGACCAGGATGGGCACGTGAGCGAACCCGTGCAGCTCAGAGTGGCCTTGGCCCAGGTCGACACCCGGGTCGGCGACATCAGCGGCAACGCCGAGCTGGTGACCCGCTGGACGGCGGACGCGGCAGCCGCCGGCGCCCACGTCGTCGTCTTCCCCGAGATGACCCTGACCGGCTACCCGGCCGAGGACCTCGTGCTCCGGGAGTCCTTCGCCCGCGCCAGCGAGACCGCGCTGGTCGACCTCGCCGCCGACCTCGCCGAGCGGGGGCTGGGCGAGGTCGCCGTCGTCGTCGGCCACCTCGAGCACACCGAGGGCAGCGGCCCGGCGCCGGCGGAGTCCATGCCCGGCGACGACGACCGCCCGGCCGACGCCAACCCGCGGCACGGCGCGCCCCGCAACGCCGCGGCGCTGCTGTACGGCGGCCAGGTCGTCGTCCGGTACCACAAGCGGCACCTGCCCAACTACGGCGTCTTCGACGAGGCCCGCTACTTCGTGCCCGGCACCGAGCTGCCGGTCGTGCGGCTGCACGGCGTGGACGTGGCGCTGACCGTGTGCGAGGACCTCTGGGTCGAGGGCGGGCCGTGCGGCGTCGCCGGGCAGGCCGGGGTCGACCTGGTGCTCTCCCCCAACGCCTCGCCCTACGAGCGGGCCAAGGACGACCTGCGGCTGCCGCTGGTCCGCCGCCGGGCGGCCGAGGCGCGGGCCACCGTCGTCTACTGCAACCAGGTCGGCGGCCAGGACGAGCTGGTCTTCGACGGCGACTCGATGGCCGTGTCCGCGGACGGCGAGCTGCTCGGCCGGGCGCCGCAGTTCGTCGAGCACCTGATGTGCGTGGACCTCTCGATCGACCCGTCGTCGGTGCCCGAGCGGCGCGAGGGCCGGATCGGGCCGATGACGGTGACCCGGCACGTGCTCTCCGAGGAGCCGGTGCCGGCGTTCGAGCCGCGGCCGGCGTCGGTGGCCGAGCCGCTGTCGGACCCCGAGGAGGTCTGGCGGGCGCTGGTGCTGGGCCTGCGGGACTTCATCGACAAGAACGGCATGCCCTCGGTGGTGCTGGGCCTCTCCGGCGGCATCGACTCCGCCGTGTGCGCCGCCCTCGCCGTCGACGCGCTGGGCGCCGACCGGGTGTACGGCGTCGGGCTGCCGTCGAAGTACTCCAGCGAGCACTCGCTGGCCGACGCCGAGGACCTCGCGCGGCGCACCGGGCTGCACTACTCCGTCGTCCCGATCGCGCCGATGGTCGACGCCTACCACTCGTCGGTGGAGCTCAGCGGGGTCGCCGCGGAGAACCTGCAGGCGCGTGTACGCGGCACACTGCTCATGGGGCTGTCCAACCAGCACGGGCACCTCGTGCTGACGACGGGCAACAAGAGCGAGATCGCCGTCGGCTACTCGACCCTCTACGGCGACTCGGCCGGCGGGTTCGCGCCGATCAAGGACGTGCCGAAGACGCTGGTCTGGGCGCTGGCCCGCTGGCGCAACGACTACGCCCGGGGCCGCGGCGAGACCGAGCCGATCCCGCAGAACTCGATCGACAAGCCGCCGTCGGCCGAGCTCGCCCCCGGCCAGGTCGACACCGACTCGCTGCCCTCCTACGAGGAGCTCGACGCGGTGGTCGCCGACTACGTCGACCGCGACCTCGGGATGGCCGAGCTGCTGGAGCGCGGCCACGACCCCGAGGTGGTGGCCCGGGTGCTGCGGCTGGTGGACGCCGCGGAGTTCAAGCGCCGGCAGTCCGCACCCGGCACCAAGATCAGCCTCAAGGCGTTCGGCCGCGACCGGCGCCTCCCGATCACCAACCGCTGGCGGGAGACCCTGCCCAGCGTCCGCGAAGGAGCGGCAGCGCACCCATGAGCGAACCGGTTCTCTACGGCGGGACGTCCACCGCCCGGGTGCGCGTGCACCACCTGCAACAGGCCAAGGAGCGCGGCGAGAAGTGGGCGATGCTCACCGCCTACGACACCTTCAGCGCGGCGATCTTCGAGGAGGCCGGCATCCCGGTGATGCTGGTCGGCGACTCCTCGGGCAACGTGGTCCTCGGGCACACCTCCACCGTCCCGGTGACCGTCGAGGACCTGCTGGTGATGACCAAGGCGGTCACCCGCTCGACCAAGCGCTCGCTCATCGTGGCCGACCTGCCGTTCGGCAGCTACGAGTCCGCGCCGCAGCAGGCGTTCGACACCGCCGTCCGGATGATGAAGGAGGGCGGCGCGCAGGCGGTCAAGCTCGAGGGCGGGGAGCGGGTCGCACCGCAGATCCGGCTGCTGCACGACTCCGGCATCCCGGTCATGGCGCACATCGGGTTCACGCCCCAGAGCGAGCACGCCCTCGGCGGCTTCCGGGTGCAGGGGCGCGGGGCCGGGGCGGAGAAGCTGCTCGCCGATGCGCATGCCGTCCAGGAGGCCGGGGCGTTCGCCGTCGTCCTGGAGATGGTGCCCGCGCCGCTCGCGGCCCAGGTGACGAAGGAGCTGGCCATCCCCACCGTCGGCATCGGCGCCGGGGCGGACTGCGACGCCCAGGTGCTGGTCTGGCCGGACATGGCCGGGCTGACCGGCGGCCGGGTGCCGCGCTTCGTCAAGAAGTACGCCGACCTGCGGGGTGAGCTGCTGCGGGCGGCACGCGAGTACGCCGACGAGGTCCGCGGCGGCGTCTTCCCCGGTCCCGAGCACTCTTTCGACTGATCGTCCTCCGGACGATCGACCGCGGCCAACGGCCGTCCCCCTGCCGCGTGGAGCCGCTTCGTCCCTCCTCGCGGAGGCCTCCGGCCCCCACTCGTCGGGACACCCGTCGAGTGGGACCCGGAGCTCGCTCAGACGTCGGTGACGCGGATGCCGGCGTGCGCCTTGTACCGGCGGTTGACCGACACCAGGTTGATGGTCAGCGCCTCGACCTGGCGGGCGTTGCGCAGCCGGCCGGCGTAGATGCCGCGCATGCCCGGCAGCCGGCCGGCCAGCGCCTGCACGGTGTCGGTGGCCTCGCGGACGTCGCCGACCACCATCACGTCGCCGTCCAGGGTGGGCCTGGAGAGGTCCTCGAGCAGCCGCGCCGACAGGTGGTGGAAGGCGCCGACCACGTGCGAGTCGGGCAGCAGCGCCGCGGCCTGCTGGGCCACCGAGCCCTCGGGGACGTCGAGCACGTAGGCACCGAGCTCGTCGAAGGCCATGGGGACGACGCAGTCGACGACGACCTTCCCGGCCAGCGGGGTGGCGAGCTCCGCGAGGGTGTCGGCGTGCCCGGCGTACGGGACGGCGACGATGACGACGTCGGCCGCCCCGGCGACGTCGACGTTGGAACCGCCGGTGACCGAGACCTCGACGTTCCCGGCCGCGGCGGTGGCGCGCTCGGCGACCTGCGCGGCGACCTCACCGGCCCGCTCGGCGTCCCGCGAGCCCAGCAGCACGCGCTGCCCGGCCGCCGCCAGCCGGACGGCCAGCCCGCGGCCCTGCGGACCGGTGCCGCCCAGCACGCCGACGACCAGCTCCTCCACCGAGCGTCCGTCCGACACGTCCCACCTCCTGCGCCGCCGGACCGCCCGGCGTCCCGCAGGGATCATGCCCGGGCGCGCAGGCGGCCCCGTCCCGAGGCTCGCCGCGAGCTTGCGAGCGGTGAGAGGGACGGGGTCCTTTTCAGTCGCCGTCCCGCCAGGCGCGGTCCTCGGCGGTCAGCCGCTCTTCCCGCTCGGCCACCGACTGCAGCGCGTGCTCGGCCTCCTCGCGGGTGGCGTACGGGCCCAGGCGGTGCCGCTCGGCGCAGCCGTCCCGGTCCTCCACGGTGTGGTGCTTGAGGCAGTAGAACCACGGCCCCTGCGCCATGTCGTCCTCCCGGTGCGTGGCCTTCCGACGTCCCGCCCGACGGTAGGCCCAGGTGGGCAGGACGAGACAGTGCAGGCCCCTACCGGGGCCGGGCCGGGCCCCCGCCGGGGCCGCGCCCGCCGAACCAGTAGATGACCTGCAGGTCGGTCATGGTGCAGCCGCTGTTGCAGTCGAACGTCGTCGGCGCCTCCTGGAGGCCGCCGTCCGGCCCCCGGTCGATCTGCCAGCCGACCGCCGCACGGTCGCCGCAGGTGGGGCAGTCCGTCCAGGTGATGCGTTCGTCGGGCACGCCCGTCCTCGCTCCGTACGGCCCCGCAGGGCTGTCCGGGACCGCAACCGGTCCCGGGCGGCTCAACGAGGGAGGCCACGGGAGGGTTGTGCGCTCCCGGCGTGTCGAGCGCGTGGCGGCCGCGGCCCCGGGTCAGACGTCGACCATCACCTGGTCGTGCCGGGCGTAGAAGGCGGTCATCTCCTCCGGGGAGAGGGTCCGGCCGCTGCGGCGCAGCTCGGCCATCTCGGCGAAGAACTGCTCGCGCGCGATGCCGGGTGCGAAGAGGACGAGGAAGTCGGCCGGCTCGTCGCCGTCGTTGCGGAAGCCGTGCACGCCGCGCTCGTGCACCAGCGCGAAGTCGCCGGCCGAGCACGGCCGCCAGGCGCCGTCGGCGTAGACGGTGAGTCGGCCGGACAGCACGTAGAACGACTCGGAGAACGTCTGGTGGACGTGCGGCGCGGCCCCGGGGCTGCGTGGCGCGAGGCGGTACTCGACCAGACCGAAGCGACCCGCCGTCTGCGAGCCGGGCGCGACCATGCGCAGCGCGCTGGTCGGTCCCGCTCCCACCATCGAGTGCTCGGCGAGGGAGCGGACGACGGCCGTGCCGGGCTCGGGGTGGGACACGGCCGCCACCCTGGCACCGACGTGCGAGGACGTCGACCCGTCCCGCCACTGGGACGTCCGGTGACGACCAGGCAACGGGACTCCCTGGGAGACCGCTGGGTGCGGCATGCTGCCCCCCGTGACGGGGTGGCGACGTGAGGGCACCGACACACGGCCGGGGGCGCTGGCGGCGGACCTCGCCGCCGGCCGCGGGGTGGAGCGGCAGGTGGCCGCCCTGACCCTCGCCGGGCTGCTGTTCCTCGGCGGGGCGATGGGGCTGGTCAACCTCTTCGTGGACGGCGTGCTGCGCGAGGGCGCCTCCAGCTCTGTGTACGGCGGCACGATGGCCCTGCTCGTGGCGCTGGGCGGCTGGCTGGCGGTGTTCCGGCGGGTCGGCCGGTGGGAGACCTTCGGCCTGGTGCTGCTCGGCGACCTCGTCTACGTGGTCGTCGCGATGTGCATCGAGGACCCGGTCCGCTACGCAACACCGCTCATGCTGCTGTTCCCGGCGTTCATCGCCGCCTGGTTCCTCGGCCCATGGATGCTCGCGGTCAACATGCTCGCCACCGTGCTGGCCTGCCTGCTGGCGATGTGGGGCAGCTACGACAGCCCGCTCGGGCTCGCCGTCCAGGTGGGCGTCAACTCCGGCGTGCTCAACGCGGCGTCCGCGGGCGTCTACGTGCTGCGCCGCCGGGTGCAGCGGCTGCTGGAGGCCACGCAGACGCTGTCCCACCAGGACCCGCTCACCGGGCTGGCCAACCGCCGCTTCCTGGTCGAGCAGGCCCCGCGGGTGTGGCGGCAGGCCCGCCGCGAGGGCTCGCGGGTGGCCGCGATGGTGCTGGACCTCGACCACTTCAAGCAGCTCAACGACGCCCACGGGCACGCCGCCGGCGACGCCGTGCTGCGGGCGGTGGCGTCGTCGCTGGCGGCCACGGTTCGGCCCACCGACGTGCTCGCGCGCACCGGCGGTGAGGAGATGATCGTGCTCGGCCTGGTCAGCGACCCGGCCGAGGCCCACCAGCTCGCCGAGCGGCTGCGCGCGGCGGTGCGGACCAGCCGCACGGACGACGGCCACTCGGTGACCGCGTCGATCGGCATCGCGCTGGCCCGGCCGGTGGACGGCGAGGAGGCCGCCGACGCGATGTGGCGGCTGGTCGACCGCGCCGACGGTGCCATGTACGAGGCCAAGCAGGCCGGCCGCGACCGGGTGGCCGCGGTGCTGCCGCGGCAGCGCTCGGGCCGGTTCGCCGACAGCAGCCCGCCGGCCGGCCGATCGAGCGCCTGAAAGAGGACCGCTCTCCCCCCGCCACTCGCATGCTCGCGGCGGGACCCTGCAGGGAGGCCGGCGGGACCCGGGACGAGGCCAGCGGCGGGGCCCTGCAGAGGGGCCGCACCGCTCGACCGGTGAGCACGCCGGTTCTCTGCTCCACTCTTCCCATGACGCTCGTCGCGCCGGACCCGACCCGGACGGTGCCGCTGCCGCTCCGCGAGCAGGCCGACGTCCGCGACCGATGGCTGACCCAGCGGCTGCTGGACCTGCTGCCCGGGCTGATGGACCGCGCCGGCATCGACCTGTGGCTGGTCGTCGGCCGCGAGTACAACGAGGACCCGGTGCTGGCCTCGCTGCTGCCGGCCACCTGGCTCTCGGCCCGCCGCCGCACGATCCTCGTGCTGCACCGCAGCGACGACGGCGTCACCCCGGCCGCGGTCTCCCGCTACCCGGTGGGCCAGTTCCTGCCCGCCTGGTCCCCCGAGGACGGCGGGCGGCCCCCGGCCGAGGAAACCCAGTGGGCCGAGGTGCGGCGCATCCTGGAGCAGGCCGCGCCGCGCCGGATCGGCATCGACGTCTCCGCCGACTTCGCCCTCGCCGACGGGCTGTCGCACACCGAGCACCGGCAGCTCACCGAGGCGCTGGGGCCGTGGGCCGACCGGCTGGTGTCGGCCGAGGAGCTGGTCGTCGGCTGGCTGGAGACGCGGCTGCCCGAGGAGATCGCCGTGCTCGACGGGCTCAACCACCGGGTGCGCGAGGTGATCGAGGAGGCCTTCTCCCCCGCCGTCCTGACCGCCGGCGTCTCCACCGCCACCGACCTGGCGTGGTGGATCCGCCAGCGGCTGGCCGACCTGGGCCTCGACCCGTGGTTCCACCCCGTGGTCGACGTGCAGCGCGCCGGGGTGGCGCCATTGCGCGAGCGGGGGGCGCTGCTGCCCGTGGTCCCCTACGACGTGCCGGTGGAGCCCGGCGACCTGGTGCACTGCGACGTCGGCCTGTCCAGCCTGGGCCTGAAGACCGACAACCAGCGCAACGGCTACGTGCTGCGCCGCGGCGAGACCGAGGCGCCGGCCGGGCTGCGCGATGCGCTGGCCGTGGGCAACCGGCTGCAGGACCTCACCACGGCCGAACTGGTGACCGGCCGCACCGGCAACGAGGTGCTGGCCGCGGCCCGCTGCGCCGCCGCGGCCGAGGGCATCGACGGCGACATCTACTCGCACCCGGTCGGCGTGCACGGCCACGGGGCGGGGCCGGCGATCGGCCGGTGGGACGACCAGGGCGGCGTCCCCGGTGCCGGTGACCGGGTGCTGCACCCCGACACCGTCTACGCCCTCGAGCTGTGCGTGCGGGTGCCGGTGCCCGAGTGGGGCGGCCAGCCGGTGCGCATGGCGCTGGAGGAGGGCGTGGCGCTCACCGACGACGGCGTGGCCTACCTGGGCGAGCGGCAGACCGAGCTGTTGCTCATCCCCGGCGCCGGATAGCCCGGAGCAGCAGCTCGCCCGGGCGGGCCACGGCGCCGGCGACCCGGGTGACCGGGCTGCTGGTGAGCACCTGGCCGGCGAAGGCGCCGCGCACCCGGCCGGGTCCGGGCGTCGGGGTGTCGAGGATGTCGGTGCCGTCGTCGGGCCGGTCGGTGGTCTGCAGCCGGCGACCGGTCACCGACAGCAGCGCGTCGGTGAGGGCCGGGCTGAACCGCTGCCCGGCGATGAAGCCCAGCGCGGCGTCGCCGACCGGCACCTCCCGTCGCGGGTGCACCGACGCCCGCACGACCGCCTCGGCGACCAGCTCCGGCGCGTACACCGGCGGGGGCGGCTTGGGCATCGAGCCGAGCTTGGTGCGGGCGTGCTCGAAGAACGGCGTGGCGATGCCGGCGGGCAGGATCTGGCACACCTCGACCGGCGACCCCTCCTCGGCCAGCTCCATCCGCAACGCGTCGTAGAAGGCGCGCAGCGCGAACTTGCTCGCCGAGTAGGGCGCGTGCAGCGGGACGGCCCGGTAGCCCTCCACCGAGCCGATGCCGATCAGCACACCGCCGCCGGCCCGCTCCAGCGCCGGGACGGCGGCCTGCGCGGCGGCCACGTGGCCGAGGTAGTTGACCTCGGTGACCCGGCGGAACTCGTCGAGGTCGATCTGCTTCACCGACCCCCAGATGCCCACCCCCGGCACGGTGACGAAGGTGTCGATCCGGCCGAAGCGCGCCTCGGCGGCGTCGACCAGCGCGCGCACGGCGGCCTGGTCGGTGATGTCGGTGGGGACGGCGACCGCCTCGGCGCCCTCCCGGGTGAGCTCCTCGACGAGCGTGCCGAGGGCCTCCTCACCGCGGGAGGCGACGACGATCCGGGTGCAGCCCTGCCGGGCGAACTCCAGCGCCGTCGCCCGCCCGATGCCGCTGGAGGCACCGAGGACGACGACGACCTGCTCGCTGACGGGACGTCGGGTGTCGGCCATGACGCATGGGCTACCCGCGACCCGCCGCAGCGGAACGCCACCGGCTCACTTCCGGCGCGCCTCGGCGGTGGCCCTGTCGTTGGCCTTCTGGATCGCGTCGACCAGCTCGTCCTTGTCCATCTTCGACCGGCCACTGATGTCCAGCCGCTTGGCGACGTCCATCAGGTGCTCCTTGGTGGCGTTGGCGTCGACGCCGCCCCTGGTCTCGCGGTCGGTGTCCCGGCCGCCCTCGGCCTGCGGGTCGCTCGGGCCCTTGTGGTCTTTCGGCTCCCAGTGGTCGCCGACCTTCTCGTGCGTGTGCTTGACCGCGGCCCACGCGACCTGGTTGGCGCGCTGCTCGTCGTCGTAGGAGTCCATCGCCGAGTCGTGGGTCTTGGCGAAGGTGCGCTGCGCCTTCTCGTCCGAGCGCTCCAGGGTGCTGGGGATCTCGCTCTTCTTCGCGTCCCCGCTCTTCGTCGTCTTCGGCATGCCGCTGCCCTACCCGGGATCAGCCGGTCAGGAACGGGACCAACGCCGCGACCAGCTCATCCGGGGCCTCCTCGGCCATGTGGTGGCCGCTGTCGACGCGACCCCCGCCACGCAGGTCGCTCGTCCAGTCCGCCCAGATCTGCAGCGGGTCGCCGTGCAGCTCCTCGAGGTCGTCGTGGGCCGACCAGAGCACCAGCGTCGGGCAGGCGACCCGCCGGCCGGCGGCCCGGTCGGCCTCCTCGGCGGCGCGGTCGACGGTGAGGCCGGCGCGGTAGTCCTCGAGCATGGCGTGCACCGTGGCGGGGTCGGCGATCGCGCGGCGGAAGTCGGCGTGGTTCTCCTCCCCCATGACCTCGGCCTTCCCGGATGCCAGCGCGCCGTACCAGGCGTCGGGGTCGGCGCCGATGGCCCGCTCGGGCTTGTCGGGCTGGGCGAAGAAGAACCAGTGCCACCAGGCGGCGGCGAACCGGGCGTCGGCGCGGTCGAGGTGCTCGACGATCGGGATGCAGTCGAGGACGGCGAGGTGCGTGACGGCACCGGGGTGGTCGAGGGCCGTGCGCAGCGCGACGTAGCTGCCGCGGTCGTGCCCGACGACGGCGAACCGCTCGTGCCCGAGGCCCCGCATCAGCGCGACCACGTCGCCGGCCATCGCGCGCTTGCAGTACGGCCCGTGGTCGTCGGTGGTCGGCGGCTTCGACGAGCGGCCGTAGCCGCGCAGGTCCGGGCAGACGACGGTGTGCCCGGCCGCCGCCAGCAGCGGCGCCACGCGATGCCAGGTGGTGTGCGTGCGCGGGTGCCCGTGCAGCAGCACCACCGGCGGGCCCGAGCCGCCCACCCGCACCCGGAGCTCGACGCCGTCGCCGACGTCGGCCCGTCGTTCCGCGAAGCCGGGGAAGAACGTCACCTCAGGAAGCGGGTCCAGTGGGCGCGCTCGCCGTCGGTCATGGCGCGGCTGGTGTCGGTGGCGAAGTCGAACAGCACCAGCACGACGTCGGCCCGGATGGCCACGGCGTCGTCCTGGACCAGCTCCTGCCGGACGGTGAGCGACTTCGTGCCCAGCCGGGTCACCCAGCTGCGCACGCACAGCCGTTCGCCGGTGCGGTAGTACAGCTGGCGGAGGTAGTCGACCTCGAGCCGCGCCAGGATGATCCCGCGGTCGCCCGGCCCGCCTGCGGTCATGGCGAGCCGGGCGTCCTCGATGAGGCTCAGGGCCCGGGCGTGGTTGACGTGGCCCAGTGAGTCCGGGTCCGACCAGCGCAGCTGGACCTCGTGCTCGTGGGCCGCACCGGGTCGGGCCGACGTGCTCAGGGCAGGTCCGCGGTGTCCTCGGAGCGCCGGTGCGCACCCTGGGCGTCGTCCGGGTCCGGGTGGATCGTGCGCTCCTCGGACTCGGCGAGGATGAGCTCGGCCGCCTTCTCCTCCAGGCCGGCGTCCTGCTCCTCGGGGAGCACCGGGTTCGACCGGGTCTCGACGTTGTGGTGGGTGACATTGGCCCAGGCCTCGGGGCTGGGCTCCTTCTGGGTCGTCATCTCAGAACCGCTGCTGCTCGGTGCCGATGCCCAGGGCGCGGGCGACGTCCTGCACGTTGTCGAACTGCTGGCCCGACGGCAGCCGGCGCAGGTCGGACAGCACGCGGTCGGGGGCGTTGGCCTCCTGCGCCTTGGCGACGAGGGTGTCGCGGTCGGCCGGCCACACCTCCTTGCCGAGGGCCTCGGCAAGCGCGGCGCGGTGCTCGACGTCGCCGGGCGACGTGCCGGGTGCGGTGGCGGGCTGGTGCGGGTCGGTCACGGGGTCTCCGATCGATCGGGGGTCGGGGTCACTGGGGGGTCGGCGTGGAGTCGTCGGTGTAGCGCAGGATCGCGGCGACCGGGATGTCACCGGGCATCGCCGAGCGGGGGACGACGACCATGCCGGCGTCACTGGCCACCGCGGCGGCGACGAGGGCGCGCTCGGCGGGCACCGAGTGCACCTGCTGCACGCCGAGTGCGTCCATGTCGCCCTGCTCGGTGCCGAGCAGCAGCGGGTCGGGGCCGACCAGCAGCTTTTCGTCGTCCGGCTGGTCGGCGAGCACCAGCGTCTCGACCTGGCTCTTGCGCAGCGCCTCGACGACCGGAGCGGTGCCGGTCACGGCCAGCCCGTGCGCGGCGGCGGCCTGCACCTTCTCGACGGTGTCGGCCTCTTCGTGCGCCTCGTGCTCGGCGACCAGCTCGGCGGCACGCCGGTCGACCGCCTCGCGGTCGGCGCCGGCCGCGCGGCCGCCCTCCTCCATCGTGACGACGAGGTCCTTCCAGGCGTCACCGGCCCGGTCGGCCAGGATGTTCCGGGCCCTGATGTCGCCGGCGACGAGCACGAAGCGCGGGGCGAACCGGCGGGCGTAGGAGGCGATGCGCTCGGCCACCCGGTCGGCGTTGTCCTCCCACTGGCCCTCGGCGCTGTTCTGCCAGTGGTCGTGGGCCCAGCCGCCGACCTTCACCTTGCGGATGTGCCAGGTCTCGCCCTTGACCGTCTCCTCCTCGGCGTCCTGCCCGGGCAGCCCGACGTAGGTGATGTCCCCGCCGGTGCGGTCGACGAGGACGACGACGTGCGGCACCCGGCCGGGCATCTGGCGCAGCACCGGCATCAGGTCCGGCGTGGGCGAGTACTCGGCGACCTCCTGGCGCGGCTGGTCGACCAGTGGCTGGTCCAGGACCACCGAGCCGTCGGCCGCCACGACGAGGGCCCGGCCGCGGAGCGTGGCGATCTCGCCGCCCTCGTTGGCCTCGAGCAGGCGGCTGCGGACGGCCTCGACGACGGCCTCCGGCGCGCCCTGGCCCTCGAGCCGCTCGGCGAGGGCACGGACGCGCAGCTCGAGCTCGGTGTCGGCGTTCTCGGTGGTGTGCGTGACGTCGGCGCACACCGTGGCGTAGGGCCCGGAGGCGCTGAAGACCGGCGCCAGGAAGGACACGTCCATGGGGGTGGGACCACTCCTCGATCGCTGGGGGCTGGGTGGCGGGGCCCGCAACCCGGGCTGACCCGCCTCCGCCGCCTACCCACCGACCGTGCCCTCACACCCCGGTGTCGATGGACCGCGGCAGGGGTAGGCGGTCGGGCATGACCGAGCACGACCGACTGCCGCTGCCCGACTACGACCACCTCCCCGTGGAGGGGCTGGCATCGCGGATCCGCACACTGGACGCCGCGGGCCTGCAGACGCTGCTGGAGTACGAGCGCGCGCACGCCGACCGGGTGCAGGTGGTGACGATCATGGAGAACCGCCTGGCCGCGCTGCGCGACGGCGCCCAGCCCTCCGGCGGCGACCCCGCGGCCCCGGCCGCCGACGACCCAACGCACGCCGCGGGCGGATCGAAGGTCTCCGAGGCGACGACCGGCCCGAAGATCAACCCGCCGTCCCAGGGCGACCCGACCAACCCGGCCCAGCCCCGCAGCGGCAGCTGACGCCACCCGCTCGGCGAGATCGGCGGTCTCGTGGCCATCAGCTGCTGATCGCCACGAGACCGCCGATCTCGCCACTGCTCACCCCCCGCTGAAGGCGTCGACGATGTCGAGGGCGGCCGGGCCCAGCAGCACGATGAACAGCGTCGGCAGGATGCACAGGATCAGCGGGAAGATCACCTTGACGGGGATCTGCATCGCCTTCTCCTCGGCCCGTTGCCGGCGCTTGAGCCGCATCTCGGCCGCCTGGGTGCGCAGCACGTCGGCGATCGAGACGCCGTACGCGTCGGCCTGCACCACCGCGCGGATGAACCGGCGCAGGTCGGGCACCGCCGTCCGCTCGGCCAGCGCCAGGTAGGCCTCGCGGCGGGGCTGGCCGACGGCGACGTCCTGCAGCGTGCGCACCAGCTCCTCGGCGAGCGGGCCGCGGCCGTTGCGCCCGGCCCGGGCCATCGCCGCCTCGAAGCCCAGCCCGGCCTCCACCGCGATCGTCATCTGGTCGAGGGTGTCGGCGAGCTCCAGCGCGATCGCCTGCTGCCGCTCCTGCCCGCGGCTGTACAGCAGCAGCTCCGGGACGACGTAGGCCACCCCGGTCACGACGACGGCCACGAGCACGGTCAGCGGGCCGGGGCTCGCCGACACCACCAGCACCCCGAGCGCCGCGGCGACCAGGGCGAGCACCAGCTTGGCCGCGACCAGCCGGGGCACCGGCCACTCCGCCGGGCGTCCCGCCGCGCCGGCCAGCCGGTTGAGCCGGGCGACCGTGCCGGCCGGGGTCAGGGCGCGGGCCAGCCGTGGCAGCAGGCGGGGCCGCGGGCGGGCGGGAGCCGCGCCGGGCAGCTCCAGGCCGCGGGTCAGGTTGGCCCGGGCGCGGGTGGCGGCGTCCTGCGGGCGGGCCAGCAGCGCCCACCCCAGCAGCGGGACGGCGAGGGCGACGGCCAGCACGGCCGCGAGCGCGGGGGTCGGTGGCATCAGAACCGGATCGCCACGGTCTTCTTGAGCCACAGCCCGCCGACGGTGAGCAGCACGACGACCGTCGCGATCATCAGGTAACCGGCGAGGCCCTCGGTGAAGCCGGCGAGGTAGGCCGGGTTGGTCACCGACAGGAACCCGACGATGCCGAACGGCAGGGCCATCAGCACGACCGCCGACAGCTTGCCCTCGGCCGACAGCGCCTTGACCTGGCGGCGGATCGCGTTGCGCTCGCGGATGGTGTGCCCGACGGTGTCGAGCACCTCGGCCAGGTTGCCGCCGACCTCGCGGTGGATGGCGATCGCCTGGGCGACCCAGCGGAAGTCGTCGCTGGCCACCCGGTCGGCCACCTCGTCGAGGGCGTCGCCGAGGTCGCGGCCGACCCGGGTCTCGTTGACGATGCGGGCGAACTCCTCCGCCGTCGGCGACGCCGCCTCGGTCGAGACCGCGTCGACCGCGCGCAGCAGGCTGTGCCCGGCGCGCAGGCTCGAGGCCATCAGCTGCAGCGAGTCGTCGAGCTGGTCGGCGAAGGCCGCCTGCCGCCGTCCGCGCCGGAGCCCCAGCGCCACCTTCGCGCCCAGCGGGACGAGCACCGTGAACAGCAGCGCGAGCAGCACCCCGCCGAGCAGGAGGCCGAGCCCGCCGAGGACGACGGCGCCCAGGCCCACCAGCAGGACGACGTCCGGCAGTGCCGTCGCCACGCCCGCCCGCTCCAGCGCGGCCGCGCCGCGGGCCACCAGCCCGCGCCGGGCGAGCACCCGCTCGACCGCGGCACCCGCGGCGGCCGACGCCCCGGCCAGCGCGGACGCCGGCGGGACCACCGTGGGGTCGAGCCGGGACAGCGGCACCGGCCGCGGCCCCGCCGGGACGACGACGAGGGCGAGCACCAGCAGCGCGCCGGTGACCGCGAGCAGGCCCGCGACGAGCAGCATCAGGCCCACCCCCGCCGCGGCTCGACGGTGCCGAAGACCCGCGGCGAGACCTGGATGCCCAGCTCGGCGAACCGGTCGGTGAACCGCGGCCGCACCCCGGTGGGCACCGGCTTGCCGAGGAAGCGGCCGGCGGCGTCCACCCCGGCGGAGTAGTCGAAGAGGAAGGCGTCCTGCAGGGTGACCGTCTCCCCCTCCATGCCCTGCACCTCGGTCACGTGGGTGACCCGGCGGGTGCCGTCGCGCAGCCGGGTCAGCTGGACGACGACGTCGACGGCCGAGGCGATCTGCTCCCGGATGGCCCGCAGGGGCAGGTCCATCCCGGCCATGAGCACGAGCGTCTCGAGGCGGGCGATCGCGTCGCGCGGGGAGTTGGCGTGCACCGTCGACAGCGACCCGTCGTGGCCGGTGTTCATCGCCTGCAGCATGTCCAGCGACTCCCCGCCGCGGCACTCCCCGACCACGATCCGGTCGGGGCGCATCCGCAGCGAGTTGCGCACCAGGTCGCGGATGGTGACCGCGCCCCGGCCCTCGATGTTGGGGGGCCGGGACTCCAGCCGGACGACGTGGTCCTGCTGCAGCTGCAGCTCGACGGCGTCCTCGATGGTGACGATCCGCTCGCCCTCGGGGATGAACGAGGAGAGCACGTTGAGCAGCGTCGTCTTCCCGGTGCCGGTGCCGCCGGAGACGATGATGTTGAGCCGGGCCTCGACGCAGGCGCGCAGCAGCTCGGCCATCTCCGGCGAGAGCGTGCCGAAGCCGATCAGGTCGTCGACGGTGAACGGGTCCTTGGCGAACTTGCGGATGGTCAGCGTCGATCCGCTGAAGGCCAGCGGCGGGATGATCGCGTTGACCCGGGAGCCGTCGGCCAGCCGGGCGTCGACCAGCGGCGAGGACTCGTCGACCCGCCGTCCCACCCGGGAGACGATCCGGTCGATCACCCGGCGCAGGTGCTCCTCGGAGGTGAACCGGGCGGCGGTGCGCACCAGCCGGCCGTCCTGCTCGACGTAGACCGCGTCCGGGCCGTTGCACATGATCTCGGTGACGCTCGGGTCGTCGAGCAGCCGCTGCAGCGGGCCGTAGCCGAGGACGTCGTCGGCCAGCTCGGCGGTCAGCCGCGCGCGCTCGTCGGCCGAGAGCGGGACCTTCTCCTCCTCGACGACCTCGTCGAGCTCGCCGAGGACGACGGCGCGCAGCTGCTCCTCCGACAGCGACGGGTCGTTCATCCGGTTGCCCATGCGCTCGAACAGCGCCTTGGCGACGCGGTCCTTGAGCTTGGCGAGCGCGTCGGTGGGTGGGGCCACGACCGCCGGCACCGGCCGCGGGGCCGGCAGGACCGCGGGGGCCTCCGGGGCGAGGGGCCGCCCCTGGGCCGCGGCGAGCCGGGAAGCGAGGTTCACGACGCCGCCCGGTGCACGAAGGCGGAGGTCACGACGCCGCCCGGTGCTTGGCGCGGTAGCGGCCCGGCCGCACGATCGGGGTGGCGGCGAACCGGGACACCAGCCGGCGCAGCTCCTTGACCACCGGGTCGCGGCGGCCCGAGGCGAGGATCGGCACGCCCTGGTTGGTCGACGGCGGCACCGCGGCCGAGCGGGGCAGGACGACGTCCACCCCGGTGCCGATCGCGGTCTCGACGTCGCGCACCGACAGCCCGCCCTTGGCGTCGGCGAGGTTCATGACCACGTGCCGGCCGGCCGGGATCATGCAGAGCTCGCGCAGCACGTCGAGCTCCTTGCGCAGCCCCCGGACGCCGGGGACGTCCATGCTGCTGAGCATCACCACGTCGGTGGCGCGGTCGAGGGCGGCCAGGGTCTGCTCCGACAGCCCCGGCGCGGTGTCGACGACGACGTAGCGGAACTCGCGGGCCAGCGAGGTGAGCAGCCGGCTGACGTCGGCAGCGGTGACGGTGTCGCCGGCCGCCGGGGACTCCGCGCCGCACACCGCGTACAGGCCGCTGGGGTGCTGGGTGAGGAAGGTCTTGAGGACCATCGTGTCCTCGGTTGCCGGGCCGTGGGCGACGTCGGGCAGCGCGTACTCGGGCACCAGTCCCAGCGCCGAGGCCACGTCGCCGAACTGGACGTCGAGGTCGACCAGCACCGTCGACTGGGGCGCGGCCGCGGTCAGGCCGATCGCCAGGTTGGTCGACACGGTGGTCTTGCCGACGCCGCCCTTCGGCGAGGCCACGGTGATGACCCGCCCGGTGTAGCGGGCGGTCTCCTCGACCGGGCGCAGCACCCGCCGCCGTCCGGCCGCGGCGGCGCCGGCGCGCTCGACGGCCTCCCGGATGGTGAGGACGTCGGCGGAGGGCGAGAGCAGGTCGCGGATGCCGGAGCGCATCGCCGCCTGCCACATCTGCGGCGAGGCCTCGGCCATGAGCACCACGGTGATCCCGGGGCTCTGCACGTCGAGTCGGGAGGCGAGCGTGAGCACCGCATCCGGCGCCGCGGCGGGCCCGATCAGCAGGACGTCGGGCAGCTCGCCGTCGACGAGCTGCTCGAACAGCCGCGCCGGGTCGGCGGGCAGCCGGCCGGCGGGCAGCACGTGCACGTCGCCGTCGGTCGCCTCCTTGACGCGCAGGACGAGCTCCTCGTCGGCTGCGCCGAGCACCACGCGGCTCATGAGTAGTCCTTCTCGTAGACGTTCTCGGGGGTGAGGACCTCGGTGCCGCCGGTGTCGACGCCCTCGGGCTCGAGGGAGAGCCAGACGGTGCCGTGCTCCATGCCGAAGACGACGGCCTCGGCCTGCTCGGGGCGCAGCCCGAGGGTGACCATGAGGCTGGCCGAGGGCGCGGCGCCGCCCGAGGACGCGGTGTCGGTCCCCTCGCCGTCCGCGACGGCGACCGGCGCACCCTGCACCTGGGTGACGAGGACGCGGCTCAGGAGCACATGCGTCCTGCCGTCGAGGGAGACGTGGACGCCGACGGTGTCCCCGGCGGCCAGCCGCCCGCCGACGGCGCGCTGCGGTTCGAGCAGGATGCTCACCTCCGCAGCCCCCTCGGGTGCGGCCACGGTGCCGGGGACGGTCAGGTCATCGGGCGCGGCGAACCGGGCGGCCAGCAGCTGCTCGCCCGGCTGCAGGTCGACGGTGGCGACCTGCCCGGCCAGCTCGCCGAGGTCGGTCACGACGCCGGGGACCGCGGCCTTGGCCGGCAGCCGCTCGGTGCGGACCAGTTCGGCCAGGTCCTCCCCCGGCGTCCCCTCGGCGACGGGCCGGTCGACCACCAGCACGTCCACGGTCTGCACCCCGGCCAGGGCACGGGCGTCGGCACCGCGCACGTAGGCCAGCAGGACCACGGCGCCGGTGGCGGCGAGGACCAGCGCCGCGAGGGCGGCGATCAGTCGGCGTCTCACGAGGGGCCCCTATCGGACGAGTCGGAGGACCCAGGCGCCCAGAGAGGGCGCACCGGGGCCGTAGGTGAAGGAGTCGCCGGCGTCGACGAAGCGGGTGAAGTAGCCGCGGATGCAGCGGTCCTCGCCCTTGCACGGCTGGCCGGAGTCGTACGGGCCGCCGAAGTGGTAGGCGGTGATCGTGAACGCCGCGTAGCCGTAGACGTGGTACCAGGCGCTGCTGCCGGTGCCGCCGACCTCGTCGAAGATCGGCAGCAGCACGGTCCGCCCGACGAGCGCGGCGACGTCGCCGGGCTGGCAGCCCTGCGAGGGGTTGTTGCCCGGCTCGGAGGTGAAGCGCCCGCCGATGCGGCTGGTGGCCCGGCAGGTGGTGCCGCCGTCGGTGGTCAGCCAGCCGAAGCCGCCGGGCACGAACATGTTGGACGGCCCGGTGCAGCCGGTGCCGGACTTCTTGGGCAGCTCGATGGTGCGCTCGGTGGTGGTCGAGGGCAGGCCGCCGCCGGTCTGGGCCGCGAACTCGCACCAGGAGAAGATCAGCGGCAGCATCGCCGTCCCCCCGGTGGGCGCACCCCAGGCGACCGTCGCGCTGGCCGCCACCTGCGTGGACTCGTGCCCGATGACCGGGGCGAACCAGTGCTCGGTGGGCGCGCTGCCGGTGACCGTGACGCGCAGCGGGTCGCCGGCGAGCACCGGCGGGGCTGCGGTGGCGCCGCCGAGGTTGGCGTCGACCAGGTCCTGCGCGGTGGCCCGCATGTCGCCGCAGGCGCCGCGGGCGCAGTCGCGGGCGACGGCGAGGGCCGCGGCATCGGCCGCCGTCTGCAGCCGGGCCTTGTCGGCGTAGAGGGCACCGATGTCGACGGCGATCGCGGTGAACCCCAGGATCGGCACCAGCAGCAGGGCCACGAGCACCGCGGAGGCGCCGTGCTCGCCGGCGAGCCGGCGGCGGAGGCGGGCGGTCAGCCGTTGCACCGCATGACCCCCGTCCCGGTCAGGTCGATGTCGGCGCCGAAGAAGTCGGTGAGGAAGGGCATCGGGTAGTCGACGGTCACGCGCACGTTGGTGGTGGTCGTGCTCGTCAGCGGGCAGGCGGCCGGCGTGACGGTGATCTGCGCGTCCGTGACCGCCGGGTCGAGGGTCGGGGCGGCCTCGCGGACCGCCCTGCGCGCCGCGGCCGGGTCGTTCTGCAGGGCCATGACCCGGGCGCCCTCGCGGGCCGCGGCGGACAGGGTGCCCTGCACCTGGAACGCGTGCCCGAACTCGGCGATGCCGAGCACCAGGACGAGCAGCAGCGGCACGATCATCGCGAACTCCACGGCGCTCGCGCCGTGCTCGTCCCGCAGTCGGGTGCGCACTCCTCCCCCACCTCCTCTCCCGCTGTCGTCGTCGCCGGGTGCGGCGCGGCGCAGCGGCCCCGGGGGGACGGGGCCGCTGCGCCGTGGGGTGGAGCGGAGATCAGGGGGTGGCGGTGCCGCCGAGCTTGGTGCCGATGGTGTCGAACAGCTTGTCGAGGTTCTCGCCGAGCAGGACGACCGCAGCGATGATCACGACGGCGATGAGGCCGACCATGAGGCCGTACTCGACGGCGGTCGCGCCCTTCTCCTCGCGCTTGAGGCGCGCCTCGGCGAAGGAGTAGAGCGTCACGATGGTGGCCAGCGGGTTGGTGAGCAGGTTCAGCACGGGGACTCCCTGGGGGACGGTGCCGGCCGGTCCGGGTCGGGGTGACCCGGCGTCGCGGCATCTCCAGGGGTGTCGTGTCGGCGGCTTGCCGGCTTGAGCCCCGTTCACCCCTTCGGCCGACACCGTCCACCCGACCGGGTGACGGCTCTCCCCGCGCGGTCACTCCGCGTCATCGCTGCCCTCCGGCGATCCCCGCGGGGATTGCCGGAGGGGTCAGGGGAGGAGCGCGGTGGCGCCGATCACCAGGGCGGCACCCGCGAGCATGGCGGGGCCGAACGGCAGCTCGCCCCGCAGCCCGATCCGCCGGGTCGCCAGCAGGACCAGGGCGACCAGGGCCTGGACGACGAAGCCGGCGAGCGCACCGAGGAGCACCGCTCCCCAGCCGAGCCAGCCCAGGTACAGGCCGAGGAGGGCGGCGAGCTTCACGTCGCCCATGCCCAGTCCGCCGGGCGAGACGAGCGCGAGCGCCAGGTAGACCGCGAACAGGGCCGCCGCGCCCAGCACCGCCCGCAGCAGCGCGTCCCACGCGCCGTCGGCGAGGGCCGGCACCAGCAGCAGCGCCGCCCCCGCGGCCAGCGCCGGCAGCACCACGCGATTGGGCAGCAGCCGGTGTTGCAGGTCGATCACGGCCAGCAGCACGCCGGCGACGGCGAGGAGCAGGAACGCCGCCAGCTCCCAGGTGAGCCCGGAGCGCAGCACGGTGAGGGCGGTCAGCAGCGCGGTTCCGCACTCGATCACCGGCGGCCGGACGGCGACCGGCCCCGGGCCCAGCAGCTCCCGGACACCGGCGTCCGCCGGCCAGGGGAAGCGGCCGGCGGCACGGTTGACGAGCACCCCCGCAACTGCCCCGAGCACCAGGGCGACGAGGGCGAGGGCTGCGAGCACGGAGCGACGATGGCACGGCGTCGGCCGCCGGCGCGGGACCGCCACCAGATCGGGGACGACGCGAACCGGCCGCCGGAGGCACCGCCGCCGTCCCCGGCCGGGTCAGGCGCCCTGCGCGGTCCGGACCGCATGTTCGAAGAGGTCGATGAAGGCGGCCTCGTCCAGCGGGTCGGAGTCCGCGCCGGTGCGCTGCAGGAACACCAGACGCTGGCCGTCCCTGGCCACGGCCAGCAGCGAGGGCACGGTGAGCTGCGTGCCGTCGGGTGCGGAGACCGCGGTGGTGAAGCGCAGCCCGTCGCTCGCGTCGCCCAGGTCCGGGACCTCGAAGGCGGCGAAGTCGATGGTGACCGACGTGCCGTCGGGGGCGTCGACGGTGACCTGCGGGCACCGTTCGACCAGCTGGTCGAACGCCGGTGCGGCGTCGCCGACCTGCTCGCTCTCGGCCAGCACCTCCACGGTGATGCCGTCCGGGGCGGTCGCCGACTGGGCGACGACGACGCCGAAGTCCTCGGGGGCGACCGTGGTGGCGCCCAGGCCCTCTCCACACTCGGGCGGCGTGACCGTGGCGCCCTCAGGCAGCCCGCCGGAGGCGCCGGTGGTCACCTGCCGGACGTCGACGGTGACCACGTTGGCCTCCGGCCCGAAGGCGTCGGTCGGCAGCAGTCCGGCGGCCAGTTCGTCCTCGGTGCTCAGCTCCTCGGCGGCCGCGCTGGACGAGGGGGCCGCGCTGGACGTCTCCGTGCTCGACGACGCGGCCGCGGCCTCACCGTCCGCCGGCTCGGCGCAGGCGGTGGCCGCGGCCAGAACGGCGAGTCCAGCGAGCGCGGTGGGCAGCAGGCGGCGCTTCGGAGGGGTCATGCGCCGGAAGCTAGGGGCGGCGGTCGGCGCTCGCGCTGAGTGACCGCCGCCGTCACCTGATCGGGTGACGACGGCTCGCCCGGGTCTCGTATCTCGTGGTGGGCTGGCGGATCAGCCGCCGGACAGCCCGGCGGGCGGGTTCGCGCCGTCGGAAGACGGCGGCTCGTCGACGGTCGTGTCCGCGGCGGCCGACACGGTGACCGTGTCGGCCGCCGCAGTGGCCGCGGGGTCGGCGGTGACGGTGCGGTCGGCAGGAGCCCCGAGGCCGGCGGGCGTGCGCCTCCCGCCGTCCATGCTCCCGATCAGCGTTCGAACGAACGTCGCGGCAAAACAGCATGACGATGAACCCGCAGGTCAGCGATCCAGGGCAGCGGACGGAGCGGGTCGGACGCAGACGGGTCAGATCCGCTGTTTCCGTTGGAGCGCGAGGAAGGCGAGCCAGCCGAAGGGGGCCGGCAGCCAGAACGTCGCCGTCCGGAAGGCGAGCACGGCGGTGAGCGCGGCGGTCACCGGCACACCCGTCGCCGTCAGGGCGCCGACGAGCGCGGCCTCGACGGCACCGAGCCCGCCGGGGGTGGGCGCCGCCGACCCGATCGTGGACGCCGCCAGGTAGACGACGACGAGCGTCGGCAGGGACAGCGACGCGGAGAAGGCGCGCAACGAGGCGTCGAGTGCCAGCACGTAGCCGCCGTTGAGCAGCAGGATGCCCAGCACCGCCGTCCCGACGCGGCGCGGCTGGGTGAGCGCGCTGAGCAGCTGGGGCAGCGTCTGGCGCAGCAGCGGCTCCACCCGGCGGTGCAGCAGCCGCCGGGTCGGCGGCAGCAGGCCCACGGCGACGAGCACCGCCGTCGCCACGAGCAGGACGACGAGCACCTCACCGCTGGGCAGCAGCGTCGGGCGGGACGCGGAGACACCGCTCACCCAGCTGCACACCAGCAGCACGACCACCGTGACCACGACGGTGACGACCTGGCTCACGGCGACGCTCGCCGCGGCGGTCGACAGCGGGACGCCGGAGCGCTGGAGGTAGCGGATGCCGAGCCCGACGTGGCCCACGGTCGGCGGGGTCACCAGCGTGACGAAGGCCGTCGCGACCTGCACCAGCGTCGTCCGGCCCAGGGGCAGGCCGACGGGCACGAAGGCCTGCAGGGCCAGCGCCGCCCCGACGTAGGTCACCGCCGAGCCGAGCACCGCGACCGCGAACCACTCCCAGCGGGCCGCGCTCAGCGTGCCGACGAGGCTGACCTCGGAGAGCTGGGAGGCCAGGACGTAGGCAGCGACCGTCGCCGCCAGCACCGTGAGGAGCGTCCGCGGCCGGACGCGCTCGAGCCGCGGCGCCGTGGCCGGAGCCGGGCCGGAGGGCCCGGCGAGGGCGGTGCGCAGGTCGCCGACGACGCCGGTCCGGCGCACCGCCTCGCGCAGCGGCGGGGGCAGCACCAGCGGCTGGGCCAGCGCCGCCAGCCGCGCCTCCGCCGCCGGCTCGGTCCCGTAGCCGGCCCGCAGCGCGGCCACCGCCGGCTCGACCCCGGCGTGCGCGGCCGCGGTCACCAGGAGCGCCACGAGGTCCAGCTCGCGCTGCAGCTCGCTGGCCGCCGGCTGCGCGGAGCGCCACCGGCTGAAGCCGACCCGGCCGTCCGGCAGCAGGACGACCGACCGCGGGCTGAGCGCGCCGTGGGCCACCCCGGCCCGGTGCACCCGCCGGAGTGCGGCGAACGCGGCCCGCAGCTCCCCCGGGACCTCGCCGTCCGCGTTCCCGAGCGGGGTGCCGGCGAGCGGCCGGGCCACCGACAGCAGCGCCGGTCCCGCGGACAGCAGCGTCACCACCCACGGGGCGGGGACGTCGGCCCCGCGGGCGATGCCGGCGCAGAGCGCCTCCCGCTCGAGCTGGCCGCGCAGGGTGAGGGCGGGCCGGCCGACGACCGACGACCGCAGCCGCACCAGCGACACCCCGCGGCGGGCCAGCGAGACGCCGCGGCGGTCGGGGTCGACGACGGTCACCTCGAGGTCCCCGCCGGGCGAGGTGGCGGCGTAGCGCAGGCTCTCCGCCGGATGCGGCAGCGCGCGCAGCTCGTCCACCGGGAGCCCGGCCGCGGCGAGCACCGCGCGGATCCGCCCCTCGTCCGGGCGGGCGGGCACGACGCCGACCACCACCCGGACGAGGAGGCCGGCCGTGAGCCCGGCGAGGACGGCGATCGCCCCGCTGAGCAGGGTGAGGCTGCCCAGCCCCAGCGCGCACAGCAGCGCCGCGCCGACGGCCAGCCGGGCGGGCGTCGTCCACCGCGGGCGCCGCTGCAGGTCGGCGCCGAGGAGCAGGCCGACGGCGGCGGCGATCGGGGTGACCGCCGCGTCCTCGGCCGGCCCCAGCAGGTCCTGCCGGCCCAGCAGCCACTCCGCGGCCTCGCCCGCGCCCACCGCCAGGACACAGGCGAGGCCGGCGGAGGTGACCGCGAAGCGGCGCCACCGGAACGCGTCGAGCAGGACGGCTCCGAGGACCCCGAGCACGGCGAGCGACGCGACCCCGTTGGCGATGGAGAGCAGGGTGCGCGGCAGCCCGCCCAGCACGGCGTCCGCCAGGTCGGTCCCGGGCGTGGGCACGTCGGGCGCCAGGAGGGCGAACAGGACGAGGAGCAGCAGCGCACCGGCCGCGAGCGCCAGCTCGACGCCGTCGGCGGGCCGGCGGACCCGGGTCCGCGGCCAGAACGACGTCCGCCGGTCCGCGCCCCCCTCCGTCACCCGGCCAGTATTCGCAGCTCCCGGCCGCGCCGCTGCGCCGGGTCGCGAGGCCATGCGGACGGCGGATGCGCTCTCAGCGGTGCGGGGCGGCCCGCTCGGGTGGGGCTCCCCGCCGGCCCTCCGCGCGGGACGGCGCCGCCCCCGCGGACCCGGTCAGCCCGGGCAGCCGCAGGCTGAGCAGCAGCGCGAGCAGCGGCAGCGGGAGGAGCGCGGCCACCGACCACACCAGGCCGTGCGCGTCGGCCAGCACCCCGAACAGCGGTGTCACGGCACCGCCGGCCGAGACGGCCAGGCCGAGGGTGACGCCGGAGGCCGTGCCGACCCGGTTCGGGAGCAGCTCCTGCCCGAGGGTGGTCTGCACGGAGAAGGGCAGGTAGAGCCCCACGCCGAGCAGGACGACGGCAGCGAGGGCCGCCGGCCAGGAGGGTGCGGCGACGAGCAGGACCAGACCGGGGACGGCGATCGCGTGGCCCAGCCGGATGGCCGGCACCCGGCCCCACCGGTCGGCGAGCCAGCCGCCGGCGAGCGTGCCGACCGCCCCGACGGCGAGGAACGTCGCGAGCGCCGCGGAGCCCGCGGGGGCGGGGACGCCGAAGCGGTCGATGACGTACAGCGCGACGAGGGACGACACCCCGAAGTAGAGGACCGAGCGGATCACCACCAGCCCGGTCAGCCAGCCGAACGACCGCCAGTCGTCGTCCCGCTGCTGCGCCCCGCCGGCTGCGGCGGTCGCGCGCGGGCGGGCGCGGGCCCGGCGGCCGAGAGCCAGCAGGACGGCGGCCGTGCCCAGGGCCGGAAGCGCCAGCAGGGGCGTCCCGGCCACGCCGTAGGCGAGCAGCACGGGCGTGACGACGACCGGGCCGAGGGCGAGACCGACGTTGCCGCCGACGGCGAACCAGCTCATCCCCCGCGCCGAGGCGCCGGCGGCCGCGCGGGCCGCCCGGGCCGCCCGGGTGGTAGGCGGCCACGCCGAGGCCGGAGAGCGCCACCGCCGCCCACGTCCACCAGTAGGAGTCGCCGACGCCGGCCAGTCCGATGCCGACCCCGGCGACCAGCAGGCCCAGCGGGACCAGCCACGGCAGGGGCCGGCGGTCGACCAGGACCCCGAAGGCCGGCTGGACCACCGAGGAGAGCACGGTGGCGGCCAGGGTGATGCCGGTGACGGCGGCGTAGGACCAGCCCCGCTCCAGCACCAGGAACGGCAGCAGCGCGGGCACCGCCCCCTGGTACAGGTCGTCCACGACGTGGCTGACGGTCAGCAGGGCGAGCCCGCGGCGGTCGACCACACGCCCGTCCGAGGCGGGTGGGCCGCCCCGGTGCTCGCTGCGCACCAGGGAACCGTGGCCGCGCACCCGGCCGGTCGTCAACCGGCGACGGGTCAGTGGGCGCCGGCGGCTGCGGCGTCCTCCGGCGCGTCGGTCAGCTGCCACGGCCGGACGACGGTCACGAGGACGACGATCGCGAGGACCAGCGCGGTGAGGATGACCGCGCCCATCGCCGCGGCGTCGTTGCCCAGCAGGCCGACCACCGGGGAGACCGCGGCGCCGACACCGAACTGCACCGCGCCGAGCAGCGCGGCCGCCGAGCCGGCCGACTCCCCGTGCCGGGACAGCGCCAGCGCCGGGGCGTTGGGCAGCGCCAGACCGGAGGCGAAGAGCATCGCCCACAGCGGGACGACGACCGCGACGAGCCCGCCGGTGCCGGTGACGGCGAGGACGAGCAGCGCCGCGCCGGAGACCGCCCCGGCCACGGTGCCGGTGACCAGCACCTGCGCCGGCGACCAGCGGCGCAGCGCCACCGGGTTGAGCTGGGTGGCCGCGATCAGCCAGAACGCGCCCGCGCCGAACAGCAGGCCGAACTCCTGCTCGTCGAGGCCGAACTGGCGCTGGAAGACGAACGAGGAGCCGGAGACGTAGCTGAACAGCCCGGCCATCGTCAGCCCGGCGACGAGCACCAGGCCGACGAACGTGCGGTCGCGCAGCAGCCCGCGGTAGGTCCGCAGTGTGCCTGCGACGCCGCGGGCGCTGCGCCGGGACGGCGGCAGCGTCTCGCGCAGGGCCACGGCACCGACGGCGAGCAGCAGCAGGCCGTAGACCGCGAGGACGGCGAAGATGCCGCGCCAGCTCGTGACCCGCAGCAGCTCCCCGCCGAGCGTGGGCGCCAGCACCGGCGCGGCACCGAGGACGAGGAACAGCCGGGACAGCATGGTGGCCGCCGCGCGCCCGGTGAACAGGTCGCGCACGACCGCCATCGCGACCACCGCGCCGGCCGCCGCCCCCACCCCCTGCAGGAGGCGGAGCACGCCGAGCACCTCGATGCTCGGGGCGACCAGCACGAGCGAGGACGCCACCACGTACAGCGCCGTGCCGGCCAGCAGCGGTCCGCGCCGCCCGAACGCGTCGGAGAGCGGGCCGAGGACCAGCTGGCCGATCGCCAGGCCGATCAGCGTCCCGGTGAGGGTCAGCTGGACCATCGCCGACGTCGTCCCCAGCTCGGCGGCGATGGTGGGCAGCGCCGGCAGGTACATGTCGATCGTCAGCGGCCCGATGGCGACGAAGGCGCCGAGCAGGAGCGCGAGCAGCGCCCGGTTGGGCGGCGGGGCCTCGGTCGTCGGGGTGAGCGTCGCGGTCGCGGCGCGGTCCTGCAGGTCGGTCACGGGCGTCCATTCATCGAGGCGGTGGTGCGGGCGGCCCACGCTGGCCAGACCTCAGGGGCCAAGGCGGCACCGGCGCCGTCCATTCCTGGACGTGGCGGACGCCGCTCAGACCCCCAGCGGCCCGCGGGTGGCGGCGACCGCCCGGCGGGTGTCCTCGAGGACCAGGTCGTGGTTGACCTGGGCCGCTGCGGCCGCACCCCCCGCCGCTGCCGCACCGACCTGCGCGGCCAGGTCCGTGACGTTGCCGGCGAGCCACACGCCGGGGACGGCGCTGCGCCCGGCCGCGTCGGCGACCAGGTGCTCCCCCATCCCCGACGGGTGCGGCACCGGGGTCAGGCCGAGGCCGGCGAGGAAGCCGGTGCGGGCGACCATCCGCGACTGGACGGCGACCGCCGCCCGCTGGACCAGCGTGCCGTCGGCCAGCCGCACGCCGGCGAGCCGGTCGTCGGCGACCTCGAGTCCGGTCACCTCGCCTCTCACCACCGGGACGCCGAGGGCGGCCAGCTGCTCGGCCTGCTCGCCGGAGGGCGCCGGCTGGGTGTGCGCGAAGAGCGTGACGTCGGCGCTGAGCTGCCGGAACAGCAGCACCTGGTGCACCGCCATCGGGCCGCAGGCCAGCACCCCGATGGCCTGGTCGCGGACCTCCCAGCCGTGGCAGTACGGGCAGTGCAGCACGTCCCGACCCCAGCGCTCGCGCAGCCCGGGGACGTCGGGCAGCTCGTCGACCAGCCCGGTCGTGACCAGCAGCCGGCGGGCGCGCACCGTCCGGCCGTCGGCCAGCCCGACGGTGAAACCGTCGCCGTCCCGGTCCGCGCCGACGACCTCGCCGTCGACGACGGAGCCGCCGTAGGAGCGGACCTCGGCCCGCCCGCGCTCCAGCAGCTCGCCCGGCGGCATGCCCTCGCGGGCCAGCAGGCCGTGCACCCCCGTCGCGGGCGCGTTCCGGGGTGCGCCCGCGTCGACCACCACCACCGACCGCCGCGAGCGCGCCAGCACCAGCGCCCCGTTCAGCCCCGCCGCACCTCCGCCGACCACCACGACGTCGTACTCGTCCACCAGCTCATCGGTCACCGTGACCACCTCCGCGGCGACTGTGCGACCCTGCCCGCCGCTGCAGCAAGGGAACTTGCCAATGTGGCAATCCAGGTCACGAGCGGCGCGACGGCCGGATGAGGACCCGTGGCGCTCGCAGGTGTCGCCCCCCAGGGGTTGCGCCACCCGCAGTCCCGCACACGAGACTGGACCGGCGCCGGACACCGCACCCGTGGTGCAGTGTGGTCCCGACCCGGTCGCCGAAACCGGCACCACCCGGCGCCCACCCGGAGGGAGGAACCGACCGTGGCCCGACTCGGCTTGGGGATGGCCGCGATCGGGCGTCCTGCCTACATCACCACGGGCCGGGACGCCGACCTGCCGTCCGACCGGTCGGTCGAGGCACTGGAGGAGCGCGCTCGGGAACTGCTCGACGCAGCTGGCTCCCTCGGCATCTCCTACGTGGACACGGCTCGCTCCTACGGGCTCGCGGAGGAGTTCCTGAGCCGCTGGCTGCCGGGCGTGGACCCGGCGCCCTTCGTCGCCAGCAAGTGGGGGTACGCGTACACCGGCGACTGGCGTCTCGATGCGCCGGAGCACGAGGTCAAGGACCACAGCCTGACGGCCTTCGAGCGCCAGTTCGCCGAGACGGCCGGGCTCCTGGGACGGTGGCTGCGGCTGTACCAGGTCCACTCGCTCACTCCGGGCAGTCCGCTGTGGAACGACCGGCCGCTGGTCGCCCGGCTCGCCGAGGTGGCCGGGACCGGCGTCGAGCTCGGCTTCTCCACCTCCGGGCCCGCTCAGGCGGACGCCGTACGGCGCGGCGTGGAGCTCGTGCACGACGGCGTCCGGTTGTTCACCAGCGTCCAGGCGACCTGGAACCCCCTCGAGCCGAGTGTCGGCCCGGCGCTCGCCGAGGCGCGGGAGGCCGGGATGCGCGTGGTGGTCAAGGAGGCACTCGCCAACGGTCGCCTCACCGAGCCGGGCTCCGTGCACGGCACCCGTCTAGAGGACACCGCTCGCCGTCACGGCGTCGGGACGGATGCGGTCGCGCTCGCCGCCGCGCTCGCCCAACCCTGGTGCGACGTGGTCCTGTGCGGCGCCGTCACCGTGCCGCAGCTGCGCAGCAACGCCGCCGCCCTCGACCTCGTCCGAGCCGTCGACCTCGAGGACCTGGTGACGCCTGACCCGCCCGAGCACTACTGGGCCATCCGGAGCCGGAGACGCTGGAGCTGACCGACGCGGCGCAGAGTCCTCCGACTCCCGCCCGCCGGTGTGGGAACGTTCGCGCATGGTGGACCGCGAGGACCTCGCAGTGCGGACCCTGGGCCCGTGCCGGATCGACTCCCCCCTCGCCGCGAGACTCCGTGCCCGGGAGACGACCCAGCACTCGGTCGTCGAGGAGGACCGGGTCCTCTTCGACGACACCATCGCGACGGCCCGCGCGCGAGGGGTCCCCCTGGAGGAGCTGCCGAGTCTCGAGCCCGGCGGTCCCCGCAAGAAGATCTACTTCGATCCTGCCAAGACGCGGGTCGGCATCGTCACCTGCGGCGGCCTGTGCCCCGGTCTCAACGACGTCATCCGCGGTCTCGTCCTGGAGTTGTCGAGGCACTACGGCGTGCGGCGCATCGTCGGTTTCCAGCGGGGGTTCCGCGGTTTCATCCCGAGCTACGGCGACGACGTCATCGACCTCACCCCCGAGGTCGTCATGCACATCGACGACGAGGGCGGCACCATCCTCGGCACCTCCCGCGGCCAGCAGGACCCGGAGGAGATCGTCGACGCCCTCGAACGGCTGAACATCAACATCCTGTTCGTGATCGGTGGGGACGGCACCATCCGCGGGGCCATGGACGTCGTCCGGGTCGTGAGCGAACGAGGGCTCAAGGTCGCGGTCGTGGGGATCCCCAAGACCATCGACAACGACATCCCCTTCATCGACCAGAGCTTCGGCTTCCAGACGGCGATGGCCGAGGCGACCAAGTCGATCCAGGCGGCCGGCGTCGAGGCGCGGTCCGCGCCCAACGGGATCGGCCTGGTGAAGCTCATGGGCCGCCACTCGGGGTTCATCGCCTGCTACGCGACCCTCGCCAAGGACGACGCGGACTACGTCCTCATCCCGGAGGTGCCGTTCGCGCTCAAGGGAGACGGCGGCTTCCTCGAGCACCTGCGCCGCCGCGTGGCCGCGCTCGGGCACGCCGTGGTCGTCGCCGCCGAGGGGGCCGGACAGGAACACGTGGAGGAAGAGGCGCCCGGCACGGACGCCTCCGGCAACGTCCGGTTCGGCGACATCGGGCGCCTGCTGCGCCGGCTGGTCACCGAGCACTTCGATGCGCACGGCATGGAGTGCAACGTCCGCTACTTCGACCCCAGCTACGCCATCCGCAGCGTCCCGGCCAACCCCTTCGACAGTGCCTACTGCCTCCGGCTGGCCCACGCCGCCGTGCACGCGGCGATGGCCGGGCGCACGGAGATCATCGTCGGCCGCCGTCGCCGCCGCTTCGTGCACATCCCCATGCCGCTGGCCGTCAGCAGCCGCAACCACGTCGACCCGCAGGGCGACCTGTGGATGTCCGTGCTGGAGGCCACCGGCCAGCCCGTGCGCTTCGAGTGAGCTCCGGGCCGGGCGGCTCCCGGTCGGCCGCCTGCCGCGGGGCGTCCGGCGAGGGCGGCCGCGCGGCGAGACGAGCCGGGTGGCTCAGGCGGTCGCTCCCCGCGCCACCCGCGGGGCGGTGCGGATGCACTCCTGGAGGTCGTCGAGCGTCACGTGGTCCCCGGGGCGGGCCCCACTGCGGTTGGCGAGCACCTCGATGGGTGGGCGGCCCGGGTCCCCGAGTTCCGAGACGACCAGCACGGCCTCGCTGAAGTCCTCGTCGCGGGTGTAGCCGTTCACCGTGATCAGGCAGGGCAGGCCGGCGCCGGTCGCCGAGAGCAGGCCGTTGCGGGAATCCTCGACGACCAGCGTGTCGGACGGGTCGGCGCCGAGGACGTCCAGCGTCAGCGTGTAGATGGCGGGGTCGGGCTTCTTGGCCGGGACGACGTCCCCCGCGAAGACTGGCACCCGCTCGGCCACCTCCGGTCCGACGGCGTTCACCAGGACGGCGTGCACCGACTCCTCCGCCGACGTGGAGGCCACCGCGACGGTCCAGCCGGCCGCCAGGGCCTCGGGGATGATCCGCGAGACGCCCGGCCGGGGCGGCAGCTCACCGTTGGCGACCATCCACTTGAAGTGGGCGGTCTTCGCCTTGTGCCAGGTCAGCAGGAGGTCCGCCCGCTCCTTCTCGTCCCCCGGGATGCCGGCGGCCTCGACGAAGCCGGGGTCCCGGAAGAGGCTGGCCATCCGCTCCTTGCCTCCACCGATCTTCAGCCGCCGCCCGTACTCCTCCTCGTCCCAGCGCACCGGGAGGCCGAACTGCTCGAACGTGGCGTTGAAGGCCGGCAGGTGCCCGTACCGCTCGGTGTCGGCGAGCACCCCGTCGCAGTCGAAGACGAGGGTGGGCATCAGGCCCTCCCGGAGCTGCCGAACAGGCGCATGTGCTCACGGGCCATCTGCGTGACCGCTGCAGTCTGGTGCCTGAACAGCGACGGCGGGTCCCACTTGCCCTTCTCCTCGGCGCCGCGCAGGAACTCGAGGGCGGACTTCATGTACGCCTCCTTCAGCGCCGTGGAGATGTTGACCTTGGCGCATCCCCGGGCGATGAGGTCCTGGAACTGCTCCTTCGACAGACCGGTACCGCCGTGCAGTGCCATGGGGACACCGGTGGCCTCGACGAGGTCGGTGACCCGCTGGTGGTCGAGCACCGGGGCCGACGTGTACTGGCCGTGCGCGTTGCCGATCGCGGGCGCGAAGCAGTCGACGCCAGTGCGCTTGATGAAGTCGACTGCCACCTCGAGGGACTGCTGTACCGAGGCCTCGTCCGAACCGATGTCGTCCTCGACGCCCTGGATCCCCTCGATCTCGCCCTCGACGTTCGCCCCGTACCGCCGCGCTTCCTGGACCACCTCCGTGGTCTGCCGCAGGTTCTCGGCGACGTCGAGCTCGTGCGCGTCGAACAGGACCGAGTTCCACCCACCTCCCAGGCAGGAGCTGATCACGCTGCGGTCGGGACAGTGGTCCAGGTGTAGCGAGACCGGGACGTCGACGTCGCGGGCCAGCGCGGTGAAGATGCCGTAGAGCTGGTCGCGGCCGTACATCTTCACCGTCTTCACCGACGTCTGGATGATCACCGGGGAGCGTTCCTCGACGGCGGCGGCGAGCACGGCCTGGATGCTCAGGTCGTCGACGATGTTGATCGCCGGCACGCCATACCGCTCGGCGAAGGCTCGGTCGAGCGTCTCCTTCAGCGACACCACGGGCACAGGGGTCCTCCTCGGGGTCGACGACGCCCGGCGTCCGGCACCGGGGTCCCCCGTCAGTCAACCCCTCGAGGGCCGCGCGTCCCATGGGGAGATCCCCCCAGGACTCATCCCCGGGTGGCCGGCCCCTCGACGAGCCATCCCCGCTCCAGCGCCCGGACGACGGCGGCCGTGCGGCAGGACGTGCCGGTCTTGCGCAGCACCGCCCCGACGTGCTTCTCGGCCGTCTTCGGCGAGATGAGGAGCGCGTCGGCGATCGCCCGATCGCTCATCCCCCGGCTCAGCAGTACGGCGACCTGCTGCTCCCGCGCGGTGAACGGGGAGGGCGTGGCGCCGGGACGATCCGGGCCGGTCGGCAGCAGCGACGCCGTGCTGCGCCCCTCCGCCAGGACGAGCTCGACGGCCCCGTCCGCGCCGTCGACCAGCTCCTGCCAGCCGACCGCCCGGTCGCCGGTGTCCTGCACCTCGAGACGGAGGGCGGCCTCGTCGCGGACGATGCGCACCTGCACCGGGTCCGCGGGCTCCTGTCCCGGCAGCGAGGCCCGCGCCACGAGGGAGGCCAGGCCGAGGGCGACCTCGGCGACCGAGGCACACGTCGGGTCCACGGCGCCCGCGCCCTGCGTCCGGAGCGCCGGCGGGTCCTCGGCCCGCCGGAACAGGTGGCTCATCGCCAGGTCCCGCCCGGCGGCCGTGACGATGCCGGGCGCGACCACCTGGGTCACCACCTCGAGCTGGTCGACCTCGTCGGTGGTGAAGGACCGGGGGGTGCCTGCGAAGACCACGTTGGCCCCGATCACGTCACCCCGCCACCAGATCGGGATGGCCGCGACCGCGCCGTCGCGGGCCCGGCTGCCCGGCAGCAGGTGCCCGATCGCGACGTCGCGGTAGCTCGCCAGCACGATCGGCCGCTGGCTGGCCATGACCCGCCCGGTGACGCCCTCGTCCAGGGGGAAGCTCTGACCCAGACGGCAGGCCGTACCGCGCTCGGCGACCTTGGTGTAGCGCCCCGCAGCGGGGTCGACGATCGAGATGCTGCTGCCGACCGATCCGGTCAGGGTGCAACTGGCCGTCATGAGCCTGCGCAGGAGGGGGACCAGCCGGGCGTCCTCGTACAGGTCACGCGCGTACGCGGAGAGGGCGCTGGACAGGTCCCCCCGCCGCACCATGCCCGCGGTCTCAGGCATGGGGACACCGTAGGAACTCGGACACTCGCTGGCAATGTCCTCGTCACCGGCTCGGAACATCCCCGGTCCCGTCCCGCCGACCCCGATGGCCACGTCCTCGTCACAGCCCCAGCCCCGCCACGACCTCCCGGACCGTCTCCGGGTCCCCTCCGCCGTCGTGCCACCAGGCCGCGCAGACCGCGCGCAGGCCGTCGAGGCCCGCTCCCGCCCCGACCAGGGCGATCCCCGTCCCGGTCGTGGTGCAGATCCAGCCGCCGCAGCTCCACCCGCCGGCCTCGTGGCGGTGCACCGGGGGGTGTCCCCGCATGAGGCCGTCCCACAGGTCCGCACAGACGTACGAGGGACGGTGCACCGGTTGGGCCAGGACCAGGTCGACGGGCGTCGTCACGCCCGTGAGCACCAGCAGGCTGGCGACACCGGCCCGGTTCGCCCCCTCGATGTCGGTGTCGAGCCGGTCGCCGACGACCAGCGGCTCGCGGCTGCCCGTGCGGCGCACGGCCTCGAGGTGCAGCGGCGTCTGTGGCTTGCCCGCAGCGACCGGCCGGCGCCCCGTCGCCTGCGCGATGACCTCCACCAGCGCACCGTTGCCCGGAGCCAGTCCCCGGGCGGTGGGCACGGTGACGTCCAGGTTGCTGGCGATCCACGGCACGCCGGCACGGACGGCGTAGGTGCCCTCGGCGAGCAGCCGCCAGCCGACGTCCGGGGAGAAGCCCTGCACCACCGCTGCGGGGTGGTCCGAGGCCTGCCGCACGGGGCGCAGCCCGCGCTCCACCAGCGCCGCGTCCAGCCCCTCCCCGCCGACGACGAGGACGGCCGCGCCCGGTGCCACGGCCTCGGCGACCAGGGTGGCCGCCGCCTGCGCCGAGGTGACGACGTCTCCGGGTGCCGCGGCGATGCCCAGTGCGGTCAGGTGGGCGGCCACGGTCTCCGGCGTGCGGGAGGCGTTGTTGGTCACGAACGCCACGCGCAGCCCGGCCGCCCGGGCGGCGGCCACGGCCTCCGGCGCGCCGGCGACCGCGTGCGGCCCGACGTAGAGGACACCGTCGAGATCCAACAGGACGCCGTCGTGGCACTCCACCAGCGGCCGCGGGCTCCCCTCGACCAGGGGCCGGACCGGCCCCCGCGGGCCGCGGCTGCGGCCGAGGACGGCCGGGCCGTCCCCGGCCGCGTCTGCCGGTGGACGGATCAACCGCGCACCTGGTCGGCGATCGTCCGCACGATGTGGGCGAGGGACGTCGCGCCGGCGTCGGCATGACCGATGCTGCGCTCGGCCAGCGGCCGGGCCCGGCCGATCCGCGGCCGCATGGGGGCCGTCGCCTGCGCGGCCGACTCCGCGGCGTCCGCGGCCCTCCGCCAGGCCTCGGCGATCGACGCGCCGCCCTGTACCTCGGCCTCGAGGGCCTCCACGCAGGGGATGAGGGCGTCGAGCATCGTCTTGTCACCGGGTTCGGCCTTGCCGATCCGCCGCAGGGCGTCCAGCGCCGCACGGGCGGCGCGCACCTGCGCTGCGGCGTCCACGGGCTGGTCGTCCCCGAGCGCCTGGCCGGCGGCCGCGAGCATGGCTCCCCACAGTGCCCCGGACGTGCCCCCGGCCTGCGCGGACCACTCCTCGCCGGCCCCCGCCAGCACGGTCCGGGCGCCGGCCCCCTGCTCGGCGAGTTCACGCGCCGCAGCCAGCCCGTTCTCCGCTCCCCGGACCATGCCGACCCCGTGGTCGCCGTCGCCGGCGAAGGCATCGAGCTCGCCGAGCTCCTGCTGATGCTCCCGCAGGGTGACCAGCACGGCCTCCAGCCCGGCGGCGATGTGCCGCGCCGCGTCCTGGGACTCGGGGCTGCCCGGCTCGGTGACCGTGATCCGGGGGGCCTCGGTGGAGAGCTGCGAGTCGTCGATGAAGCGCGGAGCCTCCATCGTGCCGCGGCGGATCGCGGGGGTGTCGACCGGCGCGTTCCAGAGCCGCTCGATCTCGTCGTCGGTCCACGTGAGCGTCAGGGAGACACCGCCCATGTCCAGCGAGGTGGTCAGCTCACCGACCTCGCAGTCGACCACCTCGACGCCGGCCTGGCGCAGCAGCCTCTCGACGGCGCCATAGGTGACGAACAGTTCCTCGTAGGTCGTCGAGCCGAGTCCGTTGAGCAGCGCGATGACCCGGTTGCCCACGTTCTCCGGCTTGTCCTTGAGCAGCCCCTCGACCAGGACCTGCGCGACCTGGTCAGCGCTCTTGAGGTCGGCGTCGTAGATGCCCGGCTCGCCGTGGACGCCGAGGCCGACCCCCATCTTGCCGGGCGCCACGGTGAACAGCGGCCCGTCCGCGCCGGGGAGCGTACAGCCGGAGAAGGCCACCCCCAGCGTGCGCGTGCGGTGGTTCACGTGGTCGAAGACCGCGATGACCTCGTCGAGCGAGCGGCCCTCCTCGCAGGCGGCTCCGGTCACCTTGAACACGGTCACCCACCCGCAGATGCCACGGCGCTTGTGCGCCTCCTCGGGCGGCGCGGAGGCGATGTCGTCGGTGACCACCGCGATGCGCGCGTCGATCCCCTCGGCCTTCAGCAGCTCCGTCGCCTCCCCGAAGTGCAGGACGTCGCCGGCGTAGTTGCCGAAGGCGATGAGGACCCCGCCGCCGTGGTGGGCGGCCCGGCCGACGCTGACCGCCTGGGCGGCCGAGGGCGAGGAGAAGATGTTGCCGAACACGACGCCGTCGGCCATGCCCTGACCGACCCACCCGCCGAAGGCCGGGTGGTGGCCGGTGCCCCCGCCGACGATCATGGCGACCTTGCCCGGCCTGCTCTCGGTGGCCCGGACCGCTCCACCGAAGACCTTCCGGACGTAGCGCTTGTTGGCGGCGAGGAACCCGTCGGCGAGTTCCCTCGGGAAGTCGCTGGGGTCGTTCACGAGGAATGTCATCGCGCTGCCTTCCAGGGTTGCCGGGACTGGGCTGTTGCTGTGGTGGCTGTCACCGCGTCAGACGAGCAGCCGGATCGGGTTCTCCACGAGCTCGCGGAACCGCGCGAGCCACTGGGCGGCCAGAGCGCCGTCGACGGGCCGGTGGTCAGCGGAGAGCACCACCGTGATGAACTGGCCGAACCCCACTCCCCCGTCGTCGAGCTGGATCGGGCGGGAGGTGACGGCGCCGACGGCGAGGATCCCGACCTGCGGCGGGTTGATGATCGCGGCGAACTCCTCGACGCCGTACATGCCGAGGTTGGAGATCGCCAGCGATCCCCCCTCGAGCTCCTGTTGCTTGAGCGTGCCGGCGGCGGCGCGGGCGGCGAGGTCCTTGACCGTGGCCGAGATATCGGACAGCGACCGGCTCTGCGCCGACCGGACGACGGGGGTGACCAGACCCCGCTCGCTGGCCACCGCCACGGCGATGTCGACCGACTCGAAGCGCCGGACGGCGTCGGGGGTCCACACGACGTTCATGTCGGGGACCGCGACCATGGCCCGGGCGGCCGCCTTGACGAAGAAGTCGTTGATGGTGATCTTGACGCCGCCCTCGTCGTTGACCCGCCGGCGCAGGTCCAGCAGCGCGTCCACCCGGCAGGCCGCCGTGAGGTAGAAGTGCGGCACCTGCTGCTTGCTGGCCGTGAGTGCCGCGGCCACGGCCCGGCGGAACCGGGAGTGCGGGATCTCGGTGTACGCGGCGCCTGCCACGGCCGCCGCCGGTGCACCTGCCGGAGCAGGCGTCTGCTCGGCGGCCCCATCCCCCGAGGCCGGAGTCCCCACCACCTCGAGGGGAGGAGCTGTCGCGGCGGCCCCTCGCTTGCTCAGGGCCGCCTCGACATCACGGCGCCGGATCCGGCCGCCGGGCCCGGTGCCCTCGAGGTCCTCGAGCCGCAGGTCGGCTTGCGTTGCCAGCCGGCGGGCGAGGGGGCTGGCGAAGACGCGCCCGTGCCCGTCCCCGTTGCCGCTCACCACCGCATCCGCGGTGTGCTCGATGAGCGCTTCCTTGGCTCCCGGCACCAGGGCGTCCTGGGACCGCTCCTCGTCCGCGCCCTCGAGCGGACCGGAGATCTGCGGCCCCAGCCCGACGTTCCCGAGGATCGCCTGCTCGTCCTGCACCTCCTCACCGGGCTGGACGAAGACGGCGATGGGCCCGCCGATGGGCACCATCTCCCCGGCGGAGGCCAGGGTCTTGAAAAGAACGGCGTCCTCCTCGGCCTCCAGTTCCACCACGGCCTTGTCGGTCTCGACGCTGGCGATGACGTCGCCGCGCTTGACCGTCGCACCGGGCTCGACCGCCCAGTCGAGGAGCGCGGCCTCCGTCGCGTCGGCGGAGACGCCCGGCATTCTGAGAACGGTTGCCACGTGACCTAGCCCTCCGGCAGTCGGCTGGGGTTCGGGACGGCGGTCCCGCTCACTTGGTCATGGCGGTCAGCGCGGCCACGATGTCCTCCGTCTGGCCGAGCGCCGCGCGCTCCAGGACCTTGCTGACGCTCGGCGAGGCCTCGCCGCCGTGCACCCGCTGCACCGGCTGGTCCAGCCAGTCGAAGTAGCGTCGCTGGATCTCGTCGGCGATCCAGGTCCCGTAGGACGTGCCGATCGCCCCCTGCTCGACGACGAGGACGTTGTTCGTCTTCTGGATGCTGGCCTCGATAGCCGGCCAGTCGAGGCTCCCCCGGTCGAGCCAGCGCAGGTCGATGACGTCGGCGTCGACGCCCGCCTGTTCCACAGCGTCCAGGCACCGCGGGACCATCGAGAGGTACGAGATGACCGTGACCTGCTCCCCCTCCCTCCGCAGCGCGGACCGGCCCACGGGCAGGCAGTAGTCCAGGTCCTCCTCCGGGACGGTGCCCATCGAGGAGTACAGGTCCGCGTCGTGCTCGAGGACCGCCACCGGGTCGTCGCACGCCAGTGCGGTGTTGATCAGCCCGATGTAGTCGTACGGGTTCGACGGCGCGATGATCCGGAACCCCGGAGCGGTGGCCATGATGCCCGCCGGGTCCATCGAGTGCTGCGAACCGTAGCCGGTCCCCGTCCCGATCTTCATCCGCAGCACGTAGGGGACGGGGCTGTCGCCACCGAACATGTGCCGCATCTTGGCGACCTGGTTGAACAGCTGGTCGGCCGCGACCCAGATGAAGTCGGCGTACATGAGCTCGGCCACCGGGCGGTACCGCCCGTCGAGCGCGATGCCCCCGGCCAGGCCCACGAAGGCGTTCTCGGCGATGGGCGTGCCGAGGACCCGGTCGGGGAAGGCCGCCTTGAGCCCGCGGGTGGCGCCGCGCGGGCCGCCCTTGAGCTTGTGGACGTCCTCGCCCATCACGACGATCCGCTCGTCGGTCTCCATCCGCCGGTGCATGACGTCGGCGATCACGTCGATGAACTTCCGCTCCTTCGTGGCGCCCTGGTATTCGGTGGCTTCCATGTACCGGAGACCGGACAGCTCGGAGAGGTCACCGCGCACCCCGACGTCCGCGAACGCGGGGTCGGGCAGCAGGTCGCGCTTGTAGCGGTTGGAGCCCGGCTTGCCGTCCGGGTCCGGCTCCAGGAAGGAGCCGGAGATGTCCTTCATCACCTGCTTCGACTTCGACCAGAGCCCGGCGACGTCGTCCTCGCTGAGCAGGCCTCGGCGGACCAGGGTGGCGGCCACCCGGATGAGCGGGTCCCGCTCCCGGTAGCCGCGCTCCTCGTCCTTGGTGCGGTAGCCGAAGGCGCTCCCCGGGAAAGGCCCGTTCTGGTGGAAGTAGCGGTAGACGTCGGCCTCGATGAGGGTCGGCCCGCCTCCGGCGCGCATGTGCGCCACGGCTTCCTCCATGGCGAGGTGGACGGCCAGCGGGTCCATCCCGTCCACCCGCCAGCTGGGGATGGCGAAGCCGAGCCCTCGCGCCGAGAGCCGCGGTTCCCCCGTCGCCTCCTCGGGCGTCGTGGAGACGGCGTAGTGGTTGTTTTCGATGAAGAAGCAGACCGGGACCTTCCAGGCGCCGGCCAGGTTGAAGATTTCCAAGGCCGAGCCGATGTTGATGGCCCCGTCGCCGAAGTACGTGACCGACACGGCGTCCGTGCCGGCGTGCTTGTCCGACCACGCGAACCCGGCCGCCTGCGGGACGTGGCCGCCGACGATGGCGTTCGTCCCCATCGCCCCGGCCTCCTCCCACTGGAGGTGCATGGAGCCGCCCCGGCCTCGGCAGTAGCCCGACGCCAGGCCGCAGATCTCGGCGAGGGACCGTTCCAGGACCTCGCGGACGGCGGGCGAGAAGTCCGCGGCGGGGTCCAGTCCGTCCGGCGCCACGTGGCCGAGGGTCTTGGCGAGGAACTGGTGGTGCCCGCGGTGCGAGCCGGTGACCTGGTCGTCCGACCGCAGCGACAGGCAGGACCCGACCGCGCCACCCTCCTGCCCGATGCTCGAGTGGGCGGGACCGTGGATGAGTCCCTGGCTGGCGAGGTCGAGCACCTCTTCCTCGAAGGCTCGGATGAGGTAGAGCTGCACGAGCATCGTCTTGAGCCGGTCGCCTGGGAATTCGTCCCAGTCCTCGTCGGTCGACGACAGCTCGACCCACTCGGCCGCCGGTGCGAGGGGGATGACCTTGGGCATTCGACTTCCTGATCCTCTGACGGGCGCTCCATGGCGCCGGGTGAGTTCTGGTATGGAAGGCGTCGACCGGCCCGCGAGGGAGTGGGCGCCGACCGCTGCGAAGAGGTCCGTGACCCGAGCCCTGGTCCAGTCCCATGCGTCGGCCAAGGACGGGCCCCGAGGGCCTGGGTCAGTACACGGCCTGGCCGGAAACGGCATCGAAGAAGTAGAGCTTTTCCGGCTTGTAGCCTAGGAACACCGGGGCGTTCATGTCCTCGTTGGAGATCGTCCCGAGCTCGGTGCGGACCAGGATCCGGTCGTCACCCACCCGGACGTCCACGATTTCCACGTCACCCAGTGGCTGGACCGCGTAGATGCGTCCGGCGATGGGGTGCTGGGGATCCCGGACCGAGGACAGGGTCAGCGCCTCCGGGCGGACCCCGATCTGGACCTTGTTGTCGGTCAACCGGGCACTGGACAGCGCCGCCGCCTGCTGGGCCGGGATCGTGATGGTGTACTCCGGCGCGCGGGCGACGAGGCCGCCGTCGGCGGCCTGCACCTCGGCGTTGAGGATGTTCATGGGCGGGTCCCCGACGAAGGTGGCCACCCACACGTTGGTCGGACGGTTGAAGACCTCGTGGGGAGTGCCGACCTGCTGCAGCACCCCCTCCCGCATGATCGCCATGCGGTCGGCCATCGACATGCCCTCGAGCTGGTCGTGGGTGACGTAGACCGTCGTGGTGCCGAGGGTCTTCTGGATGTGCTTGAGCTCGCCGCGCATCCGGGCCCGCAGCTTGGCGTCCAGGTGCGCGATCGGTTCGTCGAACAGGAAGGCCTGGGGCTCGCGCACCAGGACCCGCCCGATGGCGACGCGCTGCTTCTGGCCGCCCGACAGCTGCGACGGGCGCCGGTTCAGGAGTCGCTCGATCTCCAGGATCCGCGCCGTCTCGCGCACCCGCCGGTCGATCTCGTCCTTCGACAGCTTGCGCAGCCGCAACGGGTTGGCCATGTTCTCGAAGACGGTCTTCGTCGGGTACAGCGCGTAGGACTCGAAGACCATGGCGATGTCGCGGTGCCTCGGCTCGAGGTCGTTGATGCGCCGGTCGTCGAGCAGGATGTCGCCGTCGGAGATGAACTCCAGGCCGGCGATCATGCGCAGCGACGAGGACTTGCCGCATCCCGACGGGCCCAGGAGGCACAGGAACTCCCCGTCGGCGACGGCGAGGTTGAGGTCCTTGACCGCCTCGACCTGGTCGTAGCGCTTCCAGACTCCGTTGAACGTCAGCGATGCCATGAGAACTCCTCGACCGGACGCCCGGAGGCGGGTGGGGTGCTGGGACGTGGGGACGACGAGAGTCGTGCCACGAGGTGCCGTGTCATGAGGTCAGCGGCCCGTCTCACTGCTTGACCGCGCCCATGGTCAGGCCCTGGACCATGTACTTCCGGATCACGATGCCGAGCAGCAGCATCGGCGCGACCGTGACCACGCCGGCAGCCATGATCTGGCCCCACTCGATGCCGCTGGCCGACTTCAGCCCCTGGGTCGCGACCGGGAGTGTCTTGGCCGCCTCGCCGCCCATGACGGCGGCGAAGATGAAGTCGTTCCAGGCCAGCAGGATGCAGAGGACGACGACCGCGGCCAGCCCGGGGGCGACCAGCGGGATGATCTTCCACAGGGCCTGCCACCGGGAGTGCCCGTCCACCATGTAGGCCTCCTCGATCTCGTAGGACACCGAGTCGAAGAAGCCCTTCAGGATCCAGATGGCGAACGGCAGGTTGAACACCGTGTAGGCGAGGATCAGCGCCGGCAGGGTGTTCAGCAGGGCGAAGTTCTTGAAGATCGCGTAGAGCGGCACCGTGACGGCGACGACCGGCGCCATGCGCGTGGAGATGATCCAGAAGTACAGATCGCGCTTGCCCCGGAACCGGCCACGGGAGATGGCGTAGGCGGCGGTCGTCCCGAACACCACCGAGATCACCGCCGAGGCGACCGCGGCCACCACGCTGTTGGTGAAGTACCGCTCGAACTCCCCCTGGGCGAACAGGCCGCGGTAGTGCTCCGTGGTGGGGCTGAAGACGAACAGCTGGGAGACGGCCCCGCCCCAGTCGCCTTCCGGGGGCAGGGCGAAGGCCGCGTCCGAGGCTTTGAACGAGGACGTGATCATGATGTAGAAGGGCACCAGGGTCCAGATCACGTACAGACCGAGGAACGCCGTGATGACGACCCCGGCGATCCGGCTGCCACGACCCCGGACCACCTGGTCCCTGGCGTCGACCGCGGGTCCCGGGAGGAGGTCGTCGCCCCGGACGTCGGCCCGGTCGTCCTGGACCTGCGTCACGTCGTCCCGGGTACCCGTGCGCGGGTTCGTCGTCATCAGACCAGCTCCTCGTCCTTCTTCGACGGTCGGGGCTCCCGCTCCTCGAACCGGTTGACCACGAGCTTCCCGAACAAGATCGTCACGAGCAGGAGCGTGAGCGCGATCGAGGCCCCGTAGCCGAGCTCGAAGAACGAGAACGACTGCTCGTAGAGGTAGAGCGGGAGGACCTTCGTGCTGTTGGCCGGGCCACCGCCCGTGAGGGCGATGAAGTGGTCGATGATGCGGATGTTGTCCATGAATCGCAGCAGGATCGCGATCATGAGCGATCCCTTGATGCTGGGCAGGGCGACCTGGAAGAAGCTCCGCACCGGCCCGGCGCCGTCCATCCAGCTGGCCTCGAGCTGGTCCTGGGGCACCAGCTTGAGGCCCGACAGGACGATGAGCGCGACCAGCGGGGTCCACTCCCACACGTCCACCGCGACGATCGCCCAGAGAGCGGTGTCCGCGCTGCCGAGGATCGTCCCCTCGTCCAGCAGCCCGACACTGCGCAGCCCCCAGAAGTACCAGCCGAAGGTGCCGTTGTAGAGGTACTGCCAGAGCAGGCCGGCGACGACCGGCGCCATCATCATCGGCATCAGCAGGACGGTGATCAGCAGCTTCTCGTGCTTGGAGCGGTTCAGGAGGATGGCGAGGAGGGTCCCCAGGCCGACCTCCAGCACCATGCTCACCACGGAGTACCTGGCGAGCACTCCCCAGCTGGCCCAGTACTGGGAGTCGGTGAACATCCGCTGCCAGTTGTCCAGCCCGACGAATTCGCTCGGTGCGCCGGGCGCCAGGCCCACCGCGTGGAACGACATGTAGATGAGCCAGACGAACGGGTAGATGCTCAGCAGCGCCAGGAGGATGACCGCCGGCAGCAGGAGCGGCGCGAGGTACCTGCGGGCACGCGGTGTGTTGGGCCTGGGCGTGCCGAGCACCGCCCCGGGTGTTGCTGTGTCAACGGCCATGCTGGTTCTCTCCTGCGTTCGCCTGGGCGTCGCCGGCCAGGGGGCCCGGCCGGGGCACGCCGATCACGCCCCGTGCAGCTCGTCGGTCCGGGACTGGATCACCTTCGCGGTGGCCTCGGGGTCGGAGTTCCCCGCGCACATCGCCTGGATCTCGTTGGCCACGATGGTCACGTACTGGTTGAACTTCGGGATCTTCGGGCCGAGGACCGCGTTGGGGTCGGCCATGCCCACCGTGACCGCGGGGAACGTGAGGGCGTTCGGGTACTGGGAGGGCCCGACGCGACCGGTGTCCCCCGTGCCGTACGGCTGCCCCTGCGCCTGCTCGACCTCCGGGCGGTCCCCCACCGCCAGGCGGGTCGGCGTCCCGCCCGAGATCTTGAGGTTTTCCGCCTGGTTCTCCACGTTGGTCGCCCACACGGCGAACATGTACGCGGCGCGCTTCTGGTCCTCGGACGCCGCCGCGTTGATCGAGATGCCCCCGATGCCGCAGTTGGTGCCGTTGACCAGTTCGCCGTTGCCCGCGAGGTACTGGCGGTCGCCCTTGGGGCAGACGTCGTAGGCCGTCCGCCCGCCGCCACCGGCGTTGGCCGGGTCCTCGAACGACGCGGCGAACTCGTGGTACTGCGTCAGCATCGCGATCTTGCCGGCGTTGTACGCGTCCGCCACCTCGACCGTCCCGAGGGACAGGGCGTCCGGCGTCGACTGGTCGAACAGCGCCTTGTACAGCTCCAGGCCACGGATCGACTGGTCGTCGCCCCAGCGGGTCGCCCCGGGGTCCTTGGACCCCTGGACGTCGTCGATGTCGAACTCCCGCCACTGCCCGTGCGAGTACAGCATCCGCTGAACGTCGAGCTGGGTGGTCCAGGCGAACTGCCCCAGGTGCAGGCCCATCCCGTAGGGGACGGTCGGGTCGGAGGCGTTCAGCCGGTTGAAGAACGTGGCGAAGTCCAGGACGTTCTTCCAGGTCGTGTCCGGGCCGTACTGCATGGGATAGCCGAACTCGGACTGGAACTGGCCCGCGTACTGCTCAAAGAGGTCGCGCCGGTAGCAGAAGACGGCGTCCGCGGCGTCGTACGGGAGGCTGATCAACCGGTCGCTGTACGCGTAGCTGGCCACGTCGAGGTAGTTGGGGTACCACGTGCCCTCGTCGTAGCCCCCGTCGGCCTGGGGAAGCGAGTCGTCCTCCATGTAGGGCCTCAGGTCCTCCAGGTAATCCGCGAGCACCGAGGTGACCGGCTTGTCCTGGGCGTAGATGAGGTCGTAGGTGGTTCCGCCCGACCGGAGGTCCAGCTCGGCCTTCTGCAACATGACCGGCAGGTCCTGCTGCAGGATCTCGACGTCGATGCCGGTCAGGTTCTTGAAGTCACCACGGTCGACGAGCTGCTTGATCCCCGTGGACGGCGGCGTGTTCTCCGTGACGAAGGTCAGCTTGAACCCGTCGTACTGCCGCCACTTCTCCGCCTCGTTGGCGAAGGTCCGGTTGGCCCGGCTGCTGCCCTCGCCGCCGCCGCAGCCGGCGAGCAGCAGGGCGGAGCCGGCCAGGCCACCCAGGAACCGGCGGCGCGACAGCCCCCGGGAGGGGGGCAGCTGCAGCTCAGACATCGTTGTCTCCTTCTCGGACAATGGGGGTGCGGAGCGGGCCAGGCGGCCACGGCGGCGTGGCCGAGGAGGGGTGCCGCCAGCGCGGGCGGCCGGAGGGGCGGATTCAGGGCGCCGGAGCAGGGGACGCGGGGGCGCTGCTGCCGAGCAGGGTCTCGGCCGCGTACTTGGGGTGGAACAGCCGCGTCTTGCCGGTCTTCTTGGCCTCGTTGTCGTAGACGGTCCCCTGGGGCGCGGAGACGACCTCGAGCTGCTGACCCCAGGGAGCCATGAAGTAGCACCAGGTGAGGCCGAGGTTGGGTCCCTCGGTGTAGGCGGTCGGCTCGCCGAGGACCTCGACGCCGTTCTCCCTCAGGAAGGCGATGGCGGCGTCGATGTCCTCCACGTAGAAGGCCAGGTGGTGCCCGCCGATGTCGCTGTTCTTCGGCGGGGTCCGGTTCTGGTCGGGCGCCTCGTACTCGAAGACCTCGAGGTTCGTGCCGTTGCCCAGCCGCAGGTAGCGGAACTCCTTGATGACCGCCCGCGGGTGGACCCGCAGGTGCTCCTGCATCCAGTCGTCGTCGTCGTGACGGAAGTCCGTCGCGGCCGTGTAGAGCGTCTCGGCGCCGAGGATGCGCTCGAAGAAGTCACATGCCTCGTTGATGTCCGGCACGGTGAAGCCGATGTGCTCCATCCCGCACATGCCCGGCACTGGCATCGTCCGACCTCCGCTTCCGATACGCGGTGAGCTGCGTGGACCGAGTCGGGGTCGCGCCGCCCGGAAGTCGGCTGTGACCCCTGTCACTCGCTGGCAGGACGGTAATTTCGGACCGATCGCGGGCCTATGGGGAGAACCCCCCATAGGGCGGCGGAAGCGCAGGCCCGCGACGCACGGCGCGGCCGGGGCACCGTCCGGCGCCGGACGGCGGATCGCCTCCCGGGGTGGGGCGCGCGCTCAGGCGACGGGGTCGTCGGGACCGTGGGGGCGCAGGCGGAGCTGACGCGCGCCTTCCTCGAGGACCACGCGCCCGACCGTGTCGGGGGTGTCCGCACCCGCGCGCAGGAAGCGGCCCGACCAGTCGTCCAGCTCCCCGGCGGCTATCGCACAGACCAGCTCGACCACCCGCTCCGGGGGTGTCCAGGCGGTGTGGCCCTCCCACTTCGGCATGGAGTCGGTCATCTCGGTGCGCACGAGGCCGGGCGCGACGTTGAAGGCGTGGACGCCGGTGCCCAGCAGCGAGGCGGCCAGCGCCTCGGTCAGCCGGATGAGACCCGTCTTGCCGACCGAGTAGGCCGAGTACTCGGGAACCGCCCGGGCGCCCATCCCGCTGGCCAGGTTGACGACCCGGCCTCGGCCGCGTCGGACCATGGCCGGCACCACGGCTCCAATCAGCAGCTGTGGTCCCCGGATGTGGCTCGCCACGACGGCCCACCACTGCTCCCGGTCGGCGGCCCAGACGGGGACCTCCGCGGCGTCCACGAGGCCGGCGTTGTTGACCAGCAGGTCCACCGGCCCGAGCTGCTCGACCACCCGGGCGACGGCGGCGTCGACCGCCGCGGCGTCGGTGACGTCAGCGGCCACCGCGAGGACCGGGCGCCCCGTTGCGCCGGCGATCTCGTCCACCGCCGCCGTCAGCCGCTCCGCCCCCCGGGCCAGGCCGGCGACCGCGGCGCCGCGATCGGCGAGGGCGTGCGCGAGCTGCCGGCCGATGCCGGTCGACGCCCCCGTCACCAGGGCCACCTGTCCGGCCAGTGACGCGTCAGCCATCGCCTGCACCTCTCTGCGGGGACCGCGACCGGCCGCGGCTCACGAGGGCCCCTGGTACTCGAGCACGTACAGGCCCGCGTTGTAGTCGGTGACGTACATGACCCCGTCCGGGTCGACGAAGACGTCGCAGCTCTGGATGACGCGGGGGCGGCCCGGCCGGGTGTCGAACAGCCGCGTCGGCGGAGGCGGCACGAACGCGGCGACCTCGCGCGGCGCGAAGGGATCGACGAGGTCGAAGACGCGGACCCCGGCGTTCTGGTACGTGGCGAACACGAGCCGCTCGCTGACGAAGCTGCCCGGCCGGTTCTCGTGGAGGTTGTGCGGCCCGAAGTGCCCGCCCTTGGCGCAGTAGTCCACCTCGGACGGGGTCGGCAGGGTGGCGATGCTGATCGGGTTGGCGGGCACCCGGACGTCGAAGACCCAGGTGTACTTCACCTGGTCGGCGCAGTTGTCGGCGATCCCCTCATCGGCCACGACCAGCAGGTCCCGTCCCGGCAGCGGGAGCGCCGTGTGCGTGCCGCCGCCGAAGGGAGGGCACCAGTTGCGGTGCACCAGGAGCTCGGGGCGGGTGGGGTCGGAGACGTCGTGCACCGTGAGGCCACCGTCCCGCCAGCAGCCGTAGGCCAGATCCCCGGCGACGATCGCGTGGTGCAGCCCGTAGCGGTGGTCCGCCGGCCACGCCGGGCGTTCCCCGCCGGCCAGGTGCATGCCGGGCAGCCAGGACGTCCCGGCCACGCGCGGCCGGACCGGGTCGGCCATGTCGATGGTGACGAGGACGTAGTCGGTGAACCCGTGCAGGAGCGCTGAGGCGTAGGCCCAGCGGCCGCCGACGTACCAGATCCGGTGCAGACCGAAGCCCTCGACCGACAGCGAGCCGATCCGGCGAGGAGCCGCGGAGTCGCTGAGGTCGTAGACCCGCAGGCCCGCGGAGTACTCGGCCGCAGGGTGCTCGGCCAGCACCTCGCCGACAGACCGGCCGTAGTAGGCCGACTCGTCAGCGAAGGCCGCCGCCGCGAACAGGTCGACGGCGTCGACCACGAGCAACAGCCCGTCGGCGACCTGCAGGTGGAGGTTCCCGTCCCGGGCGCGGCCGCGAGGTAGCCGACGGCGGAGGGATCTCGCGGCTTCCGGACGTCGAGGACCGTGACGCCGCTGGAGAACATGTGGCCGACGTAGGCGTGGCCGGCGTGGACCATGACCTGCACGCCGTCTCCTCGGCCGCCCTGGTCGCTGTGGCCGAGGAAGCCGATGGCGTGGGCGAAGTCCGGGACGCTCCTGCTGCCGCTGCCCGGCGACGCTCCTCGCACGGCGGCGATCCTGCCCACGGGGCGCGGTCCGCACGCTGGGGGATCTCCCCCATGTCCAGAGCACACGGGCCGGCGTTGACTTCCTCGCACACCCGGTGGGGACGGCCGGTTGGGGGGCCGGGTCACCCCGGGTCCCGATCGGGCCATGTCCCTCCAGCCACGGAGATCGCCATGACGGACTTCCAGCGAGGCCGGGTCGCGGCCAACGGCATCGAGTTCGAGTACCTGGAGGCGGGCGACGGCCCACTCGCGCTCTGCATGCACGGGTTCCCGGACACGCCGTTCACCTACCGCCACCTGCTGCCGTCCCTCGCGGACGCCGGCTTCCGGGCGGTCGCCCCCTTCGTCCGCGGGTTCGCGCCGACGCAGCTGCCCCCCTTGCGCCACCACGTGCACACCAGCGTGATGGTGGCCGACCAGATCGCCCTGGCCGAGGCGCTCGGCGGCGGCTCCGACGCGCTGCTCGTCGCCCACGACTGGGGCGCGGTGGGCGCGTGGGGGGCTCTCAGCCGGGCACCGCACCTGTGGGGCCGGGCAGTGATCATCAACATCCCGCCGTTCGAGGTGTTCGGCGAGAACCTCTCCACGTACCCGCAGATCAAGCGGAGCTTCTACTTCTGGTACTTCCAGATGCAGCGGGTCATCGAGGACCGGATCCGCCAGGACGACTTCGCCTTCATCCGGGACATCTGGGGCGACTGGTCACCCGGTTACGACGCTGGCGAGGACATGGTCCACATCCGGGAGGCCCTGGCCCAGCCGGAGCACCTGCACGCCGCCCTGGGCTACTACTGGGGGCAGTTCGACCCGACCCGGTTCGGGTCGCCGGAGTGGGTCGCGGAGCAGGCGGCGGCCTGGGGCGGCTCGGTCCCGCAGCCGACGCTGTACCTGCACGGGACCACGGACGGCTGCCACGGGGTCAGCAAGGACCAGATCGAGCGGGTGCCGGGCTACGCCGGCGCGGGCTCGGAGTCCGAGCTCATCGAGGGCGTCGGGCACTTCATGCTCGTGGAGCGCCCGGAGGAGATCAACCGCAGGATCGTCGACTGGCTCGACCGCACGAAGAAGTGACGGAGGTCAGCAGCGACCTAGCGAGTCCGACGGGGACGCCGGGACCCGAGCGGGAGGCCGCCGTCCGGTGATCATCGGCGCGGGCCTGAAGATGTACCTCGGCCACTGGGAGACGGTGGACTGGCTCGACGAGGTGGCGCAGGTTGCCGAACGGCACCCCGGTCTCCGCCGGGGTGCGGTCGAGCTGTTCGTCCTCCCCACCTTCCCCACGCTGGTGCACGCGGTACGCAGGCTGTCCCGCCTGGGCGTCGGCGTGGGGGCCCAGGACCTCTTCTGGGAGGACCGCGGCCCCTACACCGGGGAGGTGAGCGGAGCGGAGCTCGCCGAGCTCGGGTGCCGGTTCGTCGAGGTCGGTCACCTCGAACGCCGCAGGCACTTCGGGGAGACCGACGAGGTCGTCGCGGCGAAGACGGCGGCCGCGTTCCGCAACCGCCTGACCCCGGTGATCTGCGTCGGGGAGAGCCGTCCCATGGCCCCCGACGACGCGGCGCGCGAGTGCACCCGCCAGCTGGATGCGGTCCTCCGGGACAGTCGCCGGGACGGCACGGTGCGGTCGGCCGTCGTGGCCTACGAGCCGCACTGGGCCATCGGCGCGGCAGCGGCCGCGGATGCCGACCACATCCGGACGGTGTGTACACGGCTGAGGTCCGTGGTCCGGGCCGAGAGCGCGATGGCCGGGAGCCGGGTCGTCTACGGAGGCAGCGCCGGGACTGGGCTCCTGACGGAACTCGGAGGCGCTGCCGACGGGCTCTTCCTGGGACGCGCGTCCCACGACCCCGACGTCCTGGAGGCGGTCCTCGACGAGGCGACCGCGCTGGCTCCACGGTGACCTCCCGGTTCCGGGGGCGACGGGACGAACAGCCACGGAGGCCTGACGCTCGCCGGATCGGACGCGACCGGAGCTCAGCACACCGGCGCGCGCGGACGGCCCGCTCGGTCGCGCCGATGACCGGCCCCCTGCCACCCTCGGACCGTGGTGCCGACCTCGCCGACGGCCCCCGTGGCCGCTCCCACCCGACCGTGGCGGTGGTTCGCGGTCTACGTCGGTGGGCTGCTGGCTTGCGTTGTTCCCTACGTGGTCGGGGTGCTCCTCCCCTACTACGTCAACGGCCTGCACCGGCTGCCACTGGCCGAGGTCGCCAGTGGCAGGCACGACCCCAAGCTGCTGTGGCCGTCCTACACCGGGTGCGGCGGCCTGGTGGACCTGCTCGGCGTCCTCGGTCTGGCGACCGCCCCCATGGGCCTGCTCGCGGGTGTGGTCGTCGGCGCCCTGGTGCCGGTCCGGGCGGTCGCGTCCGCGCGCAGCCGCCTGCGGGCCGCTCCTGCCATGGTCCTGGCCACCGTCGCCGTGGCCGTCGCCTGCGCGGCAGGGCTGTGGTGGTTCCTCGGGGAGACCAGCACCGCGCTGGTCACGTGGCGGATGGACTGACGGGACGCCCGGGTCAGCGGCGCTGTCGCCGGCGACGGATGGCGAGCACGACCAGGACGTCGACCACGAAGGACAGCAGGAACAGCGCGCCCGCCCAGCCCCAGTGGCCCGCGACCGCGAGGACCACGCAGGCGGTGACGACGGCGATCCCGTATCCGGTGAGCCAGGCCGAGGCAGTTGGCTCGATGGCCACGGCCTGGCTCAGGTGCCGCAGAAGGTCCGGTAGGGACCGGTGCCGCCCGGTGCCGGGGCCGCGTAGCGCTCGAGGCCCGGCCGCTCCTCGTAGGGGCTGGCCAGCACCTCGAGCAGCCGCTGCAGCGGGGCCAGGTCGCCGGCGGTCGCGGCCTCCAGGGCCTCCTCGACGAGGTGGTTGCGGGGGATGTAGACGGGGTTGGCCCGGTCCATCGCCCCGGCGTCCGGACCGAGGGCACGCCACCGCTCGAGCCAGGCGTCGAACCGCGCGAGGTCCAGGACGACGAGGCGCGCGGGCTCGGCGTCCCCGCGGGCCGCGGTGCCCAGCGCACGGAAGAACGACGTCAGGTCGACGCGGGCCTCCTGCATGAGGGCGAGCAGGTCCTCGACGAGCGCCGTGGCGACCTCGTCGTCCAGGCCCTCCGGCAGGCCGAGCTTGGCGCGCATGCCCGCCGTCCAGGCGGCGTTGTACCGCGGGCGGAACCCCTCGAGTGCGGTCACCGCGAGGGCGACCGCCTCCTCCTGGTCGTCGGCGAACAGCGGCAGCAGCGCCTCGGCGAACCGGGCAAGGTTCCACTCGGCCACGATCGGCTGGTTGCCGTAGGCGTAGCGCCCGCCGGTGTCGATCGAGCTGAAGACCGTGGCGGGGTCGAAGGCGTCCAGGAACGCGCAGGGCCCGTAGTCGATGGTCTCGCCGGAGATCGTCGTGTTGTCGGTGTTCATGACGCCGTGCACGAAGCCGACCAGCATCCACTGGGCGACCAGCGCGGCCTGGGCGGCGACCACGGCCTCGAACAGCGCGAGGTACGGGTTCTCGGCCTCCGCCGAGGCGGGGTGGTGCCGGGCGATGGCGTGGTCGGCGAGGCGGCGGAGCAGGTCGACGTCCCCCGTCGCGCGGGCGTACTGGAAGCTGCCGACCCGCAGGTGGCTGCTCGCGACCCGCGCCAGGACGGCGCCCGGCAGCAGGGTCTCGCGGGCCACGGGGCGGCCGGTCGCGACGACGGCGAGCGAGCGCGTGGTCGGGATGCCCAGGGCGTGCATCGCCTCGCTGACGACGTACTCGCGCAGCATCGGGCCGACGGCGGCCAGCCCGTCGCCGCCGCGGGAGAACGGCGTACGCCCGGAGCCCTTGAGGTGCAGGTCGCGCACCCGGCCCTCGCCGTCGGTCAGCTCCCCGAGCAGCAGCGCCCGGCCGTCGCCGAGCCTCGGGACGAAGCCGCCGAACTGGTGCCCGGCGTAGGCCTGCGCGACCGGCTTCGCGCCTTCGGGCACGGCGGTGCCGACCAGCAGGCGCACGCCCTCGGGGCTGCGCAGGGTCTCCGGGTCGAGGCGGAGTTCGGTGGCCAGCGCGTCGTTCAGCACGAGGAGCCGCGGGTCGGGCGCCTCGTCGGCCTGCCACGGGACCGCCATCTCCGGCAGCTCGCGGGCGAAGCGGTCGTCGAAGGAGGTGGTGGATGCGGGCGCGACACTCACAGGGTCCACAGCGCGTCCGCGGCCGTCGCTGTTCCCGGACCGCCGGCGGGTCCCGCTGCAACGCCTATAGTCCTGGCCGCCTCCACGAGGCGACGCCGGGGACTCCCGTCGAGCAGCACGGCGTCCGCGGTCCCTGGCGTGATGTGCAGCCCGACCAGCGAGCAGATGCGGGAGGCGACGTGCCGCGCTCGATCACCTCGCTGATGCGGACCACCGCCTGGCTGATGCTGTCGCTCGGGACGGTCTACGCGGTCACTCTCGTGCCCGGGGTCCGCCAGGCGCCGGGCTACCAGCCGGCCCTCGACTGGTGGCTCAACATGACCGTCGACGGCCTCGTCATCCTCGTCGTCCTGCTCCGCGTCGTGGCCGACCGCAGGGATCGGGTGGCCTGGCTCGTCATGGCCCTGGGCCTCCTCGCCGCGTTCGCCGGCAGCACCACGTACTTCGCGTACTACCAGCACCTCGACCCGATCCCGAGCCCCTCGTGGGCCGACGCGGGGTGGTTGCTCTTCTACACCCTGCTGGCGATCGGGCTGGTCCTGAGGTTGCGCACCCGGGCCCGCAGCATGCCGTTCAGCCTCTCGCTGGACGGGCTGATCGCGGGCCTGACGGCCGCGGCCCTGGCCGAGGCCTACGTCATCGGAGCGGCCGTGCCCCTCGGGGAGGACGGCGTCGCGACGCTGAACACGGCGTACCCGATCGCCGACCTGCTCCTCCTGGCCCTGGCGGTAGCCGCCCTCGCCGTGCTCGGGACGGGCGCCGGCTGGTCCTGGTGGCTGCTGTGCGCGTCGTTCGTGACGTTCTTCGTGACCGACGCGATCTACGCGGGCCTGGTGGCGGACGGCGCCTACGTCGGCGGTGAGCCGATCGACCTGGGCTGGCTGCTGGCTCGGCTGCTGCTGGCCGGCGCAGCGCTGGCGTCACTGCGCTCGACGGAGTCGCGGACGGTGGACCTGGAGGGGGTCACCGTCCTGGTCCTACCCGGCGTCTGCGGCCTCGCCGTCCTCGGGCTGCTGTTCCACGGCAGCCTGTCCGGGATCAGCCCGGTGGCCGCGGTCCTCGCACTGGCCGCCGGGGTGCTCATGGTCGGGCGGACGGCGCTGACGTTCCGGGAGCTGCGGGCGCTCACCGAGGCCCGCCAGCGCGCGCTGAGCGAACGCCTCGTCGAGGCCCAGGACGACGAGCGGGCCCGCATCGCCGCCGACGTCCACGACGACTCCGTCCAGGCGCTGGCCGCCGTGGACCTGCGCCTGGGCGCCCTGCGGAACCGGTTGCGCGCGCGGGCGCCGGAGGAGGTCGCCGGGGTCGAGACCGTGATGGACGCCGTCCACGGCGCGAGCCTGCGGCTGCGCCACCTCCTCTTCGAGCTGGAGACGCCGGTCCTCGACGCGTCACTGATCGACGGGCTGCGGGACGCGGCGGCCCAGGTGTTCGAGGACAGCGACGTCGCGTGGTCGGTCGAGGAACGCGGGCGGGATCCCCTCCCGCAGCAGGTGCGGGTGTCCGCGTACCGGATCGCCCGCGAGGCGCTGGCCAACGCCCTGAAGCACGCACGGGCCCGGCACGTCACCGTCACCGTCGACGCGACCGGGCGCGGCGTGGAGGTGCACGTCGTGGACGACGGCAGAGGAGTGGACGCCACCGCGTCGGCGCGCTCGGGACGCCGGCACTCCGGTGTGGTGGCGATGCGTGACCGCGCGCTGGCGTCGGGCGGGTGGTGGCGGTCCACGCCCGGCCCGCGCGGTGTCGGCACGGCCGTGTCGTTCTTCCTCCCCCTGCCCGGCGCGGGAGGCGCGGGCGCGCCGCCAGCGGGGCTCCGGCTAGTGGGCGAGCACCCGGCGGACGAGGTCGGCCGCGCCGGGCACGCCCACGACGAGGTGGCCCTGCACGCACCGGCGCAGCAGCACGGGCAGGTCGCCGGCGACGGTGCCCTTGAGCAGGTAGGCGGATCCGCCGGCGGCCAGCACGCGCGTCCACGTCGCCGGATCCGCTTGCGCTGACAACCCGGCGACGACCGGCCGGTGGGGCAGCGCGACCAGCCGCCGGACCAGGTCCGGGCCGCCCCCGGGCATCCGCACGTCGGTCAGGACCAGTGCCGCGCGGTGCTCGCGAGCGGCCGCCACCGCGTCGTCGCCGGTGGCCGCCTCCCCCACGACGTGGAAGTCCGGCTCCTGTCCCAGCAGCCCGGCCACGGCGGATCCGACGCGGGGGTCGTCGTCAGCGATGACGACGGTGATCTCGCCGCGGACTCGGGTGGCCACGAGAGCACGTTGACCCATGCCGCACCCGTTGTCGTGATGCGCGCGCACCGCCCGTGTAGTGCACCGGTACCAGTCCCCACCCGACGCGAATCGTGTCAGACTCGGAAGGTGAGTGGGCCCGGCACCCCAGGCGGGTCCTCCCCCGCCGTGGTCCGGGTCCTGCTCGTGGACGACCACCAGATGCTCGCCGCCAGCCTCGCCCAGGCCCTGCAGTCCGAGCCGGACCTGCGGGTCGTCGGGCAGGGGACGTCGATCAGCGAGGCGCGGGACCTGATGGCCTCGACCGCGCCCGACGTCGTCCTGCTGGACCACCGGCTGCCCGACGGCGACGGCGTGGCGGCGATCGCCGGGCTGCACGCCATCCGGCCCTCCGCCAAGATCGTCGTGCTCACCGCCACGACCTCCGACCGCGTCCTCGTCGCCGCCATGGAGGCCGGTGCGGCCGGGTTCATCGCCAAGACGCAGCGGCTGGACGACGTGGTCGGCGGCGTGCGCGCGGCGGCCCAGGGCGAGTCCGTGCTCAGCGCCAAGCTCATCACCCGGCTGCTGCCCCGCCTGCGCCGGCAGAGCGGCGGCAGCGGGGCCGAGCTGACCGAGCGGGAGCGCGAGATCCTCGACCTGCTCGCGCGGGGGCTGTCCAACGCCGACATCGCCCAGCAGCTGACGATCAGCGTGCACACCGTCCGGAACCACGTGGCGAACCTCTCGGCCAAGCTCGGTGCGCACTCCAAGCTCGAGGTCCTGTCGATCGCCGTCCGGGAGGGCCTGGTCGACCGCATCTGACCGCCGGCCAGCGTCCCGGCCCAGGACGCCGACGCTAGTACGTCCGTACCAGTCGGTTGGCACGGGCGCATCTGGTCGCGGGAACGCTGCCGCCACAGGCTGGGAGGGGCCGGTGCGCAACCGCGCGCCGGGTCGCCACCGGCACAGGAGACGTCACGTGGGCGAGGCACAGCAGGGGGCAGAGGAGCCGGTCGCGGCCGAGCACGACGCCGGGCACCCGGCACCCGTCTCTGCCGCACACGACGGAGCGACCGCGCTGTTCTCCTGCTCGCTGTCGGGCACGGTGCTGACGGCCGGCGCGGCGCTCGCCCGGCTGTCGGGCCGGCCCCTCGGCGAGCTGTCCGGCGTCCCGGCGCTCGAGCTGCTGCACCCGACCTCCCACGCCCTGCTCCGGTACGTCCTGCGGACGGCGCGCGGCGGCGCGGCGTCCGGGTCCGCCACCTTCCGGCTCGAGCACCCCGACGGCTCGCTCGTCGACGTGCCCACGTCCTGGTCGGTGCTGGCCGGCGGGAGCGTGGACTCCACCCAGCTGGTGTTCGTCCACGCCGACGGGGCGGCCGCGGACCTGACCTACGGCCCCCGGCCGGCCCGGCAGCTGCAGGCCACCGCGCTCCAGCACGCCTCGCAGCAGCAGCCGGACCGCCCACGGCTCCACGACCGACTGGCGTGCGCCCTGGCGCGAGCCGAGCGCTCCACCGCCGTCCTGGTCGTCGACCTGGACGACTTCCGGATGGTCAACGCCTCGCGCGGGCACGAGGTCGGCGACCGGCTGCTGGCCGCGGTCGGTGCGCGCCTGCGGGCGGCCGTGCCCGGCCACCAGGCCGTCGCCCGCTGCGGTGACGACGAGTTCGCGGTGGTCTGCGAGGACACCGACGAGGAGGCGGCGCTCGCGCTGGCCCGCCGTCTCCTGGACGCGGTGTCCGAGCCCTTCGGCACCGGCGACGCCACCGTGGACCCCACGGCCTCCATCGGCGTCGCCGTCGCGCCGGCCACGCAGCCGGTCGCGGCGACGGACCTGCTGCGCCACGCCGACACGGCCGTGCACGCCGGCAAGGGCGCCGGCCACGGCCGGGTGCACGTCTACGAGCCGACGCTGCACGATGACCTGGCAGACCGGTACGCGCTGGCCACCGACCTCCGGGCGGCGCTGGCCGACGGAGCCCTCCACCTCGAGTACCAGCCGATCGTGGACCTGCGCTCGGGAGCCGTCGTCGGCGTGGAGGCCCTGGCCCGCTGGACCCACCCGGAGCGCGGCCCGGTGTCGCCCGACAGCTTCGTCCCCGCCGCGGAGCTCAGCGGGCTGGCCCCCGAGCTCGACCGGTGGGCCCTCCAGCGGGCGCTGCACGACACGGCCCGTCTCCGCCGGGCGGGCGTCGTCCCCGCGGACGCCTACGTCGCCGTCAACCTGTCGGCCGCCAGCCTGACCGGCACCGCGGTCCTCGACGACCTGGTCCGCTGGACCGAGGAGTCCGGCGTGCCCGCCACCCAGGTGGTCCTCGAGGTCACCGAGACGGCGATCATGCAGGACACCGGTGCCGCGGTGGAGCTGCTGCGCGGCCTCCGCGCGCACGGCGTCCGGGTCGCGCTGGACGACTTCGGTACGGGGTACAGCTCGCTGGCCTACCTGCGGGACCTCCCCGTTTCCGCGCTGAAGATCGACCGCAGCTTCATCGCGGACATCGCGGAGCAGCGGGACGCCCTGGCCATCGTCGGGTGGATCGTCGACCTCGCCCGGGCGGTGGGGGTCGCCGTCGTCGCCGAGGGGGTGGGGACCAGCGAGCAGGTGGCGCTGCTGCAGGGGCTCGGCTGCGGCGCCGCGCAGGGCTGGCTCTGGGGTCCGGCCGCCCCCCTGCCCGCACTGCTGCGCAGGCGCACGTGGCCGGGTCCGCGCGGTACGACGGCGGCCCCCGTCGCCCCGCTCAGGACGACGAAGCGCGACGCCGGCGTCTCGCACAGCGTCCAGCGGCTGCTCGAGCTGCACCAGAACGGCGCGTCCACCACCACCATCGCGGCCACGCTGAACGCCGAGAGACTGCAGACCCCGACGGGGGTGCGCTGGCACGGGGCCAGCGTCGCCCGCGTCCTCGCCCACCGGATCCGCCGGTGCGCCGGACCGCCGGACGCCGCCCCGAGCCCGAGGCGCCTGGCCTGGCGCTGAGTCAGCCGGCCGTCCACCGTCGTGATCGTCGCCGGCCATCGGCGAGCCGACGTCCGGGTCGGCCGGGGACGACGGACGAGTCTGTCTGTACGCCGGGGATTGTCACTGCGTGATTGACCGTCGTTGGCTCGCACGAGAAGCAGCCGCTCACGGTTGACCGACCCCGCTGATGACGGTTCGGGAGGCTCACGACGCCGAGTCCCGCCGCTCTGAGTGAGGACCCCCGGGCTGGTCGAGCCCGCAGCTCCAGTACGCCACCGGACGCGAACACCCACCGCCGAGCTCAGCGCTCAGACTTCTGGTGAGACAACCTCACTGGTGCCCCTTGCCCTGACCCCATGACCCTGGACAGACCGGTTGTGGCGCCTTGGGTAGAGACCGTGGCGTCGGTCGTGACGGTGAGCAGCGTCCTGACCCCCGGGCGGGGTCGGCGTGCATGGGAACTCCCGCGAGCCTTGACCGCGGCGGTGTACCCCGTTTGGGTGACCTCCTCGGCACCCG
>NZ_NVPT01000299.1 GCF_002802985.1 Geodermatophilus chilensis | reverse complement strand
GACCAGGATCCGCAGGGCACTCCGGCGGCCATGCTCGATGGCGAGCCCGTCGATTCCTCCGTGCTCTACGACGGTCAGGCGCTGGGAGCGCTGCTGCGCGGCGGAGCGCAGGCGCCACCTCTGCATCAGGAGGGCAACCCCGGCGGTGGCCAAGACTTCGACAGAGACCTGATCGGGACCGAGCCTGGGACCCCGGACTCCGGGGATTACCTGGAGTAGAGACTCGTGTTCGCCGCCGTCGGGAAAGCGATCTGGCGAGTACGGGCGGTGACGAGGAGCGCTCAGCGGCCGCTGCCTGCCAGCCGTGTGCGTATGTAGCGTGTCGCACCTCGGACACCAGCTGATACACACCGCCTGACCGCGCCGGGCCCTCTCGAGCTGCAAGCTGACCGCTCATCCGCGGTCGCTTCTACTGCACCACGAGCCATGGACCCGTCTGTCTACGCGCGGCCAAGGTAACTTGACGGTCGGGCAACGGCAAGTTAACTTGGGTAGGTGCGGATCGAGATTCTCGCCACCGCACGCAAGCACGGCGTCGCGGACGACGACATCCTGCACGCGCTTGGCAACGCCATCTTCGCCTACCCAGGCCAGGGCGACTACGAGCTCACGATGGCCGTCGGCCCGGCCCGCAACGGCGTGACCATGTTGGAAGTCGGCTACCTCGTGGGCGAGGACGATCGCCTGGTCGTCATCCATGCCATGAGGGCCCGGCGGAAGTATCTCGAGGAAGGCTGATCACGATGCCGCGCAGCTACGAGGAGATCGTCAACCAGGCCGAGGAACTGTCCCGCATCTTCGAGGAGGACTTCGAGCCGGCCGTCTCCAAGGAAGAGGCCGCACTACGAGCTGCTGCCCTACGCCGAGCCCTCGCCGAGAGCGAGCTCGGTGAGGCCGTTGCCGCTGCCAGAAAGGCCGGCGTTCCCTGGGATCGCATCGGCGAAGCAGTCGGGACCAGCGGCGAAGCCGCACGGCAGAAGTACCGCGCGCTGGTCGGCAAGGAGAAGCCGGTCACCTCCGGTCACTGACCCGTCGGCGGCATACGGCCGCTGCCTGAACTGCCGCCGTGTGTGGTTCTCGCGACAGTATGGAGTCGTGCCGAATCCGTCCGGGTCCGCGGATCAGGGCACGCTGCCGTTCATCGGACTGGACGACGAGCTGTCGGCGCTGCGCGACGACGTCGCCCGCCTGCGGGCGGAGAACGCCCGCCTGCTGCGCCTGCTGGAGCTGACGCCGCAGCAGGCGCGCCCGCCGGGCCCGATCCAGACCGGCGTCTTCGACGGCGAGCCGGGACCGGTGCACGCCGGCTCCCCGGCCACGGCCAAGGTGGCCTTCTTCGCCAATCTCTTCGCCGCGCGGCCCGACGTGTACGCGCTGCGGTGGGAGAACACGCGCACCGGCCGGGCCGGCTGGGTGCCGGCGGTCCGCGGCGGCTGGCGCAAGGGCGTTCCGGCGGCCGAGCGGGAGTACCTGCCGCTGACCGAAGAGGTGATCACCGCCCATCTGTCCGGCGAGCTGGAGCTGGGCCTGTATCCGCTGTTGGACGGTGACCGCTGCCATTGGCTGGCTGCCGATTTCGACGGGCCCGTCGCCATGCTGGACGCGCGCTCGCCTACCTGAAGGCGGCCCGCGCGGTCGACGCATCCGCGGCGCTGGAGGTGTCCCGCTCGGGCCTCGGCGCGCACGTCTGGTTGTTCTTCACCGCGCCCGTGCCGGCGGCCATCGCCCGCCAGGTCGGCACCGGGCTGCTGCGCGAGGCCATCTCGGTCCGCGGCCGGATGGACCTGGCCAGCTACGACCGGCTCTTCCCCTCTCAGGACGCCGTCCAGGTCGGCGGCCTCGGCAACCTGATCGCCGCCCCGCTACAAGGCCATGCCCGCCGCCGGGGAGCCACGGTCTTCCTCGACCTGGCAACGATGGAGCCGCACGAGGACCAGTGGGCGTATCTGTCCAGCCTCGGCCGGCTCACGCCGAAGGAGGTCAGCCGGCTCGCGCAGCGGCTGGGCCAGGTCGCGGTCGGCGCGGAGGTGAACCGACTCCGCTCCCCCACCTCCACGAAGATCGCCGTGCAGCCTCCCGCTGTCGTTCGCGCCCGGCTCGGAGCGACGATCACCGTCAAAGCCGCGGAGGTGCCACCCGCGCTTCTGGCCACCCTCAAGCACGCCGCGTCGATGCCGAACCCCGTGTTCTACGAGCGCCAGCGGCGCCGGGCCTCCACCTGGGACATCCCACGCTTCCTGCGCAGCTACGACGAGACACTCACCGGCGACCTGCTCCTGCCGCGCGGGCTGCAGGACCGGCTCACCGCCCTGGTCGAGCAGGCAGGCAGCCGCCTGGAAATCACCGACGGGCGCGCGACCGGGCAGACGCAGAGCTTCCGCTTCACTGCTGAGCTGGACCCCGAACAGCAGGCGGCGCTGAACGCGCTGGCCTTGCACGAGCTCGGCGTGCTGGTGGCCCCGCCGGGGGCGGGCAAGACGGTCATCGCCTGCGCGCTCATCGCCTCGCTGGCCGTGTCCACACTGGTGCTGGTCGACCGCAAGGCGCTGGCCGACCAATGGCGGGCCCGCATCAGCGCACTGCTCGGCGTCAAACCCGGGCAGCGCGGCGGCGGACGAGGCAAGACCACCGGTGTCATCGACGTCGCCACCCTGCAGACCCTCGCGCGGGACGACGACGTCGCCAGCTGGACCAGTCAGTACGGCCTGGTCGTGGTCGACGAGTGCCACCACGTGCCGGCCGCCGCCTTCGAGCACGCCGTGCGGCAGATCCCGGCTCGTCGCTGGCTCGGGCTGACCGGACTTCCGAAGATCGTGAGCACGCGACCGGCCCAATTCGCTGATTGACCTGGAGGGATGCGGGCAGGCCGCGATGGGGTCGTGTTACTACAGGCGC
>NZ_NVPT01000298.1 GCF_002802985.1 Geodermatophilus chilensis | reverse complement strand
CGGCCACCGGCCTTCGACGTGGAGTCCTACAAGCAGCGAAACACCGTCGAGCGCGCGATCAACAAGCTCAAGGACTTCCGGGCGGTCGCAATGCGCACCGACAAACGCGAGTTCGTCTTCCGCGGCACGATCGACGTCGCCTCGATCAAGATCTGGCTCCGCCACCCCGCCGACCACGATCTATGAGACACGCCCTAGTACTCCAGCCGTAGATCTCTTGATCATGAACGGATTCAGGATGCGGCGGGAGTAGACGTCGGTGACGAAAGAGACGTGGACGAACCCGGCCAGGGTCCACACGTAGGTGAAGTCCGCGACCCACCACTGGTCCGGCCGGGTCGGGGTGGCCCAGGCCCGGTCGACCAAGTCCGGGTGCCGCGGCGCGGCGGCATCCCGGCGGGTGGTCACCGTGGTGCGGCGGCCGCGGCGGACGCCGTCGATGCCGGCCAGGCGCATCAGCCGGCCGACCTGGTCGCGCCCCCACCGATGCCCGGCGCGGCGGGCGGCGTGCCACAGCTTGCGCACCCCGTAGAGACCGCGGTTGGCCCGGTAGAGGTCGACCAAGGTGTCCGCGGCGTAGGCGTCGGCCAGCTCCGCGGAGCTGATCGGGCAGCCGAGGCGCGCGTAGTAGGTGCTCGGGGCGATCTTGAGCCCGTGCTCGGTGAGCACGCGGCAGATCGGCTAATGGCCGCGTAAGTCGGCAGGGGACGCCTTCAGATATCGGCTGGACGGCTTGCAGTCCTTGGTCGAGACCGGCGCCCCTGCCGACTGCACCTCCTCGCCTCGGACAGGATCGTGGGCCGAGCCGACCACAGGAAGGCATCCCTGCACCGGCGGGAGCGAGCAGCTCTCGGAGCGATCGGGAGTTCCTGCGGTGAGCTGGGGTCACGAACGTCTGATCGGGTGTCGGGCCATCGAGCCCTGCCATTAGCACGCCGCGTGGTCCCGGACCGGCCGGAAACGGAAGCGAGCGGGAAGCGAGGACGGTGTGACGATCTTCTGCGGGATCGACTGGGTCGAGGACCACCACGACATCGCCATCATCGACGCGGCCGGCACGCAGCTGGCCAAGCGGCGGATCGGCGACGACGCCGCCGGCTACGCCAGCCTGCTGCAGCTGCTGGCCGAGCACGGCGAGACCGCCGACGAGCTGGCGCCGGTGGCCATCGAGACCGGCCGGGGGCTGCTGGTGGCCTGCCTGGCCGCCGGTGGCCGGGACGTCTACGTGGTCAATGCGATGGCTGCCGCCCGCTACCGGGAGCGCACCGCGGTGGCGCGAGCGAAGTCCGACGCCGGTGATGCGCTGATGCTGGCCAACATCCTGCGCACCGACCGGCACGCCCACCGGCCGATGCCCCACGACAGCGACCTGGTGCGGGCCATCGCGGTGCTGGCCCGCGCCGGTCAAGACGCCGCCTGGAGCACCCAGCAGATCGCCAACCAGCTGCGCTCGGTGCTGCGCGAGTACTTCCCAGCGGCGCTGCGCGCCTTCCAGATCAAGCACGTCGGCCTGGCCAGCGCCGAGGCCCGCACCATCCTGGCCGCCGCGCCGACGCCGCCCACCGCCGCCCGACTGACCAAGGCACGGCTGCGCACGCTGCTCAAGCAGGCCGGTCGCCAGCGCAAGGTCGAGGTCTGGGTCGAGCGGCTGCAGGGCATCTTCCGCGACGCGGCCCTGCACCACAGCCCACGGGTGGAGGACGCCTTCGGCCAGCAGGCCCGCGCCCTGCTGCTGCAGCTGAACGCCGCCGTGCGCGCCACCGAGGGGCTGCTGGCCGCGGCCGAGGCCGCCTTCCTCGAGCATCCAGACGCCGAGATCATCATCAGCTTTCCTGGTCTGGGCACGGTCACCGGCGCCCGGGTTCTGGCCGAGCTGGGCGATGACCGCGACCGGTTCACCAATCCGTGGGCGCTGAAGGCCTACGCCGGCGCCGCACCTGTCACCCGCGCCTCGGGCAAGGTTCGGCTGGTCATGCACCGCCGGGTGAAAAACGACCGGCTGGCCGCCGCCGGCTACACCTGGCCTTCGCCGCGCTGACCAAGTCGGCTCCGGCCCGCGCCCACTACGACCGGCGACGAGCCGCCGGAGACCGGCACAACGCCGCCTTGCGCAACCTCTTCAACCGCTTCCTCGGCCAGCTGCACCACTGCCTGCAAGAGCGCCAGAAGTACTGCGGGAACAGGGCCTTCCCGGCCCCACAAGCGGCCGCCGCATGAGCCGATCAGGACCAGCCCTTGACCGGTTACGCGGATCGGGTGTCTCGACCCCGAAACGGTCCTTGTGCGCGGCGATGTAGTCGCAGATCAGCGAAGTCGGCGGTCGAGCTCCGCCGCGGCGAAAAACGCTGACGCGGTCTTGAGGATCTCGTTCGCCCGGCGCAGCTCGGCAACCTCCCGGCGCAGCGCCTTGAGCTCATCAGACGCCTCGGTGGTCACCCCGGGCCGGGCGCCGGTGTCGATCTCCTCCCGCTCGACCCAGTTGCGCAGCGTGGCCGGGTTGATGTCCAGCACCGCGCCCACCGCCTTGCGGGCGGTCAGCTTCGACTCGCCGAGATCCCGGACGCGGTCGGTGTACATCCGCACGGCACGGGCGCGGGTCTCCTCGTCGTACTTGCGGGGTGCTGGCACGGTCTCAGTCTCCTTGCGAGATCAGAGCCTCTGCCAGATCCAGGACGGTTTAGATCAGGGAGTGCAGCGGCCAGGGCTTGATCACCGCGGTGTGCCCGGCGGCGGCCAGCGCGGCGAGCATCGCGCCGGTGCCGTAGGCGGAGTCGGCCAGCACCTGCACCGGCCCGCCGATCGTGCGGTCGCCGGCGAGCAGCGCGAGGCCGACCGCGCCGTCACCGGTCTCTGGGCCGCTGGCGCGCGTCAGCGTGCAGCCGGTGATCAGCCCGGTGTCCGGTTCGGCCACCAGATGGGCTTTGAACCCGTCGACCCGGCGGGTCACGGTCTTG
>NZ_NVPT01000297.1 GCF_002802985.1 Geodermatophilus chilensis | reverse complement strand
GGCGATCGCGCACGAGGAGTGTCTGGCCGGTTTCACCGCCTGGCAGGCGACCGTGTTCCCGGTCCCGCTGTCCTGGGGCGCCTCCTTCGACCCGGAGTCGGTGGAGACGATGGCCGCCGGCATCGGGGCGCTCATGCGGTCGGTCGGCGTCCACCAGGGGCTGTCCCCGGTCGTCGACGTCAGCGTCGACCACCGGTGGGGCCGCACCGAGGAGACGATCGGCGAGGACCCGTACCTGGTCGCCGTCCTGGGCGCTGCCTACACCCGGGGACTGGAGAGCGCCGGGATCGTCGCCACCCTCAAGCACTTCGCCGGGTACTCCGCGTCCGGCGCTGGCCGCAACCACGCGCCCGTCCGCATCGGCCCGCGGGAGTTCCGCGACGTCGTCCTGCCGCCGTTCGAGACGGCGCTGCGCGAGGGCGGCGCCCGCTCGGTCATGCACTCCTACGCCGCGGTCGACGGCGTGCCTCCGGCGTCGGACCCCACCCTCCTCACCGACCTGCTGCGCGGGACCCTCGGCTTCCGGGGCGTGGTGGTCGCCGACTACTTCGGCATCTCCTTCCTGGAGACCACCCAGGGCGTCGCCGGATCACCCGGTGAGGCCGCGGCGCTGGCGCTGGCCGCCGGGGTGGACGTCGAGCTGCCGACCGTCCGCTGTTACGGCGAGCCCCTGCTGGAGCGGCTCCGGGATGGCCGGGTGCCCATGGAGCTGGTCGACCGGGCGGTGGAGCGGGTGCTCCTGCAGAAGGGCGAGCTGGGCCTGCTGGACGCCGGCTGGGACCCCGAGCCGGCGGCGCTGCGCGACGGCGGCGACCTCGACCTCGATCCGCCGCACCTGCGTGCCCTGGCCCGGACGATGGCCGAGCGGTCGGTCGTGCTGCTGGACGACCGGGCCGGGCTGCTCCCGCTGCAGGCGCCCGGCCGGGTGGCCGTCGTCGGCCCCTGCGCCGACGAGGTCCTGTCGCTGATGGGCTGCTACGCCTTCCCCAACCACGTCGGGGTGCAGCACCCGGACGTGCCCCTCGGCCTGGAGCTGCCCACCCTGCTCGACGCCGTCCGCACCGAGTTCCCCGGCGCCGAGGTGGTGCACGTGCAGGGCTGCCCGGTGCAGGAGCCCGAGCGCTCCGGGATCGAGGAGGCGGTCGAGGCGGCGCGGGACGCCGACGTCTGCGTCGCCGTGCTGGGCGACGTCTCCGGCCTGTTCGGCCGCGGCACCTCCGGCGAGGGCTGCGACGCGGACGACCTGCGGCTGCCCGGCGTGCAGGCCGAGCTCCTCGACGCGCTGCTCGGGACGGGGACGCCGGTCGTGGTGGTCCTGCTGACCGGTCGGCCCTACGCCCTCGGCGACGTGGTCGGCCGGGCCGCGGCGATCGTCCAGGCATTCTTCCCCGGCGAGGAGGGTTCGGGGGCCGTCGCGGGCGTGCTCAGCGGCCGGGTGAACCCCTCGGGCAAGCTGCCGGTGTCGGTGCCCCACATGCCCGGCGGCTCACCGGCGACCTACCTGGCTCCGGCCCTGGGCCGGGCCAGCGGGATCAGCTCGGCCGACCCGACGCCGCTGTTCCCGTTCGGCCACGGCCGCTCCTACACGACCTTCGAGTACGCCGACCTGCGGGTCGAGGGCGCCGGCGAGGCGGGCGCGTGGGCCGTGGACGGCACCGTCGCCGTGTCGTGCACGGTGCGCAACACCGGCTCGCGCGAGGGGGCCGAGGTCGTGCAGCTCTACCTGTCCGACCCCGTGGCGAGCGTGGTCCGGCCGGTACGCCAGCTGGTCGGCTTCGCCCGGGTCGAGCTGGCGGCGGGCGCGGCGGCGCGGGTGCGGTTCACCGTGCACGCCGACCGGACGTCGTTCACCGGGCGGGACCTGCAGCGCGTCGTCGAGGCCGGCGACGTCGTCCTCTCGATCGGGGCCTCCAGCGAGGACCTGCACCTGGAGATGCGGCTGCGGCTGACCGGGCCGGACCGGATCGTCGCCACGGACCGGGTGCTCACCACGCCGGTCGAGGTCCGCCCGGTCTGAGCCGTGCAGCATGGGGCCGCCGTCCGGCAGCTCAGAGGCCGACGGCCTCCTCGAGCGCGCCGACCTCGGCGCGGGTGAGCCGGCGGATCGACCCGCTGCGCATGCGCTCGAGCTTCACCGGGCCGACGGCGGTGCGGGTCAGCCGGGACACCGGCAGGCCGACGTGCGCCAGCAGCCGCCGCACGATGTGCTTGCGGCCCTCGTGCAGCACCACCTCGACGACCGACTGGCCGGCGTGGGTGTCGACCACGTGGAAGGAGTCGACCTTCACCGGGCCGTCCTCGAGCTCCACCCCGGCGCGCAGCCGGCGGGCCATGTCGCGCGGGACCGAGCCCGACACCTGGGCCAGGTAGGTCTTCTTCACCTCGTAGGAGGGGTGCGCCAGCCGGTGGGCCAGCTCGCCGTCGTTGGTGACCAGCAGCAGGCCCTCGGTGTCCTGGTCCAGCCGGCCGACGTGCACCAGGCCGGGCGCCAGGTCGCCGACCATGTCGCCCACGGTGGGCCGGTTGCGGTCGTCGCTCATCGCCGTGATGACGCCGGCCGGCTTGTTCAGCGCGTAGGTGACCCGGTCGTCGCGCAGCTCGATGCGGACGCCGTCGACAGCGATCTTGTCCCGCTCCGGGTCGACCCGCATGCCCTGCACGGTGACGGTCTTCCCGTTCACGCTGATCCGGCCCTGGTCGACCATGTTCTCCACGACCCGGCGGGAGCCCACGCCGGCGCGGGCGAGGACCTTCTGCAGCCGCTCCCCCTCGGCCGAGGCGTCGGTGCGGGCGCGGCCGCGGTCACCGGGGTGGACGGGCCGCCCCCTATACACATCT
>NZ_NVPT01000296.1 GCF_002802985.1 Geodermatophilus chilensis | reverse complement strand
TGCTCATCGGTCAGATCCGAGGGGTAGGCCGGGGAAGAGCCCATAGCCCACCCTGGCCCACAACCCCGAAGTTGTCAGCCCGCTTTCTCAACACGTTCTAAGGCACTCGTTCCGGTTCTGCCGAGTGATCCCGGCGGCTTCATGCACTGACTTCATCGGCATCAACGCCGACGTCCCCGATGACCTTCCGTCCCGCTCCTATGGCCAGCAGCCCGCCCTGCCAGGTTCAGCGGTTCGCGGACGTCGACGTACCTCGGCTCGGGCTCAGCCGGCGACGCCCTGCCGCCAGTAGCCCATGAACGCCACCGACCCGCGGGGGACGCCGAGGTCGCCCACCAGGTGGCGGCGCAGCGTCTTCACCACGCCGGCCTCACCGGCCAGCCAGGCGTAGCAGCTCGACGCGGCGTCCGTGTCGGGGACCTCCCAGAGCAGCTCGTCGCCGACCTCCTCCGGGGGCGCGGCCGGCGTCGAGGCGATGCCGAGCTCGCACAGCGCGGCGTGCACCGCCGGCACCAGCCGGGACCCGCGGGGGGCGTCGTCCCGCGGCAGCCAGCGCAGCGTGACCCCGGCCGGGAGGGCGACGTTCATCGCGTCGTCCGCGGTCGGCACCTCGAGCAGCGCCGTCACCGACCTCGCACCACCGGCGAGGGACTCGAGGATCGCGCAGACCGCCGGCACGGCGGTCTCGTCGCCGGCCAGCAGCAGCGTGCGCGCGGCCGGCGGTGGCGCCCACTCCACACCCCAGGGCCGGCCGGAGCCGGGGCGGTCGGGCCCGAGGAGCACGATCCGGTCGCCGGGCACCGCCGCGGCCGCCCAGCTCGCGGCCGGGCCGGCGTGCCCGTCCTCGACCCCGTGCAGGACGACGTCGACGTCGAGCTCGGCGCGCTCGGGGCGGACGGCCCGCACGGTGTAGGTACGGATGGTCGGGCGCTGCTCCTCGGGCATCGCGCAGTACTCGGGGTACCAGTCCTCGCCGCGGTCGCGCAGCCGCTCCAGCCCGGCGTCATCGCGGGAGAGCACCAGCTTGAAGCGCTGGTCGCAGCCGGCCGCGCCGAACCCGGCGAGCTTGGGGCCGGTGAGGGTCAGCCGCACGAAGCTCGGGCCCAGCCGGCGGACGGCGGCGACCGAGGCGTCAAAGAACTGCCAGGCGGGAGCGGCCACGGCCGCCGGCTGCGCGGTGAGCGTCATCCGTCGTCCCCCCGTCCCGGTCGGCCCTTGCGGCGACTCACTTAGGCGAGGCTAACCTGAGCCTCCCGGCCAGGGGAACACCCCCGGCCCGATCGGGAGGAGACCCCTTGCCCCGTGGACCCCGCCGCCTGGTCGGCGCCACCCTCACCCTCGCCGCGCTCGTCGCGACGGCCGGCTGCTCGGGAGGGTCCGCCGAGCCGGCCGCGGCGGCGGACGAGGGGGGCTGGAGCTTCACCGACGACCTCGGGAACACCGTCGAGCTCGACGCGACACCCGAGCGGGTCGCGGGCCTCAACGACGTCGTGGCCTCGCTGTGGAACTACGGGCTGGAGCCGGTCGCCAGCTTCGGGCAGACCTCGGCGGCCGACGACGTCGCCTTCGAGGGCAAGGACCTCGCCGACCTGGAGATCGTCGGCGAGAGCTACGGCCAGATCGACCTGGAGCGCCTGGCCGCCGCCGACCCCGACGTCATCGTCACCTCGGTCTACCCGACCGACTCCTCCGGTGCCCTGGACCCCGGCCAGCCGCTCTACGGCTTCGAGTCGATCCAGCAGCAGGAACAGGTCGCCCGGATCGCGCCGATCGTCGCGATCGCCTACCGCGGGTCGGCCGCCGACGTCATCGAGCGCACCGTCGAGCTGGCCGACTCGCTGGGCGCCGACGGCGAGGTGATCGACGCCGCCCGTGAGGACTACGAGGCGGCGTCGGCCCAGCTCACCGCGGCCGACGAGCGCGGGATCACCGTGCTGCCGGTCTACGCCACCGCCGCGGACGGCTGGTGGATGGGCAAGGCGCCCGACGACCCCTCGCTGCGCCTCTACTCCGGCCTGGGCGTCGACTTCGTCGACCCGGGCGGCGACAGCTACTTCTGGGAGACGGTCAGCTGGGAGCGGGTGACCGAGTACCCGAGCGACGTGATCCTGTACTCGCTGCGCGGCGGGGAGACCCCGGAGCAGATGCGCGCCCAGCCGACCTACCGCCTGCTGCCCGCCGTCCAGGCCGGCCAGGAGTACCCGTGGAAGTACATCGGCATGGACTACACCGCCCAGGCCGCCTACGTGTCCGAGCTGGCCGGCTGGCTGGACGAGGCCCAGAAGGCGACGTGAACGACCGGTGGAATCAGGCAGCCGCCGGCTCAGGTAGCGGCGCGGGCCGCCGCCCCGCCCGCGCGGTCTGCGCCAGCCCGATCCCCACGAGGACGACGAGACCGCCGAGCACCTGCCAGCCGGAGAGCACCTGCTCCACCCACAGCCAGGCCACGATCGAGGCCAGCACCGGCTCCAGCGTGGCGATCAGCCCGGCCGTCGTCGGGGGCAGGTGGCGCAGCGCCGCCAGCGACAGCCAGAACGGCAGCACGGCGCCGAGGACGGCGATCCAGCCGACCAGCACCCACAGCGGCAGCTCGAGCGACCCGAGGGAGACCGGGACGGAGGCGCCGAGCACCGCGGGGTCGAACGCCCAGAGCGGCGCGACGACCGCCCAGAACAGCGCGGCGGCGACGAAGCTCCAGCAGGTGAGCGTCACCGGGTCGCGCGTGGTCGTGCCCCGCTCCCCCATCAGGTAGTAGCCGGCCAGGCACAGCGCCGCCGCGAGGGCCGCGGCCACGCCACCCGGGTGGAGCGAGCCGCCGCCGCGCCACACCTCGGCGACCAGCACCAGCCCCGACAGCGACAGCCCGAGCGCGGCCCACAGCCGCCGGCGCACCCGCTCGCCGCGCACCAGCCACACCCACAGCGCGATGAACACCGGCGCGGTCATCTCGAAGACCAGCGCGATGCCGACCG
>NZ_NVPT01000295.1 GCF_002802985.1 Geodermatophilus chilensis | reverse complement strand
CATGAGGAGACGTGGGCGGCGCCCTATGTGGTGAAGAGACAGCCGCGGGCACCTTCGACCCGGCCGACCCCGGCCCCGGGCACGAGGCGACCCTCGCGACGGTGGAGCTGGGCGAGCAGCTGGGGTTCGACAGCGCGTGGCTGCGGCACCGGCACCTGCAGCCGGGCATCTCCTCGCCGGTCGCCGTCCTCGCCGCGCTGACCCAGCGCACCCGCCGCATCGGGCTCGGCACCGCCGTCACGCCGCTGGCCTGGGAGAACCCGCTGCGCCTGGCCGAGGACCTCGCCACCGTCGACGTCCTCTCCGGTGGGCGGCTCCACCCGGGCGTCAGCGTCGGCCCGCCCATGCACTGGGACGACGTGAAGGACGCCCTCTACCCCGACACCGCCGACCGCGAGGACTTCAGCTACCAGCGGGTGGAGCGGCTGCTGCGGTTCCTCCGCGGCGAGCGGGCGTCGACCTTCGTCGGCCGAGAGGGAGTGGTCGAGGAGTGGTCCGACCGGGTGCAGCCGCAGTCCCCCGGCCTGGCCGGCCGGATGTGGTACGGCGGGGGCAGCCTGCGCTCGGCGGCGTGGGCCGGCGAGCACGGCATGCACTTCCTGACCTCCAGCGTGGTCAAGGCCGAGGATTCCGACGACTTCCCCGAGGTCCAGGCCTCGCACGTGCGGGCGTTCCGGGCCGCGAACCCCACCGGCCGGGTCTCCCAGGGGCTGGTGGTCATCCCCACCGACAGCGCGACCGCCGAGCAGCGGGCGCGCTACGCCGCCTACGTCGAGGCCCGCACCCCGCGGACGACGGCGCCGCAGGGCCCGGCCCGGATGCTCTTCGCCCGCGACCTGCTGGGCACCTCCGAGGAGATCGCCGAGGCCCTGTACGCGCACGCCGGCTTCCGCGAGGTCACCGAGATGGTCTTCGCGCTGCCGTTCGACTTCGCACCGGCCGACTACGAGCAGATCCTCACCGACACGGCGACCCGGCTCGGCCCCGCCCTCGGCTGGCGCCCCGGCGGCTGATGCCGGGCGATGTACCCCGGTGGCCCGTTCGGGCGGGGAGAACGGGCCACCGGCGCACGGTGCCGTCCCGAACGACGGACGACGCGGCGGCGCGCCGGCCCACTCGAACGGGTGGTACCAGGTTTGGGCCACTAGGTCGTGAACCATCTTGTAGTCGTGACGATCACCGGCGGACCGGACGGGCCTGCGCCGAGCGCTGCGCCCGGCGACCCCCTCACCGACGTGCTGGAGCGCTACTCCGGCCGCGCGCTGGCCCTGGCCCGCCGGATCGTCCTGGACGACGCCCTCGCCGAGGACGTCGTCCAGGAGGCCCTGCTCGCCTACTGGCGCAAGCCGTCGGCGTACGACCCGGCGCGCGGCGCCTTCGGCCCGTGGCTGCTGTCGCTGGTGCACCACAAGGCCGTGGACGCCGTCCGTCGCGAGACCGGCCAGCAGCGCCTCGCCGCGGCGGCCGAGAAGCTCGCCCTCGTCCAGCCCTCCACCGTCCCCGACGTGGCCGACCTGGCCGCCGACCGGTCGACCGCGGGCCACGTCCGCTCGGCGGTCAGCGCCCTGCCGCCCGTGCAGCGCGACGCGATCATGCTGGCCTACTGGGGCGGGCTCACCCAACGCGAGATCGCCCAGCACACCGGCACACCCCTGGGCACGGTGAAGACCCGGATGCTCTCGGGCATGCGCCGGCTGCACACGGCACTGGAGTCCGTCCCCACCCCCCGAGCGGCGAGCTGACCGGGGTCCCTCACGCCATCTCGGGGACGCGCAGGTGGGCCAGGGCCAGGTCGAACTCGGCGACCTCGGTGATCGTGGAGCCCATCGCCCGGCTGAACTCCTCGCGGAGCGCGGCGCCCTGCTCCCGTGCCCGGTCCATGGCGGCGCGGTCCTCGTAGGTCACGGCCGCCACGGCCCGGTGGCTCGGCCGGTCGACCAGGAGGCTGGCACTGCAGAAGCCGGGGAGGTCGTCGAGCCTCGGGAGCAGGCTCATCCGGAAGGCGTCGATCGTCCGGTCGGTCTGACCGGCCGGGACGTCGACCCAGGTGGCCCGGACGCACGCGGCGTCCCCCGCCGGCCGGGACCGGTGCAGGACGGCGATCTCCCACTCGGCGATCTCGACCTCCTCGGCCCGCAGCACCTCGTCCAGCTGCCTCCGCAGGTCCCGGACGTCGTCCGCGCCGGCCCGCATCGCGTCCTCGGTGGCCCACGCGGTGGTGACGATGCACCGCCCGGCTCCCCGGTCGGCCAGCACCGACATCCCGACGCAGCCGTCCATCCGCTCCACGCCGGGCCAGACGTCGCTCCGGGCGCAGGCGATCCCGTCGTCGACCGCACGGGGGTCACCGCGAACCGTGATCGTCCTGGCGTACATGCCGGTCCTCCTCCCTGGCGGCACCGGGCAGTACCGCCACGGACGTGAATGTCCTCGCTCGCGCCGGGGTGGGCGGTCCGCGCAGGAGCCCGGTCGGGTCCGCAGGGAGGAGCTGCGGCGCGTGCGGACCCTCAGCATGCCGCCGGGCACGCAACCGACCGGGCGCGGCCGGAGTCCTGGTCCACGGGATGGGGCGGATGACCACCGGGACGTCGAGGGCCACCTCGCTCGACGCCCGCGACGTCCGGGGGCTGGCGACCGTGGTGTCGCCGCTGCCGCCGTTCGCCTCCGCCCTCCTGGGACGCCGCGCCGTCCCGGACTGAGCCGCCCGGTAGCCGCGGTCGCGTTCGGCTGGCTCGGCCTCGTCGTGGCTCTCATCGCCCTCCTGATCACCGCCCAGCGCCGCTGCCTGCGCGGCGAACCCGGCGGTGTCGCTGAGCGTCCCGCCCACCACCGCGGGCTGCGGGCCAGGGCGAGCAGCATCCGACCGCCGCGCGCCTGCGCCTCGAGGACGTCGGCAGCCGAGCGCTGCTGCACCGCCGAGGCCACCGCGAGCAGGACGGCGGCGAGGAGTGTGGGTCCCGCTGCCAGGCCGTCCACCGCGCCGTGCTCCCGGGCCCCGCCCAC
>NZ_NVPT01000294.1 GCF_002802985.1 Geodermatophilus chilensis | reverse complement strand
CGGCGAAGGTGTCGGCGATCGACGTCCAGGACCAGCGCTGCTCGACCCACGCCCGGCCGGCCGCCCCCATCCGCCGGGCGCGCTGCGGGTCGTCCAGCATCCCGTTGTCCTCGGTGAAGTCGGTGCCGAGCACGCGGTACCTCTTGATCGCCTCGGCCTGGGACACCGCCCTGTTGGCGTCCTCGACCGCCGCGTCGATCTCGGCGAGCACGTCGGGGTCCTCGGTGAGCTGGGCGGCGGTGAGGCCGGGGTCCTTGCCCTTGGCCGCCAGCCACTGCGGCAGCGCCTCCTCGTCGAGGGTCACCAGCGCGGCGATGAAGGGCCGCTGGTCGCCGACGACGAGGCACTGGCTGACCAGGCGGTGGGCGCGCAGCCGGTCCTCGAGGACGGCCGGGGCGACGTTCTTGCCGCCCGCGGTCACCAGGATCTCCTTCTTGCGCCCGGTGATCTTCACGAAGCCGTCGGCGTCGATCTCGCCGAGGTCGCCGGTGTGGAACCAGCCGTCGGCGTCGATGGCCTCCTCGGTGGCCTTCTCGTTCCGCCAGTAGCCGCGCATCACGATGCCGCCGCGGATGAGGATCTCGCCGTCGTCGGCGATGGCGAACGCGACACCGGGCAGCGGCCGGCCGACGGTGCCGATGCGCAGCGCGTCGTCGTGGTTGACCGACGCGGCGGCGGTGGTCTCGGTCAGGCCGTAGCCCTCGAAGACGGTGACGCCGATGCCGCGGAAGAAGTGGCCGAGTCGCTCGCCCAGCGGGGCGCCGCCGGAGATGGCGCCCAGGCAGCGGCCGCCGAGCGCGGCGCGCAGCTTGCCGTAGACCAGCCGGTCGAACAGGGCGTGCTGGGCGCGCAGCGCGAGGCCCGGGCCGCCGGTGTCCTGCGCCCGGGACCAGTCGATGGCCACCTGCGCGGCCCGGTCGAAGATCTTGCCCTTGCCGTCGCCCTCCGCCTTGGCCTTGGCGGAGTTGTAGACCTTCTCGAACACGCGGGGGACGGCGAGCACGAAGGTCGGCTTGAACTCGCCGAGGTCCTCGACCAGGTTCTTCACGTCCGGCGTGTGACCGATGACCGTGCGGGTCTTGACCGCGCCGACCTGCAGGACGCGGGCCAGCACGTGGGCCAGCGGGATGAACAGCAGCAGCGAACCCTGCATGTTCATGAACCGGCCGAGCAGGCTCATCCCGTTGCCGACCTCGAACAGGAAGTTGCGGTGCGTGAGCTCGCAGCCCTTGGGCCGGCCGGTGGTGCCGCTGGTGTAGATCAGCGTGGCCGGGCTGTCGGCGGTCAGCGTCGCCCGGCGGGCGTCCAGCTCGCTGTCGGGCACGTCCTGGCCGGCGACGGTGAGCGTGCCGATCGCGTCGTCGTCGATGACGTACACGGCCTTGAGGTCGGGCGCCTGGGAGCGGACCGACTCGACGGCCGCCGCGTGCTCGTCGCGCTCCACGACGGCGGCCGTGGCGCCGGAGTCGGACAGGATCCAGGCGACCTGGTCGGCGCTGGAGGTCTCATAGACCGGGACGACGACGCCCCCGGCGGTCCAGACGGCGTAGTCGAGGACCGTCCACTCGTAGCGGGTCCTGGCCTGCAGGGCGACGCGGTCCCCGGCGGCGACGCCGCCGGCGATCAGGCCCTTGGCGACGCCGCGGACCTCCTCGCCGAACTGCCGCCAGGTCACGTCGACCCACCGGCCGTCGACCCGGCGCCGCAGGCCGGTCTCGTCGCCGTGCCGGGTGACGTTCTCGACCAGCATGTCGGTCAGGGCCTCGTCCGAGCCGACCTCGGTGGTCGCGGGGACGCTGAACTCGCGCACGCCTCGTCCTCTCCTGCCCGGCCGGTCCGGGCGCCGTCGCCCGGTCCCCGGTCGCGGGGCCGTCTCAGGGGAATCTAGCCGTTGCTGCCTACCCGTGAGTAGGGACAGTCGCCGCCGTGGCCCGCCGGGGTGGGGCCGAGCGGCTAGCCTGCTCGGCATGGCCGACCAGTCCACCCAGTCGATCACGGTCGCGGCGCCGCCGGGCGACGTCATGGCGGTCATCGCCGACTTCCCGTCCTACCCGGAGTGGGTCGCGGCGGCCAAGCAGGTCGACGTCCTGGAGACCGGGCCGGAGGGCCGGGCGCGCCGGGTGCACTTCGTCCTCGACGCCGGCGCGGTGAAGGACGACTACGTCCTCGAGTACACCTGGGACGACGACCGGCGGGTGTCCTGGCACCTGGTGCAGGGCCAGATGCAGAAGCGGCAGGAGGGCTCCTACACCCTCACCGAGACCGCGCCGGGGACCACCGAGGTCACCTATGCGATCGCGATCGACCTCTCCATCCCGATGCTCGGGATGATCAAGCGCAAGGCCGAGAAGGTCATCCTCGACACGGCCCTCAAGGAGCTGAAGAAGCGCGTGGAGGGCTAGGCGGCCGGTGCGCACGCTCCTCCTCACCGGCCCGGGTGGGGCCGGTACCTCGACTCTCGCGGCGGCCACCGCCGTGCGCGCCGCCACCGACGGCACCCGCACACTGCTGCTCACCCGTCCCGGCTCCCGGCCGGCCGGGCTGGACGACGTCCCCGGGCTGGCCGTCGCGACGGTCTCGCCGCTGGCGGCGACCGAGTCGCTGTGGACGTCGGCGGGTGCGGCGCTGGGCGCCGTCCCGGGCCTGACGCCGCCCCCGCCGACCTCGGTGGTGCCCCTGCCGGGGGCCGCCGAGCTGGCCCTGCTCGCGCGCCTGGCCCGCGCCGCCGCCGACGACGAGGCCGACACGGTGGTCGTCGACGCCGGCCCGCTGGAGTCGGGCACCGCGCTGGTCGGCCTGCCAGGGGCGCTGCGCTGGTGGCTGGACCAGGCGCTGCCCACCCGGCTGCGCGTGCTCGGCGCCGTCCGGACCGCCGCGGTCCGCTCCGGCACCGCGCCGCGCGGGCCGGTCGACGCCGTCCTCGACGCGGTGCCGCCCCTCGAGTCGGCGCTCGGCCGGCTGCCGCTGGACGACCCCGCGTCCACCGAGGTGCGGCTGGTCGCCGTGGCCCGGG
>NZ_NVPT01000293.1 GCF_002802985.1 Geodermatophilus chilensis | reverse complement strand
ATATATGTAACATTAGTCCTCGGTGTGCAACGGATGGTGATGCAGCTGAGGTGAGCGGAAGCGGAAGAGCGGTTTAGTGGACTGGATGATGATGCGTCTCAGCAAGGCGTACACGTAAGGCGTCGTCGGCAGCGTCGGATGTGTATAAGCGGCGGCCTGGCCCGGGAGCAGGAGGTCGGGGTCGGGTCCGATCACGGCGGCGTTGGCGTGCCACCAGGCGTCGACGGCGGTGGCCACCTCCCCGTCCGTCGGGGTGCTGCCGGTCCGCCGGGCGAGGTCGGCGGCGGCGATGTCCCACAGGCACTCGCCACGCAGGACGACGTGCCCGCCCTCGACCGGGGCCGGCCAGTCGGGCACCGGCGCGGGGGCGGCGGCGGCAGGCGTGGGAGTCGGGGTGCCCGGCCAGTCCGCGACGGGACCGGGCGGTGCGGCCGGCGCCTGGGCGGAGGCGACGGCGAGCGTCTGGGGGAGTGCGCCCGCGGTCGGGCTGCAGGCGGCCAGCAGCGGGCCGCTGGTGACCAGACCGACGCCGAGCGCGAGCGCCGCTGCCCGCCGGGCGCCGGCGGGGAGGAGGCACCGGGTGAGCGCCCGCGCCAGGGCGCCGGCGACCCCGGGCAGCGCGGAGAGCGCGGTGAGGGTCAGGCCGAGCGCGCCCCACAGCCAGACGACCCAGGCGAGTGCTGCCACGCCGGCGAGCAGGACGGTCTCGGCCCCGGCCGTGTCGACGGCGTGCTGCAGGTCGAGCCCGGCGTCGGCGACCGCTCCGAGGTCCGGGGTGACCGCGCGAAGGCCGGCGGCAGCAGCGGCCATTGCCGCTGCCGTCCCGAGCAGGCGCCGGATCGACATGTCTCCTCCTCGACTGGTCGACGTTGCTGCGTGACTAAACCAACCAAACGCAAGCAAACGCAAGGATCAGCACCCACTAATGTGGAAACCGAGGAGGTGGCGGATGCGGTGGCAACGGCTCTTCGCCGACCTGCAGGCGGAGTTCGACGAGGCGGAGGCGGCGGCCGAGCGGGCCGAGGACGCCTCACGCCGGCGCGTGGAGGTGGGCGCCGTCCGGCTGGTGGACCGGCTGGCCGGCGCTCTCGACCGGCCGCTGACCCTGCGGTGTTCCGGCGCCGGCGACGTGACCGGGGTCCTCGTCGAGGTGGGGGCCGACTGGCTGCTGCTGACCGACGGGAGTCGGCGGGAGGTGCTCGTGGCGACGTCGACGGTGCGGACGGTCGCCGGCCTGGGGCGGGCGACGGCTCCCGCCGAGGACCCCGGTCCGGTGCGTGCGCGGCTGGACCTGCGGCGGGCGCTCCGCGGGCTGGCCCGCGACCGCAGCGTCGTGCAGGTCGTCCTGGACGACGGCTCGTCCTACGTCGGCACGGTGGACGGCGTCGGTGCCGACCACGTCGAGCTGGCCGAGCACGCGGCCGACCAGCCGCGCCGGGCGGCGGCCGTGCGCGGGGTCCGGGCGATCGCCCTGCCGGCGGTGGCGGTCGTGCGGACGCTGACGCCCGGGCTGGACTGACCGGCCGGCTCCGGGCGCCGTGCGGGGTCAGCCCCGGCGTCCCCCGGGGCCGGTCGGCGCGTCGTCCGGCTCCTCCACGGCGGTCTCCGCGGGCACGGTGCCGGCCCGCGCCTCGGCGTACTTCTGCGCGATGAAGCGCTCGAGCTCCTCGTTCTCGACCCGCCACTGGCCGCGGCCACCGATCTGGATGGCGATCAGTTCCTTGCGGCGCACCAGCGCGTAGGCCTGCGACCACGAGACGTTGAGGATCTCGGCGACGTCGTCGAGGGTCAGGAACCGCGGTGTGGGCATCAGGTCTCCGTCCGGTCCCGGTCAGTCTGGCAGCCCCGTCCGGGTGGCATGCGGGCTGTCCACAACCCCGAACGTGTGGACAGCGCCTGCACGCACCGGCGTCCCTGCCCCATCATCTGCGTCCGACCGTGGCCCACCCGGGCCGTCCACGGCATCCGCGCAGATGGAGGAACCGTCGGCTGTGAGCGCCACGCGCACCGCGTCCACCGCCCCGGGGGCCACCACCCCGGGCACCGCCGCCTCCGTGCCGGGGTCGGCACCGCGACGGGTCCGGCCGCCGCGCTGGCTGGACCTCCGGCTGGTGCTGGGCGTCCTGCTGGTGCTCGGCTCGGTCCTGCTCGGCGCGCGCGTGGTCGCGGCCGCCGACGCCACGGTGCCGGTGTGGTCGGCGGCCGGGGACCTCGCCGCGGGCACCGTGCTCATCGCCGGGGACCTGGTGGCCGTCGACGTCCGGCTCGACGACGTCGCCGGTGCTTACCTCGCGACGAGCACCCGGCCGGAGGGCCGGACTCTCGCCCGCGCCGTGCGCAGCGGCGAGCTGCTGCCCCGGACGGCACTGGAGGAGCCGGCCGAGCTGGTGCAGCTGGCGCTCCCGGTGCAGGCCGGCTACGTGCCCCCGGGGCTGGAGCGCGGTCAGGTCGTCGACGTCTACGCCGTGGCGGACCCCGCGGCCGGCGCCACCGCGGCCGGGGATGGGAGCGTCGCCCTCGTGGTGGCGGCGGCTCCGGTGCAGGCCATCTCCGGCCGAACCGAGGGGGTGCTGTCGACGGCGACGACCACCGTGCAGGTCGTCGTCTCGGTGCCGACCGAGCAGGCGCCGGCGGTGCTCGGCGCGATCGGCGGCCGGCCGCTGGTCGTCGTCGTGCACGGTTCGGTGGACGACGCCGGAGCCGCGGCATCGGTCCCGGCGGCGGCCGCGCCGTCCTCCGCGCCGTCGTCGTCCTCCGCGCCCTCGACCTCGGCTCCGGCCGCGCGACCGTCTGCAGGGGCCGCCCCGCCCGCCGCCGGGGCGGCTCCGCCCGCGGCCGGGCCCCCAATCTCGGAGCCTATAGCCCGGAACTGGAGCTCGGTCGCCGTGTTCGCCTGTAAAAAAAGCATGCCCGTCCGGCGTGTCCAGAGGCGGTTCGTAGTACAGGTATACCCAGTGGTTGTCCTCGAAGTCCAGGTCGATCGCGATGCACTGCAGCCCGTGCTCGTGGTTGTT
>NZ_NVPT01000292.1 GCF_002802985.1 Geodermatophilus chilensis | reverse complement strand
GGTGCTCTGGAGGAAGCGGTTGATCTCGGTCACGTCCAGCGGCGCGGGCAGCGGGTGCCGTGCGGGTAGTGCGGCGAAGGCGGGCTGGTAGCGCATGGTGCTGCCGGTGTCGAGGGGGTAGGCGTCCTCGTCGACGCCGATGACCTCGCCGCGGACGCGGGCGGCCGAGGCGGCGAGTTCGCGCCAGTGGTGCACCGGGACGACGCCGGGTGACCACAGTCCCTGGGAGAACAGGTTCACGTAGATCTCGTCGTAGGCGTCGGCGTGGTTCAGGTAGCGGGTCAGGTCTTCGAAGGAGGGCTGCATGTTGAACCGGAGCCAGAACGGCACCGCGCCGAGTCGCTGGGCCCACAACGGGTCCCACTGGACGTAGGACTGCGCGAGCAGTCGCTGCGTCGGCAGGCCGCGGCGGCGGTACCACCAGCGGTGCAGCTCGGCGACGAAGTCGCTGAGGTCCTGGGGTTCCTCGACCACCAGGCGGCGCAGCCGGTAGCCGCACCGGGCGGCGACCCGCTCGAGGTCCGGGCGCAGGGCCGGGTCGAAGCCCCACTCGGCCTCCGGCCGCCGGCCGTCGGGTTCGGGGGGATCCCACCGGCGCCGGGGTGAGCGCTCCCGGGCGAGGTAGTCGGCGATGCGGGCGCCACTGTCGTGGTACTCCTCCTCCGACACCCCGCCCAGGCAGCCGAACTGGAAGTACGCCCGCTCGCCGACCTGGCGGGTGCGCCAGGTGCGGGCGCACTCGACCAGGAGGATGGTGCCGCCGGGGGCGAGGCGCTCCTCCAGGAACCGCTCCCAGGTCCGACCCAGGATGCGGCGTTTGAGCCGCAGGTAGGCCATCCCCTCGAGCATCGGCCGGTCCTGGGCGGGATCGTGCATGTGGTGGACGGCGACCTCCGGGTTGCGTGCCGCGATCAGCCGGGTGGTCGGGGCGAGCGCCTGCATCGCGGCGCGCGGATCGTCCGGATGGGTGCCGAGCTCGCGGACCGCGACCAGCGTCGTCTGCGGCAGGTACGGCGCACGCAGCGCCGCGGCCAGGTGGACGGCGGCGCCGCTGGGCGAGCCGATCATGACGACGGGGTAGGGCCCGCCGGGGTACTGGGCGGTGACCCAGTCGGCGATGTCGTCGGCGCTGATCCGCCGGGCCTGGTCCAGCGGGATGCCCTGCAGCGCGCCCATCGCCGAGAAGCCGCCGCGGCGCACGCCGGTGGGCAGGGAGGACGCCAGGGCGGCCAGTGCCCGGGAGCCGGGGCCCACGGACATGCCGCGGTGGTCCTTGCCGCGTAGGTACCGGCCCACGGCGCGGGCGGCGTTGACCCCGGAGTCGAAGTCGACCAGGTAGCGGGCCGCGCGCAGCCGGGCGCTCATGCCGGCTCCCCGGCCAGCAGCGGCCGCACGATCTGCGCGAGCCGTTCGGGTGCGGACCAGTTGACGGTGTGCCCGACGCCGGGAACCTCTTCGAGCCGGCCGCGGGGCAGGTGCCGGGTCACCTCCTCGGCCCACGCCCGGGGCACGACCGGATCGCGGCCGCCGCGCACGACGACGGTGGGCACCGGCACGTGCGGCAGCTTGCGCTCGATCGGGTCGGTGAGCACGTAGCCGAACGTCTCGACATACCGCCGCGCGCCGCAGGCGATCCAGGCCGGCACGAGGGCGAGACCCAGGGTGGGGCGCTCCCACGGCGAGTTGGCGACCAGCCGCGCGACCTGCTGCGGCAGCGTGCGGGCGCGGCGGTCGACGGTCGGGCCGACCAGCACCAGGGGGCCGAGGAGTTCCGGGGAGTGCACGGCCATGTCCACGGCCACCTGGCACCCCGTCGAGTTCGCGACGAGCACGGCGCCGCCGCGGGCGGTGGCCCGCAGCCAGTCGGCCAGCGCTCGGGACTGCCCGCGCACGTCCAGCGCGCGGACCGGCCCGCGGGTCCGGCCGAACCCGGGCAGGTCCGGCGCGACCACCCGGGCGTCGCGGCGCAGCGCGCGGGCCAGCGGCAGGAAGTAGCGGTGCGAGCAACCCAGCCCGTGCACGCACACCACGGTCGGGGCGTCGGCCGGGCCGAGCAGCGCGGCGTGGACACGGGTTCCGGCGGCCGCCGTGAACTCGTGGGTGTCCCAGCGGGTCAGCGGCCCCATCGGCGGGCCGCCACCAGGCCGCCGGTGAGCAGGGCGGCGGTCGACGCGGCGCGGCGCAGCGCGGTCCGGCGCCGGCCGTGCCATCCCCCGGACACCGAGCCGGTTCCCGGCGCGGGCGCGAACAGGTTGCCGGAGGTGGCCGGCGCGGGCTTGGTGCGGTACAGGTGCATCTTGTCCACCTGCAGCGCCATCATCCGCTCGGCGAGCCCCGGCGCGAACTTGGACTGCATCAGCAGGTTGCGGGCCATCGGCCCGACCAGCACCTCGCGGCGGGGCACCCGGATGAGGTCGACGATGGTGCGCGCCACCCGTTCGGCCGAGTACACCGGCGGCATCGCTTTGGCCTTGCGGCCGGTGTAGTTGGCGGTGTGGTCGAAGAACGGCGTGTCGACCGTCGGCGGCATCACCGTGCAGACCTTGACGCCCTTCGCGCCGTCCAGCCGCAGCTCCTGCCGCAGGCTGGCGCTGAGCACCCGGACCGCGGCCTTCGCCATCGAGTAGGCGTGGGTGTAGGGCTGGGGCACGACGGCGACCACCGAGGAGACGTTGATCAGCACGCCCTTGCCCTGGTCCCGCAGGTACGGCAGAGCGGCGCGGGCGCCGTGCACGTACCCCATCACGTCCACGTCGAGGATCCGGCGGAACTGCTCCAACGGGATCTCCAGGAACGGCGCGAACGCGGTCACCGCGGCGCAGTTGACCCAGACGTCGATCCGCCCGAACCGCTCCACCGCCCGCCGGGCGAGCGCCTGCACCGCGTCGGCGTCGGTGACGTCGGTCGGCACGGCGAGTGCCTGACCGCCGGCGGCCTCGCACTCCTTCGCCACCTCCGCCAGCGCGTCGGCACGCCGAGCCGCCAGCACCACGGCGGCCCCGGCCGAGGCGCAGGCCAGCGCGGTGGCGCGACCGATGCCACTGGACGCACCCGTGACCACGACGACCGAGTCCTTCACCCGCATACCGGGGCAGTTCCCGACCTGGGGACGGCGAAACGCCCGCCCAGC
>NZ_NVPT01000291.1 GCF_002802985.1 Geodermatophilus chilensis | reverse complement strand
ACGGATGCAGTACCGCCCCGGACTGCTGGTCGGCTTCCTGGCCAGCACCGGCTTGGAGTTCGGATCGTTCCTATAACAACCGCCCTTAATGATCTTTAGGTGCCCCGAAACTCGGCTTGCAGGATCGCCGTGGCACCGTCCTCGAAGATGTCGGTCACGCGAACCTCGTTGTCCGGGAACGCGTCCTGCCAGATGGAGTAGAACGTCCTGACCATTTCGGTACCTGAGCCGCTGGCCCCAGGGCCGACGATCTGCGCAGCGGGGCTGAAGTCGCCCACCCAGGCCGCCGAGTCGTGGGCGTTCCAATGCTGAACGTTCTGCTCCAGACCAGCTCGCGCCTCACCCATCGCTGGTCCTCCCTGACCGAACGAGGTCGTGCGGGTGCGCGAGGCTACGCCGATGATAATGGTCCCGGAAGGGGTCGACCGGTGACCTCCGAACAGCACGCGGAGGCGCGCCGAAGTCATAGCGAAACGATCTCCTAGGCCCGTCGCCGGCCCCGGCCTGCCCGTCGGGCATGCGCCGGTCGGAGGCGGTGCGCTCAGTTGCCGGCGGCCCGGAACATTTCCACGACGTCTGCCTTGATGCGCCCGCGGGCGTTGACCTCGATGCCCTGCCCGGCCGCCCACGCGCGCACCGCGGCCGGGTCGTATCCGGCGTATGCCGGCTTCGCCGCTGGCGCGCTCCGGCGTCCGCCGCCGGTCACCTTCCGCGCAGCGTCAACGTACCGAGAAAGTCCTTTGCGCATTTCCGCTGCGTTCTCAATCGAGAGGTCAATCTCGTACTCGGTCTTGTCCAGGGCGAACTTCACGGTCGTGTCGGCCGGGTCACCGGTGAGGTCATCGACCAGAACAACCTGAGTCTTGGTAGCCATAGAGCCAAGAGATCAGAGGCGCAGACGGGTTGTCAACTGAATGGAACCCCGCGAGGGTGAGGATAAGCAAACCCTCGGCGACGTTCGTCGTCGTCGAAGGGAGCTAACTAGCCACGTGAGCGGCAGGCTCCACCGCCCTAAGGTTTCGGCGTGCCTGCTTGGGGGGGTGATCAAACAGCGGCTGCGGATCAGAGACTCAGGAGGGGGTCAGTTTTTGCCGCCGTTGCGTCCTCTGCTGCGAAGCCCCAGCCTGCGCATGGCGCGCGCCCGCTTTTCGAGCCACCAGCCGAACTCCGGATGCCACATCCGGTGGTCCTGGTCAGCGCCTAGCTCACGGGCCGCGTGCAGAGTCCAGTTGGGGTTGTCCAGCAGCTCCCGGGCGAGCGCGACGAGGTCGACGTCGCCCTGCTCGAGGGCGCGGTTGACCAGCTTGGGATCCCACAGCAGGCCGACACCGATCGTCGCGATGCCGGCGCCCTTTTTCACCTGCGCGGCGAGGGGCAGTTGATACCCCTGTTCGAGGGTCATGCCCTGGGGGCGTTCGCGTCCGGCGATGCCGCCGCTCGAGCAGGCGATCGCGTCGACGCCCAGGTCCTTCAGGCGCCGCGCCAGGTGGATCGTGTCATCGACCTGCCAGCCGTCCGGATGCCAGTCGGTCACCGACAGACGAAAGACCAACGGATACTCGTCGGGCCAGACCTCGCGGATCGCCGCGGCGACCTCGGCCGCCAGCCGGCCTCGTCCTTCGAGGCTTCCCCCGTAGCCGTCCCGGCGTCGGTTCGCAAGCGGGGAGTAGAACTGATGGAGAAGAAAGCCGTGCGCGGCGTAGACCTCGATCACCCGGAAACCCGCTTCGCGGGCCCGCTCAGCGGCGGCGCGGAACGCCCCGATGACTTCCCTGATGTCCTCCGCGCTCATCTCGGCCGGCGCGGGCCAGCCCTCGGCGTACGGGACCCCGCTCGGGCCCACAGCGGGCCACGGCTGCTCACCGCGCTGCGCGATGTCCTCCTCATCGACCGGTGTCTCCCCGTGCCACGGTCGGCGCTCGCTCGCCTTGCGCCCCGCGTGCGCGAGCTGGATTCCCGCCACCGCCCCCTCCCGCTGGAGGAAGCGGGTGACCGCCGCGAGACCGTCAACGTGGGCGTCCGACCAGAGCCCGAGGTCGCCGTGCGTACGCCGGCCGCGCTCCTGGACCGCGGTCGCCTCGGTGAACACCAGGCCAGCACCGCCGAGGGCGAACCGACCGAGGTGGACCAGATGCCAGTCGTTCGCGACACCGTCCTGCGCGCGGTACTGGCTCATCGGCGAGACCACAACGCGGTTCCTGAGCGGCACACCGCGCAGCGTGAACGGCGCGAACAGCGTCATCGGGTGCGACTCCTCTCGATCCTGTGAACCGTCCTGGATTTGACGGAGGCCGGGTTCAGGCCACCTCGAGGACCGGGGTGGCGGTGGTGTCACGGTAGTTGTTCTCGAACTCCACCGGTGGGCGGTAGCCGATCGCCGAGTGCAGGCGTTCGGTGTTGAACCAGTGGACCCAGGCCGCGGTCTCCCGCTCGACCTCGTTGCGCCCGGTCCAGGAACGCTGCCGGTCGATGAGCTCGGTCTTGTACAGGCCGATGGTCGACTCCATCAGCGCGTTGTCCAGGGCGTCGCCGACCGAGCCGATCGAGCCGGCGATGCCGGCCTCGGTCAGCGCCTCGGTGAACGCCACCGATGTGTATTGCGACCCGGCGTCGGAGTGGTGAATCAGGCCGGTGGCGGTGAAGGCGGCGTTGCCGCGGCGGCGGGTGAACAGCGCCTGCTCGAGCGCGCTGGTTACCAGCGGGGTCGTCTTCGCCGTGCTGACCCGCCAGCCGAGGATCCGGCGGGAGTAGACGTCGGTGATTAAGAGCCCCCGCCAGTAGGCAGAGCTGCGGCGTTCGGCGTGGTTGAGCGTGGAGGGCAGGCACGAGGGCCACGCTCGCGAAGGTGCTAACGCTCCGTGAGCTGTGGACCGCTCGTGCCTGCCGTCCCATCCTGCATCCTTGACCCGCTGCGCGAGCAGTTCCTCGCGCTGCTGCCGCCGCACGTCGATGAGCATCCGCTGGGCTGTCACCGACCCCGCATCGACGATGCGGTGGTCTTGGACAAGCTCGTCGAGGCGCTGGTCTTCGGCGCCGGATACGAGCGGATCGCCGACGCCGCCTGCTCGGCCACCACCCTGCGCCGCCGCCGGGACGAGTGGATCCGGCTGGGCATCTTCGATGCTCTGCGGCTGGCCGCCCTC
>NZ_NVPT01000290.1 GCF_002802985.1 Geodermatophilus chilensis | reverse complement strand
CGCCGGAACTGTCGCCACCGCCGTGCAAGATGAGGAGGTCGTCGCAGCCTGACGCACAACGGGCCGCCACCGAAGTTCTACGAAGCTCGGGACAACCTCGATGGCCGGTGATGAAGGTGGTGACGTCCCGGCGCCCGTAGTGCCGGTAGAAGACGCCGGGGGCAGGCACGTCGTGCGGCATTCCGGGGTGCAGGTCGACGAAGGCGCCGACCACGAGGCCGCCGACCAGTCCGTGGATTCCGCCGAGGAGAATGCCCCACCACGCCACATGGTCGTTGCGGGATACCGCGGCGAAGAAGGTCGCGAAGAGAAGGACGATCCCGATGGCGAGTGCCGCGTGCCCGGCCCAACCGGCGAGACGGCGCCATCGAGCAGGTGCTCGCAAGATGCATCCGCCCTCCTCGAAGATGTCCTGATGAACTGGTAGGCCGAGCGCTCGCTGGAGGTAGGCGGGGACTTCCATGAGCTGCGCGGCCACGACTGCCGCGATGGCGGCCGCCACGGGGTCGATCGTCACGGTGGCCATCGTTGACGTTGGCCCCAGCCTCAGTGCGGTCGCGGGACGCTCATCGGGCCGCCGCCTTTGTCTGCTCGAGGAAGCGCAGCACCGGCGCCAGAAAGGCCTTCGGTGACTCGACGTGCGGAACATGGCCGCAGCCGGGCAGCACCTCCAGGCGCCCGTCGCTTAGCCGCCGCGCTGCTGACCTGCCGTGTACCACCGGAACGATCGTGTCCAGCAGCCCCCACAGCACGAGCGTTGGCACATTGAGCTCGCCCAGTCGGTCAAGCACCACATGGTGCTGTCCGGTGCCGTTCATGATGGCGCGCTTGCACGCCACCGAGGCGTCCAGCAGGACAGGATTCCCGCCCCAGCGGAACTGGTCGGACCACCATCCAGCCGGTACCCGCCACGGCTGAGCGAAGAGGTTCCCCGCCCGCGTGAACGCGCGTAGCTGGGGCCCGCCGGGGAACAGGGTCATCCCGATGGCCGCCTCACCGGCGCCGGGCAGGGTCTCGGCGGCCAATAGCGGATTGACGGTCTGACCGAGGCCGGCCGAGTCGACCAGGAGCAGGCGTTGGACCCGGCTGGGTTGACCCAGGGCCAGGTGGATCGCGATCAGGCCACCGATGGAGTTGCCCCCGACCGTCGCTGCGGCGATGCCCACGGCGTCGAGGAAACGGGCCAGCCAAACCGCCAGGTCCTCCATCGCGTAGGAGGCCGGCGGCACACTGCCACCGTGTCCGGGCAGGCTGGGCGCGATAACTCGGTGGCCGGCGTCGGCCAAAGCCGGGGCCACCCAGCGCCAGTCCCGGGCGGTCTCCCCGTCGCCATGGAGCAGCACGAGCGCCGGCCCGACCGGCGGTCCGGTGTCCAGGTACTCGACGGCTCGGCCATCGACGTCAATCCGGGCGATCTCCGCTTCGGTCGTGGTGGGCCTCCCGGTCATGGACCCTTCGCTCCTCTCCGTGCCCGGAAGAGGGCCGTTGGGACCTGCTTCCCGCTTCCGACCCGGAGGAGCCGGCGACTGGCCATAACCGCCAGGGTCGCTCCCGCGGTCCGGCCCAGGACGGGGTGGTAGCCGAACGTGCGGGTGTAGGCGCTGCGCCGGAAGGCGAACCGGCCGAACCGGCCCCGCACCGATCCGGTGGTGTCACTCGGCTCGTACAGGTTGTTCTGCCCGGCGTCGGCCTCGTCGCGCTGCTGACGACGGAAGGCCTGACCACCGAGGCCCAGCAGCCGGTCGGTCAGGGCGGGGCTGAGCCGCTCGAGCAGGTCCAGCTGGCGGGCGGCGGCGCTGACGTAGATGTCGCGACGCCGACGCGTGGCGGCGAACAGGATCGCCTGGGCCACGGCCGCGGGCTCGTACACCGGCGGAATCGGCGCTGGCCTGCGGCCCATGAACGATGGAGCGTGGTCGAACAGCGGCGTGTTGATCGACGAGGGCAGGATCGTGGTGAACTGCACCCCCGACCCGGCACGCCGCTCCTCCATCCGCGCGCCCTCCATCAACCCCACGACGGCGCGCTTGGCGGCGCAGTAGGGCGCCTGCAGCGGAACACTGCGCACCCCCAGGCCCGAACTGACCGCGACGATCGTTCCGCTGCGCTGTGCCCGCATGACGGGAAGTGCGGCCTTGATGCCGTGCACCTGGCCCAGCAGGTTGACCTCGATCACCCGGCAATGTCAGCAACTGGCGTGTCCGCCACGGTGCCGTAGGAGGTCACCGAGGCGTTGTTGACCCAGGTGTCGATGCGCCCGAACCTTTCGACGGCCGTGTCGGCCAGCGCCTGAACCGCAGTGGCGTCCGCCACGTCGGTCGGGACAACCAGCGCCGTCCCACCGGCTGCCGCCACCTCCTCGGCCGCCGTCTGCAGCGCGGGCCCACCGCGGCCAGCCAGCACTACCTGTGCGCCCCGGGCGGCGAACAGCTGGGCCGTGAGCCGCCCGATGCCTGAAGACGCACCGGTGATGACCGCCACGTGGCCCGCCAGGCGCGGCTTCATGCCGGCAACGGTCTGAGTCGCAACGCGCCCACGGGTCACTCCTCGATCGCGTTCAGCGTCGCCTCGGTCACCATGCCCAGCACCACGTGACCGACCAGGCCACGCACGTGCGCCTGCCAGGGATACGCACCCGGCGGACCGGCGATCCCCAGCAACGGAGCGGCGATCTCGTCGTTGACAACAAAGAGGCCGGAGCCGTACAGGGCACCGCGCCCAGCGCGCAGCCATGGGTGCTTCTGGCGCTGCTCGGCGTAGACGGCGCCTGGTCCCATGCCCAACGCGTAGTGCACCGCGATACCGGCACCGTTGGGCTGCTCAGCCCCGGCGTCACTGCCGACCGCCTCCGCCACCCGGCGGACCAGCGCATGCGCGGTGTCCTGACCGAAGGCCCGGGCCCGCTGCTCGCGCGCCAGGTCGGCCGGATCCTCGCGCCGGTACATCAGCCAGGTCACCACGTCCATGGCCAGGACACCGACCGCGCCCGCGGCGGCCCCTCGTGCTGTCGTCGTCGTTGTCATCCCAGCTCCTTCGGTCGAGGATCACCAAGGCGGGCTAGACGGCCAGGCCGCTGCCTCCGCCGGAGTGGAACAAGCCGTAGAGGATGCCGGTCAGCAGGCCGAAGGCGAGGTGCCCGACGAACGAGGT
>NZ_NVPT01000029.1 GCF_002802985.1 Geodermatophilus chilensis | reverse complement strand
CGCCGGCCGGCTCTCCACCCGCGCCCGCACCACCTCGGAGGCCAGCGGCAGGTCCAGCAGGTCGGCGACCGGCCCCGGCGCCCCGCCCGCGGGCACGAGCGCGGGATCGACCAGTGGCTGTAACCACGGGGCGTCGAGCACGACGGCCTCCCCGGCGGGCACCACGCGGTCCGGGGCCACCCGTACCCGGTCCGGCGGGTCCACGTCGACGCCGTCCAGCGCCGCGGCGAGGCGGGCGTGCACGGCGCGCAGCACCGCCGGGCCGACGGTCCGGCGGGGGTCGCCGAGCCGGTCGATCAGGTCGAGTGCGCCGTCGACGTCGGCGAGCACGTCGTCCACCGAGGCCGGTGGCCGCAGCAGCTCGAGCAGGTCGGGGGCGACATCGGCCGGTTCGTACAGTCCCTGCAACTCCGTGGCGGCCGGGTGCCGCAGCCGGTCCGGACGCCGCCCGCCGAGCACCGGGTGGGTGCCCAGCCACCAGCGCAGGTAGCCGGGCACCGACAGCCCGTCGAGGACGACGTCGGCCCACGCCTCGGCGGGCAGCTCGGTCAGCAGCGGCAGCGCGCCGGCCCAGTCGGCGACCAGCTCGAGGTCCCGGACCGCGGTCAGCGGCGGCCAGGCCGGCGGGGGCGCGTCGGCGGGCAGCCGGTCGAGGACGGCGTCGGCCCAGTCCTGCGCGCCGTCGACGTCCAGGTCGTCGGGGTCCTCGGCGGACACCAGGGCGAAGCCGTCGAGGACGCCGACCGCACGCAGCACGTCCCGGTCGGCGTCCAGGGCGGGGTCCAGCACGCCCAGGGCGCCGTCGGCCAGCACGGCGGCGAACCGCGACCCGGGCAGCATCAGCTCCCCCGCCGGCGCCCAGCCGCCGTCGGCGTCGGGCAGCGCCAGCTCGGCCAGCCACGGCAGCTCCCCGGGCGCGGTGCCGGCCGCGGCGACCAGGGCCAGGACGGCGTCGGCGAACGCGGCCGGGTCGCGGTCGGTGTCCCAGCCGTCGTCGGCCGCGTCGACCGAGGCCTCGACCGCCGCCCGCACCTCCGGGTCGGCGAGCACCGCGGCGGCGGTCGCGGGCCGGGCGCCGAGCCGCTCCAGCAGCCGGCGGGCGGCGGGCAGGGCGACGGCGTCGGGGGCGGCCACCCGCAGCCCCAGCGGGCCCAGCCGAGCCACCGGCAGGCCCTCGTCGGGCAGCAGGACCCCGGCCGGCCCGTGGGCGGTGCGCCCGTCGGCGAGCGGCACCGGCAGCGCGGCCAGCTCCTTGCGCTCGACGCCGTCCAGGGCGGCGTACAGCCGAGCCCACCACGCCGGCGGCCGGGCGACGCCCCGCACCGCCTCCACCGCCTCGGCGGTGCCGACGCGGCGCACACCCAGGGCGGCGAGCGCGGGGGCGTCGCCGCGCCGGGACCACCCGGCCGGCAGCAGGCCGGGCAGGACGCCGGTCAGCGCGGCCACCCGCTCCTCGGTCGGCTCGGCGAGCACCGCGGCCCGGCCCGGGGTCTGCCGGTCGCACCCGGCCCCGGCGACCGGCAGCCAGGCGGCCTCGCGGAGCCGCTCCAGCGCCGCGGTGCACAGGGCCGCGTCGAGCTCGGCGCCGGCCAGCCCGATCCGCGGCACCAGCGCGAGCACGGCCGCGTCGCCCGCGAGGCCGGCGAGCAGGTCGGCGTAGGCGGCGGCCGCCTCGGCCACCAGCGCGTCGGTGACCGGCCCGGGCAGCACGTGCCGCCGGTCGGGACCCAGCGGGAACGGCGCGATCAGCCGGGCGGGCAGGGTCAGCGGCTCGTCACTGGGCGTCGGCCCGTGCACCCGCTGCGGCAGCGGCAGCGGCACCGGGCGGCCGTCGTCGTCCAGGGGCACCGCCCAGGTCAGCGTCCAGGCGCGCCGCTCCCGTTCCTCGACCGGCCGGCCGGCGAGCAGGTCCTCGGGCAGCACGCCGTCCCGCCGCTCGAGCCGCCAGGTCGTCGTCCGGTCGCCGTCGGTCAGCTGCGCCCGTGGGCCCGCGTACCGCGCCGACAGCGACCGCACCGTCCCGTCGAGGACGACGTCGACCGCGGCCAGCCCGGGCAGCGCGAGCAGCAACTCGGTCTCGAGCTCCTCCAGCGCGGTCCGGACGGCCACGCGCGAGCCGGCGCGCAGCGGCAGCACCACCTCGGTGGCGAAGCCCTCCGGCGGCGTCCCCCGGGCCGGCCAGGGCAGCCGCAGCACGGGGACCGCGCCGTCCCGGCGGGCCAGCTCGTCGGTCAGCGCGGGCACGGCAGCGACCTCGGCGCGGGTGCGGTCGGCACCGAAGGCGACCCCGCCGGTGGTCGAGTGCACCTCGGGCGCGTCGGTGACGGCCAGCACCGCCGCGAACCCGACCCCGAACCGGCCCACGGAACCGAGCTCGTCGCGCTTGGCCGAGGCGCGGAGCGTGGCCAGGCCCTGGACCCCGGCGGCGTCGAGCGGGGCGCCGGTGTTCGCCGCGCGCAGCACCTCTCCCCCGGCGCCGTCGTCGGCCAGCTCGAGCCGCAGCCGCCCCGGCACGCCCCCGCGGGCGGCGGCGTCGGCGGCGTTCTGCGCCAGCTCGACCAGCAGCCGGTCGCGGTAGCCGCCGCGGACGAGGTCCTCCTCGGCGTTGGCGTCCTCGCGGAAGCGGGCCGGGGAGTCGGCCCAGGCGGCGAGCACCCGTCGGCGCAGCCCGGCGGTGTCGAAGGGGTCGGCGCCCGGGGCATCGGAGGGGTCGGCCACGCCGCCAGCATGGCAGCGGCATGGAGGGGTACCCCTCCATGCGTGTCCGAGATCGACGTCTCCCGGTACCGGTTGCAGGCCCTCCCCGAGGACGACTCCGACGAGGACTGGGACGACGACGGCGAGCTGTTCGGCCCCGACGGCAGGCGGATCGAGACCTGGCGGGAGGGCTACCCGTACATCGAGCGGCTGCCGCGCAGGGAGTACGAGCGGGAGAAGCGCCGGCTGCAGATCCAGCTGCTGCGGCTGCAGGGCTGGGTGAAGGAGACCGGCCAGCAGCTCGTCGTCCTGTTCGAGGGCCGCGACGCCGCGGGCAAGGGCGGCACGATCAAGCGCTTCACCGAGCACCTCAACCCGCGCGGCACCAAGGTCATCGCGCTGGACAAGCCGTCGGAGCGCGAGCAGACCCAGTGGTACTTCCAGCGCTACGTGCAGCACCTGCCGGCCGCCGGGGAGATCGCCCTGTTCGACCGGTCCTGGTACAACCGCGCCGGCGTCGAGCGGGTCATGGGCTACTGCACCGACGAGCAGTACGAGCGGTTCATGCGACAGGCGCCGGAGTTCGAGCGGATGCTCGTCGACAGCGGCATCCGCCTGGTGAAGTTCTGGTTCTCCGTCTCCCGGCGCGAGCAGCGCACCCGCTTCATCGTGCGGCGGATCGACCCGGTGCGGCAGTGGAAGCTCTCCCCCACCGACCTGGCCTCCCTGGACCGCTGGGACGACTACACCGCGGCGAAGGAGGCGATGTTCGCCGCCACCGACACCGACCACGCGCCGTGGACGGTGATCAAGAGCAACGACAAGAAGCGCGCCCGGCTGGAGGCGCTGCGTCACGTGCTCGGCTCGCTGCCCTACGAGGGCAAGGACGAGGCGGTCGTCGGGCGGCCGGACCCGAACATCGTGGTGGCCGCGGCCGACGTCCTCGAGTCCGACCGCGAGGCCCTCGAGCGAGAGGAGCTGGCGGCGGCCCGCTGACCCGGCCTGCGCCCGACGGTCGCTACCGGTGGGTAACCTGCGTGCCCATGTCGCTCGTCGAGCAGCCGGACAGCCGCGTTCCCGAGACCTTCGAGTCGACCGCCCCGGCCTCGGGCGCGGTCGTGGGGGTCTTCCCCGTACAGGGTGCGGACGACGTCCGCGCGGCCGTGGACCGCGCCCGCGTCGCCGCCGCGGCCTGGGGCGACCTCGGCTTCGACGGCCGCAAGCAGCGGCTGGCGGCCTACCGCGGCTACCTCGCCCGCCGGATGCACGAGCTGGCCGACCTGGTGCACCGGGAGAACGGCAAGCCGCACGCCGACGCGATCCTCGAGATCACCCTGACCGTCGACCACCTGGCCTGGGCCGCCACCCACGCCCGCAAGGTGCTCCGCCCGCGGCGGGTCAGCCCCGGCCTGCTGGCGGCCAACCACGCCGCCTGGCTGGAGTACCAGCCGCTGGGCGTCGTCGGCGTGATCGGCCCGTGGAACTACCCGGTGTTCACGCCGATGGGCTCGATCGCCTACGCGCTGGCCGCCGGCAACGCCGTCGTCTTCAAGCCCTCGGAGCACACGCCGGCCGTCGGCGCGTGGCTGGCGGACGCCTGGCGGGCCGCCGTCCCCGACGTGCCGGACGCCCTGCAGGTGGTCACCGGCCTCGGCCAGACCGGCGCGGCGCTGTGCCGCGCGGGCGTGGGCAAGCTGGCCTTCACCGGCTCGGCCCCCACCGGCCGCAAGGTCATGGCCGCGTGCGCCGAGACGCTCACGCCGGTGCTCATGGAGCTCGGCGGCAAGGACGCGATGATCGTCGACGACGACGCCGACGTGGCCGCCGCTGCCGACGCCGCCGTGTGGGGCGCGATGAGCAACGCGGGGCAGACCTGCATCGGCATCGAGCGGGTCTACGCGACCGAGCGGGTGTACGACGTCTTCGTCGCCGAGGTGACCGAGAAGGTGCGCGGGCTGCGGCCGGGCACCGACGACGCGGCCGCCTACGGCCCGATGACGATGGCCGCCCAGACCGACGTCGTCCGCCGGCACCTGGACGACGCGGTCGCCGCGGGTGGCCGGATCGCCGCCGGCGGCACCGTCGAGGGGCGCCTCGTCGCGCCGACCGTGCTGCTCGACGTCCCCGAGACGTCGGCGGCCGTGTGCGAGGAGACCTTCGGCCCGACGCTGACCATCACCCGGGTGCGCGACGCCGAGGAGGCCCTCGAGCGCACCAACGCCAACGCGCACGGCCTGGCCGGCGCGGTGTTCTCCCGGTCGAAGGCCCGGGCGATGGACCTGGCCCGCCGGATGAAGAGCGGCATGACATCGGTGAACTCGGTGCTCACCTTCGCCTCGGTGCCGGCGCTGCCCTTCGGCGGCGTGGGCGAGAGCGGCTTCGGGCGGATCCACGGCGAGGACGGGCTGCGCGAGTTCACCCGCGCCAAGGCCATCACCCGCCAGCGCGTTCCCCTGCCGGTCAACCTGATGAGCTTCACCCGGCCCGCCGCGGCCGCCGACGCACTCGCCCGCGTGATGGGTCTGGTGCACGGGCGGCACCGGTGACCGTGCAGGACCCGGCACACATGGCGACGACGTCGAACGGAGCCGAGGAGTACGACGTCGTCGTCGTCGGCGCGGGCTCGGCCGGCTGCGCGCTGGCCGGGCGACTGAGCGAGGACCCGTCGCTGCGGGTGCTGCTGCTGGAGGCCGGCGGCTCGGACGACGTGCTCGAGGTGCAGGTCCCGGCGGCGCTGTACAAGACGTGGCGCACGCGGCGGGACTGGAACTACACCACCGAGCCGCAGCCGGGCCTGGGTGGGCGGCGGCTGTTCTGGCCGCGGGGCAAGCTGGTCGGCGGTTCCTCGTCGATCAACGCGATGATCTACGTCCGCGGTGCGGCCGCCGACTACGACGAGTGGGCCGAGCTGACCGGCGACCCGTCGTGGTCCTACGAGCACGTGCTGCCGCTGTTCCGGCGGATGGAGGACAACGCCCGCGGCGCCGACCGCTTCCACGGCGTCGGCGGGCCGCTGCGGGTGGAGGACCCGCGCTCGCCGCACGCCTGGTCGCGGGCGGCCGTGGCGTCCGCGGTCGCCGCCGGTCACCCGCGCAACGACGACTTCAACGGCGCCACCCCGGAAGGCGCCGGGCTCTACCAGCTCACCCAGCGCCGCGGCCGCCGCTGGTCGGCCGCCGACGCCTACCTGCACCCCGCGGCGGGCCGGCCCAACCTCACCGTGCGAACCGGCGCACTGACCACCCGGGTGCTGATCTCGGGTGGGCGGGCCACCGGCGTCGAGTACCGGTCCGGCGGGCAGCTGCACACCGCGCACGCCGCGGCCGAGGTGGTGCTGGCCGGCGGGGCGGTCAACTCCCCGCAGCTGCTGATGCTCTCGGGCATCGGGCCGGGCGCACACCTGCGTGAGGTCGGCGTCGACGTCGTGCACGACCTCCCCGGGGTCGGCGGGGGTCTGCAGGACCACCCGCTGGTGCCGGTCGTCTGGCACACCCGGTCGGGGAGGTCGCTGTTCCGGGCGGAGTCCCCGTCGGGCTACGCGCGCTGGTTCGGCGCCCGCCGCGGCCCGCTGACCTCCAACCTGGCCGAGGCGGGGCTGTTCACCCGCTCCCGGCCGGACCTCCACGAACCGGACCTGCAGTACCACTTCCTGCCGGTCAAGTTCTGGCGGCAGGCGGAGGTCGACCCCGACGTCGACGCGTTCACCGCCGCCGCCGTCCTGGTGCGGGTGCACTCCCGCGGCTCGGTGCGGCTGCGCTCGGCCGACCCGACCTGGGCGCCGGCCATCGACGCCGGCTACCTCGCCGACGAGCGGGACCTCGACGCGCTGGTGTGCGGGGTGGAGAAGGCGCGCGAGATCGCGTCGGCCGGCCCGCTGGCCGCCGTCCTGGCCGAGGAGTGGTCCCCCGGCGGCACGGTGCACACCCGCGACGGGCTGCGGCAGGCGGTGCGCGACACCCTCGAGTCGCTGTACCACCCGGTGTCCTCGTGCCGGATGGGCACCGACGACGACGCGGTCGTCGACCCGCAGCTGCGGGTGCACGGCGTCGACGGGCTGCGGGTGGTCGACGCCTCGGTGATGCCGACGCTCGTGCGCGGGAACACCAACGCCCCGACGATCATGATCGCCGAGCGGGCGGCCGACCTCATCACCGGCCGCACCGTCGACCCGGCCCTCACCGGCGCGACCTGAAGCCTGTCGGCCGGCCGGACCGCGGAGCATGCTCGGCCCCGATCGGCGACGACCTCGGGAGGAGCCATGACCCGCACGCCGCAGGACATCTTCCAGAACCACCTGGCCGCGGTCGGGGCCGGCGACGTCGACGGGATCGTCGCCGACTACACCCCCGACGCCGTCCTGATCACCCCCGAGGGCGTCAGCCGGGGCAGGGACGGCATCCGGCAGGTGTTCAGGTCGCTGCTCGACGATCTCCCGGACGCCGCATGGGAGGTGCCGACCCAGGTGTTCGAGGGCGACGTGCTGTTCATCGAGTGGACGGCGGTCGCGGAGAGGGCCCGCGCCGAGGGCGTCGACACCTTCGTCTTCGCCGATGACGGGATCCGGGTGCAGACCGTGCGGCTCTCCCTGGCGCGCACCGCGTGATCCACGGCCCCGCAGGACCCGAGTCGTGCCCAGGCCGGTGTATCCACGGCGGCCGGTCCCGGCTCTGACGGTCGTGACGACCGGACAGCCTCCCCCGTCCTGGCCCTACCTCCCACTGCTGGAGATGGCCTACTCGCTCGGCCGCACGGACGGCGGTCTCGCCGCGCGGATCGAACCAGCGGGCTCGGTCGGCCCGCAGTCGACGTGCTGCCAGGGCCGCGAGCCTGCGGAATTCAGCCGCCTCCTGTGGGGCGACCGGCGCGGCGCTCCCCCGAGCGGCCTCCGGCTGAACGCGCCCCTCTGGTACGCCCACGGCTTCGCCGAGGGCCTCGCTGCCGAGCGGCGCCGTCCCGTGCCTGCGGAGGTGGGCAGGGCGGGCGGCCTGCAGGGTCCCGCCGCGAGCCTGTGAGCGGTCGGGTCAGGGGGTGCCTCTCTCAGCCGTGGGCCTGGGCGGCCGCCGCCTCCTCGCGGTCGGTCGGCAGCGCCGTGCCCCCGGGCGGCTCCGGGCTGCGCGGGATGAGGAACGACATGGCCGCCGCGGCGATGCAGAGGGCCCCGGCGAGGAACCAGGCCAGGTCGTAGGAGCCGGTGACGTCGCGGATCACGCCGCCGCCGAAGGCCGCGAAGGCCGAGCCGACCTGGTGCGAGGCGAACACCCAGCCGAACACCACCGGCGCCCGGGAGCCGAAGAACTCGCGGCACAGCGCCAGGGTCGGCGGCACGGTGGCCACCCAGTCCAGGCCGTAGAAGACGATGAACGCGACCATGCTGACGTGCAGGTCGGGTCCGAAGAGGGTCGGCAGCAGGAACAGCGAGAAGCCGCGCAGCCCGTAGTAGGCCAGCAGCAGCACCCGCGGGTCGGTGCGGTCGGTCAGCCAGCCCGAGAGCACCGTGCCGGCGATGTCGAAGACGCCGACGACGGCGAGCAGCCCGGCCGCCGTGGTGATCGGCATGCCGTGGTCGTGCGCGGCCGGGATGAAGTGCGGCTGCACCAGCCCGTTGGTCGACAGCCCGCAGATGAAGAACCCGCCGGCCAGCAGCCAGAACGGCACGGTGCGCACCGCAGAGGCCAGCCCGCGCAGTGCCGTCCGCGCGGCACCGCTGCGCACCGGGTCGACGTCGTCGGCCGCCGTCCCCCCGTAGGGCACGACGCCGACGTCACGCGGCCGGTCCCGCAGCAGCCACAGCACCAGGGGGACGACGGCCAGCGCGGCGGCGGTCGTGCCCAGCGACGCCGAGCGCCAGCCCCAGGTCGTGTCGGCCCAGGCCACCAGCGGCAGGAACACCAGCTGCCCGGTCGCGCCGCCGGCGGTGAGGATCCCCGACACCAGGCCGCGGCGGGCCACGAACCAGCGGCCGGTCACCGTCGCCACGAGCGACAGCGCCATCGACCCGGTGCCCAGGCCCACGAGGAAGCCCCACAGCAGCACCAGCTGCCAGCTCGCGGTCATGAAGACGGTCAGCCCGCTGCCGGTGGCCGTCAGCAGCAGCGCCGCGACGACGACCCGGCGGATACCGAAGCGCTCCATCAGCGCGGCGGCGAAGGGCGCGGTCAGCCCGTAGAGCGCCATGTTGACCGCCACGGCGGCCGAGATCGTCGTGACCGACCAGCCGAACTCCGCGCGCAGCGGCTCGATGAGCACGCCGGGAACCGCGCGGAACGCCGCGGCGCCGACCATGGCCAGGAAGGTCACCGCGGCGACCCACCAGGCGGGGTGGACCCGGTGCGTGCGCGGCGCGGCGGTGGTCGTCACGACCAGGAGCATGGCGGATGCCTGGAACGGCCCGACAGTGGCCCGGCAGCCAACACGTGCAAGGATCCGGCCATGCGCCCAGGCCCGACCCCGGCCCGCCCCCACGACGTCGCCGTCCTGGCGCTGCCCGGCTCCATCGCCTTCGAGCTCGGCCTGCCGCACCGGCTGCTGGAGTCCGCCGTCGACGCCGACGGGCACCGGCTCTACCGCGTGCGGGTCGCGACGCTCGACGGCGGGCCGGTGCGCACCTCGGCCGGCTACTCGATCACCCCGGAGCACGACGCCTCGCTGCTGGCCTCCGCGGGGACGGTCGTCGTCCCCGGCGTGTACGGCGGACCGGCGATGACCGACGGCACGCTCCCCGACGGCCTCGGCGAGGCGCTGCGCGCCGCCGCCGGGCACGCGCGGCTGGTGTCGATCTGCACCGGCGCCTTCGTGCTCGCCGCCACCGGTCTGCTCGACGGGCGCCCGGCCACCACGCACTGGATGCACGCCGAGACCTTCGGGCGCCTCTACCCCGCCGTCCGGCTCGACCCCGGCGTGCTCTTCGTCGACGACGGCGACGTGCTGACCTCCGCGGGCAACGCCGCCGGCATCGACCTGCTGCTGCACCTGGTCCGCCGGGACCACGGCCACGAGGTGGCCAACCGGGTGGCCCGGCGCAACGTCGTCGCCCCGTGGCGCGAGGGCGGACAGGCGCAGTTCGTCGAGCGGCCGCTGCCCGAGGTGGGGGACGTCGGGACGGCGGCCACCCGCGCGTGGGCCGTCGAGCGGCTCGGCGAGCCCCTGACGCTGGCCGACCTCGCCGCGCACGCGCGGATGAGCGTGCGCACCTTCACCCGCCGCTTCCGCGACGAGACCGGCCTGTCGCCGCTGCGCTGGCTGGCCGGGCAGCGGCTGGCCCTGGCGCGGCAGCTGCTGGAGTCGACCGACGCCCCGATCGACCGGGTCGCCGCCGACGCCGGCTTCGGCACTCCGGCGTCCCTGCGCCAGCACCTGCGGGCCACCATCGGGGTCCCGCCGGGCACCTATCGGCGCAGCTACCGCGGCGGCGGTGTGACCGGGCACTCCCCCGTCTGACGGCACAGGTCAGCGCCGCGTCTGGTTGAGTGTGGGTACCGGCGTTGCCCTGCTGCCCATCCGGGGCGCGGGACTCGACGTCGGGCTGCGGCAGCGCCACCCCGGCGCGCCCGGCTGTCCGACGTCCCGCTGGACGACGCGCCGCCCTGCTCCTCGCAGGCGTGCCGGCGCGCACTCCGACCGGGCCGCCCGACGGCGAACCGAGCCCGAGGAACCACCTGATGACCTCGCACGACCAGTCCACCCCTGCGCCCGACGAGACCCGCCGGCGCCGCCGCGGCGGCCGCGGCCGGGGCAGCCGTCCCACCACCGCCCAGCAGACCCCGCAGCAGCCGGGCCCGGCGACCCCTGCCCCGGCGCCGACCCCCGTCGTCCCGGCCGGCCCGCCCGCGAGCGTGCTGCCCACCGACGCGACCTTCGCCGACCTCGGCGTCCCCGCCCCGCTGGTCGAGGTGCTCGCCGCCAGCGGCATCACCGCGCCGTTCCCCATCCAGGTCGCCACGCTGCCCGACACCCTCGCCGGGCGGGACGTGCTCGGCCGCGGCCGCACCGGCTCGGGCAAGACCCTGGCCTTCAGCCTGCCGCTGGTCGCCCGCCTGGCCGCCTCCGACAGCCGCCGGCAGCCGAAGCGGCCCCGCGCGCTGGTGCTCGTGCCGACCCGTGAGCTGGCCAACCAGGTGCTCGCCGTCGTCGACCCGCTGGCCCGCGCGCTGGGCATGCGGGCGACCACCGTGTTCGGCGGCGTCGGCCAGAACCCGCAGGTGCAGGCGCTGGCCGGCGGCATCGACGTCCTCATCGCCTGCCCCGGCCGGCTCGAGGACCTCATCGGCCAGGGCCACTGCGACCTCTCGGCCGTGGAGATCACCATCCTCGATGAGGCCGACCACATGGCCGACCTCGGCTTCCTGCCCGGCGTCAAGCGGCTGATGGACCGCACCCCGAAGACCGGCCAGCGGCTGCTGTTCTCCGCGACCCTGGACAACGGCGTCGACGTCCTGGTGAAGCGCTACCTCTCCGACCCGACGACGCACTCGGTCGACCCCGCGGTCGCGCCGGTGTCGACGATGACCCACCACGTGTTGCGGGTCGAGGCCGGGGACAAGGCCGCCGTCGTCCGCGAGCTCGCCTCCGGGCTGGGCCGCAGCGTGCTGTTCACCCGCACCAAGCACCAGGCCAAGAAGCTGGCCAAGCAGCTGACCACGGCCGGCGTCCCCGCCGTCGACCTGCACGGCAACCTCAGCCAGAACGCGCGCGAGCGCAACCTCGAGGCGTTCAGCAGCGGCGAGATCCGGGTGCTCTGCGCCACCGACATCGCTGCCCGCGGCATCCACGTCGACGACGTCGCGCTCGTCGTGCACGTCGACCCGCCGGCCGAGCACAAGGCCTACCTGCACCGCTCGGGCCGCACCGCCCGGGCCGGCGCCGGCGGCACCGTGGTGACCGTCTCCACCCCGGACCAGGCCGGCGAGGTTCGCACCCTCGCCCGGCAGGCCGGCATCACCCCCACGGTGAGCGCCGTGCGGCCGGGCGCCGCGGAGATCACCGCGCTGACCGGGCCGGCCGCCCCGTACGTCGAGCCGGCGCCCGCACCCGAGCCCCAGCCGCAGGGCCAGGGCGGGGGCCGGCGCCGCCGGTCCGGGGGCGGCTCCGGTCGCTCCGGCGGCCAGGCCGGCACCGCCTCCGGCGGGGGGACGGCGGCGTCCGCCCGCGGTCAGGGCCGGACGTCGGGTCCGGCGCGCACCCGGGCCGAGCTCGCCGCGCGCGCCGGGACGCACTCGCCGGCGTCGTTCAGCGGCCGCTCCCGCCGCGGCGGCCGCTGACCGTCGTCCCGCCCGGGCGGCAACGACGGTTGACGCCCCGGGTGGTGGGCACTGGACCCCCCGACCAGGGCCAGTCCGGGCCCTGACCGTCCGCGACCACCGAGGAGCACCATGGCACTGCCCATCACCCTGTCCGAGATCGCGCCGCGCATCTCGGCCGGCGCGTTCATCCTCAACAGCGGCCTGGGCAAGCGCGGCGCCGACGAGGGCACCGCGGCCGGCCTCCACGGCTTCGCCTCCGGCACCTACCCGTTCCTCAAGAACGTCGAGCCGGCGACGTTCGCCAAGGCCCTGGCCTACGGCGAGATCGCCGTCGGGACCGCGCTGCTGACGCCGTTCGTGCCCACCGCGGTCGCCGGTGCCGCGCTGACCGTCTTCTCCGGCGGGCTGCTCGGGCTCTACCTGAACACCCCCGGGATGCGGAAGCCGGGCAGCCTGGCGCCGACCCAGGAGGGGCTGTCGGTGGCCAAGGACGTGTGGCTGCTCGGCATCGGCATCGGCCTGCTCACCCGCGGGACGATCGACCGGGAGCCGCGCCGGGTGCGCAAGGCCGCGAAGACGCTGGCCAAGGCCAACAAGAAGGTCGCCCGGGCCGCCGAGCGCGCCGCCTGACCCGGCGGGGGCCGGGGAGCAACGCCCCGGTCCCCGGACCGGCCGGGACCCACCGCGTCGCCGGGTGGGCGGGACCGACCCATCCTGATCGCCGGTCGGCGACGAACACCCGGTAGTGGGGGTGCCCCCAGGTGCTCCGACGGTGCAGCATCCACGTCCACGGGGCCCGCTGCCAGGCTCGGCTCCCGCCGCTCCAGGAGGTCCCCGCGTGTCTCACCCGACCGGTCCCATCCGCCGTGCCACCGCGCTCGTGCTGGCGCTCGGCGCCGTCCTGCTCTCCGGGTGCTCGGCGGACGACGCCGCCGACACCCCCGCCGCCGACACCTCCGCCGCCGCGCCCTCGAGCGCGGACGCGGGCACGTCGTCCGCGGCGCCCTCCTCGACCGCCGCGCAGGCCGAGAGCGAGACCGTCGAGGTCAGCGAGGGCGAGATGTTCATCGAGCTGTCGGAGGACTCCTTCAGCGCCGGCACCTACACCTTCGAGGTGTCCAACACCGGCAACATGCCGCACGACTTCGTCGTCGAGCAGGGCGGCAGCGACGTCGCGGGCACCGACGTCCTGCAGCCCGGCGAGTCGGCCACCCTCGAGGTCGACCTCGCGCCGGGCGACTACGTCTTCTACTGCTCCGTCGATGCCCACCGGGCGGCCGGCATGGAGGTCCCGGTCACCGTCGAGGCCTGAGGAAGGACCCCCTGCCCCCGGCCCCGTCCAGGGCACCGCCCTGAGCTCGCGAAGGGCGGGGAGGACGGGGTCCTTCTACCTGCAGGGGGCCACCGAGCCGGGCCCTCGGGCGCCGCTGGCGGAGGCCGCGTCGACGGCGCCCCCGCTGTCGAACTCCGGCAGCCGATCAGGCGCCGGGCCGGTCCCGCTGCGCCCCGGCGCGGCCGACCTCCTCGCGCAGCAGCGCCGCGACCTGGTCGGGGTGGGTCATCGGGGTCAGGTGCGCCGCACCCGGCAGCTCGACCAGCCGGCCGGCGGGCGCGGCCGCGGCCACGGCGGCGGCCCAGTCGTGCGGGCAGAGCCGGTCACGGGTGCCGCGGACGACGGTCACCGGCACGCGGACCGTCCGCAGCCGGGCGTCGATCCGGTCGGGCGACGCCACGGCCCACAGCTGCCGCATCGCCCGCGGCCCGGTGTGCAGCCACTGCGGCAGCACCAGCGGTGCGTGCGGCCAGCGCTCGCGGACCGCCGTCCCCAGCCAGCGCCGGGCCAGGCCCACGGCCGACCGCAGGCGCGGGTCGGTGGTCGGCCCGAGCAGCACCAGCCCGGCGACCCGCGGGTCACCGGCCGCGGCGGCGGCGACCTGGCAGCTCTGCGAGTGGCCGACCAGCAGCACCGGCCCCGGGCCGAGCCGGGCGCGGAGCCGGACGGCGAGCTCCTCGACCGGCGGCACCGGACCGCGCAGCCCCATCCCCGGCAGCAGGACCACGTCGGCCGCCACCAGCTCCCGCAGCCTGGACGAGGACCGCTCGTCGAGGCCCAGACCCGGGACGAGGACGGGCCTGATCGGGGATTCCGGCACCGGAACGGTCTACCGCTGCCGCGTGGGCGACGGGACGGCGGGTAGGGCAACGGAAGCTGCGGACGGCACGCTGTGACCTGGATCGCTCCCGGTCGTCCCCGAACCCGGGACACCGAGGTGGGAGACTGATTCATCATGACGACATCACCTGTGGCCGACCCTGTCGGTGCCTCCTCGTCCGGTCGGCCCAGGGTCGTCATCGTCGGCTCCGGCTTCGGCGGGCTGTTCGCCGCCAAGGCGCTCAAGAGCGCCCCGGTCGACGTCACCGTCGTCGGCAAGACCAGCCACCACCTGTTCCAGCCGCTGCTCTACCAGGTGGCCACCGGCATCCTGTCCGAGGGCGAGATCGCCCCGGCCACCCGCGAGATCCTGCGGCGCCAGGAGAACGCCCGCGTCGTGCTCGGTGAGGTCACCGACATCGACCTGGCCGCCCGGACGGTGACCTCGACCATCCTGGGCCGCACCACGGTGCACCCCTACGACGAGCTGATCGTCGCCGCCGGCGCCGGGCAGTCCTACTTCGGCAACGACCGCTTCGCCGAGTTCGCACCCGGCATGAAGAGCATCGACGACGCGCTCGAGCTGCGCGGCCGCATCTTCGGCGCCTTCGAGCTCGCCGAGCTCGCCACGGACCCGGCCGAGCGGGACCGGCTGCTCACCTTCGTCGTGGTCGGCGCCGGCCCCACCGGCGTGGAGATGGCCGGCCAGATCGCCGAGCTGGCCCGCCGCACCCTGCGCCGCGACTTCCGCACCATCGACCCGACCCAGGCCCGGGTGATCCTGCTCGACGCCGCCCCGCAGGTCCTCCCCCCGTTCGGCGAGAAGCTCGGCGAGCGTGCCCGCCGGCACCTCAACGAGATCGGCGTCGAGGTCCAGCTCGGCGCGATGGTGACCGACGTGAACGCCGACGGCCTCGAGGTCAAGGACCGCGACGGGCACGTCCGGCGGATCTCCGCGGCCACCAAGGTGTGGGCCGCGGGTGTGCAGGCCAGCCCGCTGGGCCGGCTCCTCGCCGAGCAGTCCGGCGCCGAGGTCGACCGCGCGGGCCGCATCTCGGTGCAGCCCGACCTCACCCTGCCCGGGCACCCCGAGGTGCACGTGGTCGGCGACATGATGGCGCTGGACAAGCTCCCGGGGGTGGCGCAGGTGGCCATCCAGGGCGGGCGCTACGCCGCCGAGGCGATCCGGCGACGGACCGCCGGCAAGCAGCCGCAGGGCCCGTTCCGCTACCGGGACAAGGGCAACATGGCGACGATCTCCCGCTTCTCCGCCGTCGCCGACATCAAGAACCTCAAGTTCGAGGGCTTCTTCGCCTGGGTGCTGTGGCTGGTCGTGCACCTCATGTACATCGTGGGCTTCAAGAGCCGCGTGACCGCGGTGCTGCACTGGATGGTCAGCTTCCTCGGCCGCGGCCGCGCCGAGCGGGTCGCCACCCAACAGCAGGTCTACGGCCGGCTGGCGCTCGAGGCGCTCGGCGCGGAGTTCGTCGTCTCCAAGACCGGCGGCCCCAAGGACGTCACGGCCCCGGCGACCGACCTGACCGAGCGCCGGTCCGCCTAACCGGCGCGCTCGCCGAGCCAGAGGGTGAGGGCGGCGTCCACGTCCGCGGGCCGGACGACGTGGCCGCCGTCGAACTCCTCGTACCGGACGTCGTAGCCACCCCTGTCCAGCTGCTGGGCCAGCCGCCGTCCGCACCGCGCGACCGGCAGCACCCGGTCGTCGGTGCCGTGGGAGATCCACACCCGCGGCCTGCCGATCCGCCGCGGCGGGACGGCGAACCCCGGGGAGAACGCCAGGACCGCCTCGGCGAGGTCGCCGTTGGCCAGCCCGAGGCTCAGCGCGTACGAGGCGCCGTCGGAGAACCCGCCGAACGCGACCTCCGTGACCGGCTGCCGGGCGAAGACCTGCGCCAGGGCGGTGTCGAGCACCGCGACGTCCCGGCCGAGGCCGCCGGCGATGAGGTCCCAGGTGGCGGCGACCGACGACGGCGCGAGCACCAGCGCGTCGCGGGCGGTGGCCGGTCCGCCGACGAGGTCCACCGACTGCGCCGCCGTCCCGCCCGCGCCGTGGAAGAACACCAGCAGCGGCCGCGGCCGGGGCGGCCCGTCGGGGACGACGAGCCGTGCCTGCGCGTGCGGTCCCAGCTCCAGCGTGCGGACCCCCGGCGGGTACGGCGCCGCGGCCGGCGCGGCCACCGGCCGGGCGTCGAGCCGTCCCTCTGCAGCGTGCGGGAGCGCCTCCATCAGACCGCGTGCGCCAGCGGCGGCACGTGCTCGTCGGCCCGCTCGAGGTGCAGTGGCCGCAGGGGCGAGGTGTCCTCCAGGTAGAGGAAGGCGTCGTAGCGCTCCCCCAGCACGGTGGGCACGTAGTTCCCCCACCGTTCCCGGTCGGGCCGGTAGACGACGCCGATCGCCCGGTGGTCCAGCCGCCGGTCCAGCTCGGCGGGCCGGGCAGCGCCGCGGTCCCAGACGAGCAGCGCGTCGCGGCCGACCTCCTCGTGCAGCAGCGCCTCGATGCTGCCGCGCCGGGCCTCGGGCACCGGCATCCGCTGCATCTGCGCCCCCCACTCGCTGCCGGCGATGACGCCGCCGCGGTACCCGCCGAAGCCGACGAGGACGACGTCGTCGGCGCCGTGCCGCTCGCGCAGCAGCTGCCCGACGTTCGTCATCCCGGCATCGGCCATGTCGGTGGCGCGGGCGTCCCCGATGTGCGTGTTGTGCTCCCAGACGACGGCCTTGTCCCCCGCGTGCGCGAGCAGCCGGTCCAGGCCGTCGACCATGTGCACGTCGCGCACGTTCCACGAATCGGCCGAGCCCTGCACCATCGCCCGGTAGTAGCGCTCGGCGTCGACGACCACGGCGGCGTTCTGCTCGGCGGAGAAGCGCGCCTCCGGGTCGGTCCCGGCCTCGGCCCTCCCCCGCTCCTCGCACAGCCGCTGCAGCAGGTCGACGACGGCCTGCTCGCAGCTGGTGGGGGCGAAGCGGGAGGCGAAGGCGTACTCGGCGCCGTCCTCACCGAAGGGCTCGAAGCAGTGCAGCGCCTCCAGCGCGGTCCCCACGTGCTCGGGCTCGTGCTCCCGCAGCCAGCCCACGAGCTCGTGGATCGAGTCCCAGAGGCTGTAGACGTCCAGGCCGTAGAAGCCGACCCGCTCCTCCTCGGGGCGCGCGGCGTTGACCTCGCGCAGCCAGCGGCAGAACTCGACCACCTCGTCGTTGGCCCACATCCAGGTCGGCCACCGGGAGAAGGCGTCGAGGGCGTCGCGCGGGTCGGCGTCCGCCCCCGGCCGCAGCTTGACGCTCCGGTTGACCCGGTAGCAGTCGGGCCAGTCGCCCTCCACCGCGACGAAGCCGAAGCCGCGCTCGGTGACGAGCCGGCGGGTCAGCGCGGCCCGCCAGGCGTAGTACTCGTGCGTGCCGTGGCTGGCCTCGCCGATGGCCACGATGCGCGCGTCGCCGACCCGCTTGAGCAGGGGGTCGAGGTCGGTAGGGTCCCGCAGGGGCAGGGCCAGGTCCCGGACGTCGGTCATGGTCCTACTCCGCGCTCCCGGGCTCGGCCATCTTCGCGTGGCCGGCGGACTTGAGCCGGTCCGGCAGCACCGAGTTGACCACCGCCTGCGCCTTGCTCATCGCCGAGCCGCCCAGGGCCTTGGTCCGCCCCTCCATGAGCGCCGCGAACCCCTGCTCCGCGACCCGGGCCGGGTCGTCCTTGGGGCCCTGGCCGAGCGTGGTGTCCATCAGGTCGCCGCGCTCGAAGAACTCGGTGTCGGTGGGGCCGGGCATCAGCGAGGTGACCGTGACCCCGGTGTCCTCCAGCTCCTTCGCCAGCGCCTCGGCGAACGACTGCACGAAGGACTTCGAGGCGTTGTAGACCGCCTGGTACGGCCCGGGCATCGTCGAGGCGACCGACGAGGTGAACAGCACCCGGCCCTCGCCGCGCGCCGCCATGTCGCGGAGCACGTGCTTGGCCAGGACGACGGTCGAGCGGACGTTGAGGTCGATGATCGACAGCTCGTCCTCGAGCGGGTTGTCGACGAACGGCCCGCCCTTGCCGACCCCGGCGTTGAGCGCGGCGGCCGCCAGGGGCCGGCCGGTGGCCTGGACGGCGTCCCACAGGGCGTCGACCCCGGCGGTGGTGCGCAGGTCGGCCTGGAAGCCCGAGACGGCGGTACCGGAGCCGCGCAGCCTGGCCGCGGCGGTGTCGATGGTGGGGTCCTCGGCGTTGACCAGCAGGTCGAACCCGTGCTCGGCGAACTGCCGGGCGAGCTCGAAGCCGATCCCGCTCGAGGCGCCGGTCACGAGGGCGAGGGGGCGCGGTTCGGTCATGGCCGCCTCCTACCCCGCGGATCCGCGGCTCACCCGATGCCGGCGGCGCCGTCCCGCACGACCTGGGCGGCCACCGCGCGGCGGTCGCGGGTGGCGGCCCAGGTGGCCCGCTGCCGGGCGGCCGACGTGCCGTGCGCCCACAGCCGGTCCAGCAGCGCGGCGACGTCGTCTTCTTCGCCGTGCGCGCGCAGGTCGTCGGCGAGCTCGGCGACCAGCGCCTCGACGGCGTCCCGCGCGGGGGCCGCCTCGCCGCGCAGCGGGTCGAACAGCTCGCCGCAGAGCCCGTCGTGGGCGGCCCGCCAGCGGGCGGCGCGCAGCAGCTCGGGGCGCACCTCGGGGACCGGCTCGGCGCGCTCCGCGCGACCGGCCAGCACCCGCACCAGCGAGCGGACCAGCGCGGCGTGCAGGACGGCGGCGTCGAGGTCGGTGCAGACGTCGGCCAGCCGGAACTCCAGCGTCGGCCAGCGCGCCGAGGGCCGCACGTCCCAGTACAGGTGCCGGCCGTCCTCGGCGACGCCGGAGCGCACCAGCCCGTCGAGGACCTCGCGGAACCGCTGCTCGCTGCCCATCGGCTCCGGCGGCCCGGCGTTGGGCCAGTGCGACCACCACACCGTGCGCCAGGACTCGTAGCCGGTGTCCGCGCCGTCGTGGAAGGGCGAGCTGCCGGTCATCGCGAGCAGCACCGGGAGGTAGGGGCGGGCGCGGTCCATCACCGCCACCGCCGTCCCGACGTCGGGGACGCCGACGTGCACGTGGCACCCGCAGATGTCCTGCCGGTCGGCCAGCCCGCCCCAGCGCTCGACCATCGCCTCGTACCGGGGCGCGCCGGTGATCCGCTGCTCGCGCCAGGTGCCGAAGGGGTGGGTGGAGGCGGGAAGGATGACCAGCCCGTCGCGGGCGGCGGCCGCCGCGGCCTCCGCGCGGGTGGCGGCCAGGGCGTCGCGCAGCTCGCCGAGGCCGCCGCAGATGCCGGTGGAGGTCTCCAGCTGGGTGGTGACGATCTCCGGGTGCACGTGCTCGCCGGCCTCGCCGGCGAGGGCGGCCCGCACGACCGTCGCGCTGGGGGTGAGCGCGAGGGTGTCGGGGTCGACGAGGTGGAACTCCTCCTCCACCCCGACGGTGGCCCCCGCGGTCGCCGGCCCGGTCACGGCTCGGCGAACCAGGCGGAGCCCAGCCCGGGGACGACGACCTGCCCGTCGCGCACCGGGAGGACGCCGTCGCTGCCGTGCACCTGCTCGAAGCTGCCGAAGCCGGTGACGGTATCGGCATCCACGGCCTGCGGGGACGGCGAGAAGTTGGCCAGCCCGACGAAGGTGCCGCTGCGCGGGTGCTTGCGCCGCCAGACGAGGACGGCGTCGCTGCCGGCGTCCACCACCGCCGACTCCACCCCACCGCGCAGCGCCAGCAGCGAGCGGCGCACCTCGCCCAGCCGGCGGATCGCGGCCCACACCCGGCCCTCGACGGTCGCCGGGTCGCGGCGGCGGGCGGCGGCGTCCCAGTCCATCGGCGGGCGGTGCATCCAGCGGTTGTCCGGGGCCAGTGCGGGGTCGGCGAGGTAGCCGGGGTCGTTGCGCAGGGCCAGCTCGTCGCCCATGTAGAGCAGCGGGATGCCGCCGTACGCGTAGGCGACCGAGTACAGCAGCACCAGCCGGCGGACTCCGGCGTCCAGCGCGGCGTCGTCGCCGTCCTCGAGCGCGGCCTCGATGCCGCACAGCGACGCGGCGGAGCCGGAGACGCGGGCGTCGCCGGTGGCCTCGTTCTCCTGGAACAGCGCGCCGCGGGCGAAGGAGCCGGGGAAGCGGCCGGAGTAGAAGTCGTTGAGGAAGCGGCGGTGCGCGAAGCCGTCGAGGCCCACCGCGGCGGCGTCCTCGTCGGCGACCGCCCAGCCGATGTCGTCGTGGCCGCGCACGTAGGTGACCCAGGTGGCGCTCGGCGGGACCGCCCGCATCCGGCCCAGCGACTGCCGGGCCAGCCGGACGTCGCCGGTGGCCAGGCTGCTCCACAGCAGCACCATGAGCTGGTTGTGGTAGGCCAGCTCGCACTCGGGCCGGTAGCGGTCGTGGCCGCCGAGGTAGCCGACCAGGTCGTCGGGCGAGACGATCGCCTCGGCCTTGAAAATCACGCCGGGGGCGGCCAGCCGGGTCAGCGCGTGCAGCAGCTGCAGCAGGCTGTGCCCCTCGGGCTGGTTCTGGCAGCTGGTGCCCAGCCGCTTCCACATGAACGGGACGGCGTCCATCCGGAAGACGTCGACGCCGCGGTTGGCCAGCCAGGTGATCTCCCCCAGCATCGCCAGGGTGACCGCGGGGTTGGTGTAGTCCAGGTCCCACTGGTACGGCCAGAACGTCGTCCACACCCAGCCGCCCTCGCCGCCGCAGGCCTCCGGCACCCAGCTGAACGAGCCCGGCGCCCGGTCGGGGAAGACCTCGGGGATGGTCGCGTCGTAGGCGTCGGGCATCGTGCGGTCGGGGAAGGCGGTGTAGAAGCCGGCGTAGGCCGGATCCCCGGCCAGCCAGCCCTGCGCCCAGGCGTGCTCGCGGGCGGTGTGGTTGAGCACCAGGTCGATGCACAGCGCCATGCCGCGCTCGTGCAGCGCGCCGGCGACCTGCTCGAGGTCGGCCATCGTGCCCAGCCGGGGGTCGACCGCGCGGTAGTCCATCACCGCGTAGCCGCCGTCGTTCTCCCCGGGCCGCGGCCGCAGCGGCATGAGGTGCAGGTAGGTGGTGCCGAGCTCGGCGAGGTGGTCGAGGTGCTCCGGCAGCCGGTCGAGCGTGCCGCAGAAGCGGTCGACGTAGCAGACGTAGCCCTGCACGCGGGAGCGCTGGAACCACCCCGGGTCGACCTCGCGGCGCCGGTCGATGCGGCGCAGCTCCCCGGGGCGCTCGACCGCGGCGGCCAGGGCGGTGCGCAGTGCGCGGCCGAAGTGCTCGTCGGCGGCGCCCCCGTAGAGCACGGCCAGCGGCTCGTGGACGTCGTAGAGCGCGAGGTCGGCACGGGCCAGGAAGGCGTCGCCCTCCGCCGGGCCCAGGGCCGCGACGGCCTCGGCCGCCACCTCGGGCCGGAGCTGCTGCCACGCCTGCTCCGCCGCTGCTCGGCGGGCCGTCGCCGGGATCGTCACCGGGCCAGTATCGGGCCGCTGTTCGCCCATGGCATGACCGCCACCACGGGTGTCGGCACGGGGGTTCACTGGGGTTGTAATCGCGTAATCGAGGAGGTGCGCCATGGGCGTGCTGCCGGAGCCGGACACCCCGGGCCGCGTCGACGACCGGGCGCTGGACGCCTACTCCCGGGTGGTCACCGCCGTCGCCGCCGAGCTCACCCCGCACGTCGCCGCGCTGCAGGTGACCACGCCCGGCGGTGGCGGCGGCGCGGGCTCGGCGGTCGTCGTCCCCGGTGAGGGGCTGATGCTGACCAACGCCCACGTCGTCGGCCGGTCGCGGGCAGGGAGGGCGGTCTTCGCCGACGGCAGCGAGACCGGGGTGGACGTCGTGGGTGCCGACCCGCTGTCGGACCTCGCCGTCGTGCGGGCGTGGGGCGCCACTCCCCCGCCGGCGCAGCTCGGCGACGCGTCGACGTTGCGGGTGGGTCAGCTGGTGGTCGCGGTCGGCAACCCGCTGGGGCTGGCCGGCTCGGTGACCGCGGGGGTGGTCAGTGGGCTGGGCCGGTCGCTGCCCACGCGCGACGGGCGCACCGCCCGGGTGGTGGAGGACGTGATCCAGACCGACGCCGCGCTCAACCCGGGTAACTCCGGCGGGGCGCTGGCCGACTCCGCCGGCCGCGTGGTCGGGGTCAACACCGCCGTCGCCGGCTGGGGGCTGGGCCTGGCGGTGCCGGTCAACGACACCACCCGGCGGATCGTCGACGCGCTGGTCCGCGACGGCCGGGTGCGCCGGGCGTTCCTGGGCCTGGTGAGCACGCCGGCCCCGCTGCCGGCGGCGCTCGCCGAGCGCACGGGGCGGCGGCGGGGGCTGCGCGTCGTCGACGTCGTCCCCGGGTCGCCGGCCGACCGGGCCGGGCTCAAGGCCGGCGACCTCGTGCTCGAGGCGGGACGGCGGCCGGTCGCCGAGGCGCAGAGCCTGCAGCGGCTGCTGTTCGCCGAGGCGATCGGCCGGCCGCTGCCGATGACCGTGCACCGCCGCGGCGCGATGGTCGACGTCATCACCCTTCCGACCGAGCTCACCGGAGGGTGACCGCCGACACCGGTGGGTGACACGGAATGACCCCCGCCTCCCCCGGTCGGGCGGCGGCGGTTCCCCCCATGGGGTCGGGTCGGTCACGCAGCGCTGCGAGGCGTCGTCGGGGCGGCTGATCCTGGCCCGGACGAACGGGGGACCCATGCACACGCTGCGGCCTGGCGGCATCGCGCTGCTCTCGCTGCTCTACGCGGTGAGCGCGGTGCTGTGCGTCGTGGGTGCGCTGGTACCGGTGTCCGAGCGGTCGCCCGTCGCACTGCTGTGGAGCCTGGCCGGGCTGGCTGCCGCCGGGTCGGTGGCGCTGTGGCTGCGCCGCGACCGGCTCGGGCCGTGGGCGGTGCACGCGGCGGTCCTGCTGGCCTCGGGGGGACTTGGCCTGCTGACCTGGCGCGCGGCGACCGCGGCGGGGATCGTCGGGCTGGGCCCGGCGATGGTGTCCGTCGGCGTCTTCAGCGGGCACTACTTCTCGCGCACTGCGGCCCGCGTGCACGTCGGGGTGATCCTGGTGCTCACCACGGTGGGCGCCCTCGCCGCCGCACCCACCGGGTTCCTGCCCCTGTGGCTGACCACGGTGGTCACCGTCGTCGTCCTCACCGAGGCGCAGTCGCGCATCTCCGGCGACCTCTACCGCGCCGCGGGCACCGACCCGCTGACCGGACTGGCCAACCGGCGGGCCTGGCAGGCGGCGGCCGACCGCGGCCTGGCCTACGCCCAGCGGACCGACGAGCCGTACACGGTGGTGCTCATCGACCTCGACGGCTTCAAGGCGGTCAACGACCAGGCCGGCCACGGCGCCGGCGACGCGCTGCTGCAGGAACTGGCCGCCGCGTGGAGCGCGCAGCTGCGGTTGTCGGACCTGCTCGGCCGCTACGGCGGCGACGAGTTCGTGCTCAGCCTGCCCGGCACCGACGCCGCCCGTGTCGCGGACCTGCTGGCCCGGCTGCACGCCGCCCACCCGGCGGCCTGGTCGCCCGGGACAGCGACCGCACGGCCCGGCGACACCCTCGCCGAGCTGGTGGCGCGCGCCGACACGGACCTCTACCGCAACAAGCGCCGGAAACACGACACCTGACGACGCCGGTCCTCGAGCCGACGCGCCGGCTCTCACGCCGCGCGCGGTGGTACGAGCGCGCGCTGGTGTGACCGGGATGCGCACCGTCACGGCCACTCGGTCCGCCCGGCTGACTCCCCTCCCTGGCACCCCGGGGCAGTCGCCCGTGTCCCACCCGGCCCGCGGGTGGGCGTACGTGGGTCGCCGCCCCGGGGTGGGCGTACGTGGGTCGCCCGACCCCGCGCGCCGCTGGTGCCCGCCCGGCCCGCGGCGGCAGGCATGGTCCGTCGCCGTGGGGCTCGGGTCGGTCGGGTCAGACGGTATGGGGGCTGGGGCCCCGCCACGAATGATCGTGGGTTGCCGCGCAGGGGGCGGCCCTGGCGGTAGAGCCACAGGCGTGGGAGGCCCCAGTGATCGGTCAGCGTACGAGTGTCGGACTGGATGTTCATGCCCGTTCGGTCGTCGGGTGTGGGTTGGATGTGCACACCGGGGAGGTGCTGCGGGCGCGGTTGACCCCGGCGCACGAGCAGGTGATCGACTGGCTGCGGTCGCTGCCGGGGCCGGTGAAGGTGACCTATGAGGCCGGCCCGACCGGGTTCGGGCTGGCCCGGGCGCTTGCGGCGGCGGGGATCGAGTGCCCGGTGGCCGCGCCCTCGCGGCTGCTGCGCCCGTCCGGGGAGCGGGTGAAGACCGACGCCAAAGACGCGCTGCACCTGGCCCAGCTGCTGGCGGTGGGCCAGGTGACCGCGGTGACGGTGCCCGATGAGGAGACCGAGGCCGCGCGGGATCTGGTGCGCGCCCGCGACGATGTGCGCGGTGACCTGATGAGCGCCCGGCACCGGGTGACTCACCTGCTGCTGCGCCAGGGCATCGTCTACGCCGGCGGCACCCCGTGGACCCGCGAGCACGAGAACTGGCTGCGCACCCAGCGCTTCGCCTGGGCAGCGCTGCAGAACGGTGGTGGGTCGTCTGCGGGGTCGTAGGTGGGCGGTGGACCGGGGGCGGCTGTCTGGTCGGGTGGTCGAGTGAGGACGCGGGGTCCGGTGAAGTGCAGGCCGGGTGGCCGGCTGGTGCGGGTGACGCCGCTGGGTGCGGTGACGGTGAGGATGCCGTCGGGGGTCATGGCGTAGGTCCAGCCCGGGGCGAAGGTCTTGAGCCGGTGGTGGCGGCGGCACAGGCAGCAGAGGTTGGCGCAGTCGGTGGCGCCGCCGGCGGCGTGCGGGATGACGTGGTCGGCGTCGGCCCAGCCGGCGCGGTTGTCGCAGCCGGGGTGCCGGCAGGTGCGGTCCCGGGTGGTGAGGAAGCGGTGCTGGGCGGCGGTGGGCCCGTAGGCGTCGGTCGGCTCCGGTGCGGTGATGACCGGGCAGCCGCAGTCGCCGGCCGGGTGCTCGTCGCAGCCGCGGCGCGCGGCCTGCCGGAGCTCGCGCAGGGTGGCGACGGCCTGCAGGGCGCCGCGGTCGTCGGTGAAGGAGAAGCTGACCGCCCCGTGGGCCGGCGCCTGGAGGTCGACGGCGTCGAGCTGGGCGAGCAGGTCGCGCACGTGCGCGGCGGTGATCGGCGTACCGGCGACCGACCCGGTCGGCGCGGCCACCGCCCCGGGCGCGCGAAGGCCGCCGGCAGCGGCGCCCCGGAGGCGAGGAACCGGTCGGGGGTGAGCGCACCCAACGGCACCTGGACCTCGAGGTGCGCGGCGACCGGCTCGGGGGCCGCCCAGGGGCGCAGCACCAGGTCGGCGAGGATGCCGGAGCGCAGCATGCCGATCGGCCGGTCGTCCCCGGCCTTCTTCGCCCGCCAGGCCAGCTCGTCCACGGTGGCCTGGCAGGCCGCGGCCAGCTCATCGGGCATGCCGGCGACCAGCTCACTGACCCCGTCCCCGACCGGGCGGCGCGTGACGTTGACCGCCCGGTGCGCCCTGTTCCGGCGGCGGTCCCGAGGCCGCGGCGTCGCGGGCGGCCAGCTCTGCCCGCAGCCGGGCCTTGAGTCTGCGGACCGGCAGCGACGCGGCCGCGGGCAGCACCGCGGCCTCCACCGCGGCGATCACCGCGGGATCGGTGCCGCGCACCTTCCAGCCCAGTTCCTCGCTGATGGTGCGGGCACGCGGCCAGTCCAGCCGGCCCTGCGTCAGCTCGGTGTGGGTGGCGGTCAACGACCGAGTCAACGTCAGCGCGTGCTCGGTCAACGTCGTCGCCGACGCCCGCGCACAGTTCAGGGTCAGCGCCAACTCGTCGGGGAAGAACTCGCTCACCCCGTCCGGCGCGGCGCGGTCGTCCGGGGAGGTGGCGGCGCCCGGTTCACCCGGCTGCCGGTCCGCCGACGCCGGCCGGTCCGCAGCGAACGCCGCCACCAGCTCCAGCTCGTAGGCGGCCAACGCGGCCTTGAGCCGCTGCACCCGCTGCAGCTCCCGCGCCTTCTCCTCCGGCGAGCGGGCGTACACCGGCAGCAGCTCGCCCAGCGACGGCACCGACGTCCCCAGCGGCGGCACCAACGGCAACTCCACATCGGTCACCGTCAGACCCACGCCGTACCCGCCACCGATGAACACACCCCGAACGTAGGCCGGGGGTACGACACTTTCCGGGCCCTCACCAGCGGAAACGGTGGAGCAGCCAGTTGCTCATGGGGTGGTTGCCGACGATCGCGCCGACACGCCGTCGCGCCCGACGACAAGCCCATGATCAACGCCGAGTCGGCGTCGGAGCTCGGGCACCGCGGAGGCTCCCAGGCCTGTCCCCCAGCCCGGTGGCAGCGCCGCCCGCGGACCAGCGAGGCGGCATGGCGGCGATCGCGCCGTGCGCCACCGGTCAGGGGCGGCGCCAGTCGTCGGAGGTCAGGTGCGAGCCGGCCATCGGCCCCATCTGCAGCATTCCGCCGTCCACGGCGTAGGAGGACCCGGTCACGTAGGAGGCCTCCGGCGAGGCGAGGAAGGCGATGACGGCGGCCACCTCGCGGGCGTCGCCGGGACGGCCCACCGGGACGCCGGGCCGCTCGTGCCCGGGGGCGGTGGGGTCCTCGTCCTCCTGGCCGGTCATCGGGGTGGCGATCTCGCCGGGCGCGACGGCGTTGACCGTGATGCCGTGCTCGGCCAGCTCGATCGCGGCCACCCGGGTGAGCAGGCCGAGCCCGCCCTTGGCCGCGCAGTACGCGGCCGCGCCGACCCGCGGCTGGTGCTCGTGCACGCTCGTGACGTTCACGATCCGCCCGCCGCGGCCGGCGGCCACCATGCGCCGGGCGGCCCGCTGCAGGCAGAGGAACGCGGCGTCGAGGTCGGTGGCCAGGACCTCCCGCCAGGTCGCGAAGTCGGTGTCGAGGACCGCCGACATGTGCCCGGTGCCGGCGTCGTTGACCAGGACGTCGACCCCGCCGAGGGCCTCGGCCAGCTCGTCCACGACGTCGGCGGCCTGCGGCAGCTGGGTGAGGTCGACGGGCCGGACCTCGGCGCGGCGGCCCAGCGCCCGCACCTCCTCGGCGGTGGCCTCGGCGGCCTCGCGCTCGCGGTACCAGGTGATCCCGAGGTCGCAGCCGGCCTCGGCGAGGGCCACGGCGGTGGCCCGGCCGATGCCCGACTCGGAGCCGGTGACGATGGCGACGCGGGGTGCGGGTGCGGTCATGGCCCGACGCTAGGTCGGGGCCCCGGGACCCGCAGAGCGGCCGGACGACGGAACGACACCCGATCGCAATGCGATCCACGGCCGACCGGGCCCGGACCCGGGTAGTGGACGAGCGTGACCGTCGGCCGCCGTTCCGCACTCGCCGCCGTCGCAGTGCCGCTCACCGTGTTCCTCGGCGGGTGCGTGGCGGTGGAGGTCCCGGTGTCCGGGCCGGCCTCTGAACCGGCCGCTCCGACCTCGACGCCACCGCCCGCTGAGACCTCCCCCGCGGAGCGGGAGTTGGAGCGGGATGTCCTCGACCGGGTCAACGCCGAGCGTGCTGCGCGCGGGCTCGCACCCGTGCAGTGGGACGAGGAGCTCGCGGCGGTGGCCCGCAGTTGGAGCGCCGAGATGGCGCGCACCGGGCAGCTGCGGCACCAGGACGTCGGTGCGCTGCTCACGCGTGAGGGTCTCTCGGACCTGCAGGGGATCGGGGAGAACGTCTTCCAGTCGACCGGTCCGGTACCGGCGGGCACCATCCACGCGGGCTGGATGCGCTCCGACGACCACCGGGTCAACGTGGTGAACCCCGGCTGGAACCGGTTGGGCGTGGGCGTGCACTGCGCGGAGGACGGGTCGGTGTGGGCCACCCAGGAGTTCGGGCGGACGACCGGCGCAGACCTGCCTGCGGTCGCCACCACCACGCCGCCGTTGGAGCCGCTCGTCCGTCCGGGGGACGACGGACCCACCTGTGGCTGACGACCGCCCTCAGGCGGCGGCGAGGCGCTGGTCGAGCAGGGCGTCGACGTCGGCCTCGGCCTCGGCGACGCGCCGCGCGTTCTCGGCCGACGGGCTGCGGGCCGCGGCGCTGCGGGCGACCCCGAGTGCGATGTGGGCGACGGCGATCTCCAGGTCGAGCGTCTCGATGCGGGTGACGATGCGGGTCATGGCGAGCTCCCCTCGGTGGGGCGATCCCCATGCTCGTCCGGGGGTACGACGGAACCGGCCCTGCCGAACCGACGTCCCCACTCGTGCAGCAGGTCCAACAGCTCCGGCGGCGAGACGACGCTGACCTCGGCGCCCAGGGTGCCGATGGCGAACGCCGGCCAGTCGAGCCCGTCGGCCTCCATGTGCACCCGGCTCCGCCCGGGGCCGTCGTCCTCGACGCGCGCCCACCGCCCGATCCGCGCCCGCACCCGGTCGGCGGGGGCGGCGACGAGGAACTCGACCGGCGTCGGGGTGGCTCCCCCCACCGTGCCGGCCCGGACGAAGGCGACGGCGTCCTCGGCCGGCAGCCGCCGCGGCGCGAACCGGGCCCCGGTCGGCCGTGGCCGGGCCAGTCGGTCGAGGCGGAAGCTGCGCCAGTCGCCGCGGTCGAGGTCGTAGCCGACCAGGTACCAGCGCCGGCCGAGGGTGACCAGCCGGTGCGGCTCGACCCGCCGGTCCGACGGGGTGGCGTCGGCGGCGGTGTAGGGGAACTCCAGCCGCTCGCAGTCGCGACAGGCCTGGGCGACGACCGTGAGCACCTCCGGGTCGACGAGCTGCTGCGGGCCGGCCCAGGGGGCGGGGTCGGTCACCGCGCGCAGCGCCTCCACCCGGCGCCGCAGCCGAGTGGGCATCACCTGCACGACCTTGGCCAGCGCCCGCACCGACGACTCCGCCGTCCCCGCGACGGCGCTCTGCGCGGCGGTCTGCAGGCCGACGGCGAGCGCGACCGCCTCCTCGTCGTCGAGCACCAGTGGCGGCAGGGCGGCACCCGGAGCCAGCTGGTAGCCGCCGTCGACACCGCGCTGGGCCTCCACCGGGTACCCGAGCCCGCGCAGCCGGTCGACGTCCCGGCGCAGCGTGCGGACCGAGACGCCGAGCCGGTCGGCGAGGTCGGGCCCGGCCCAGTAGCGGCGCTGCTGGAGCAGGGAGAGCAGACGCAGGGTCCGCGCGGACGGATCGGTCACGCGGCGATCCTGTCGAGGATTGCGGTCAGGATGTGGCCGCTGTGCTCCCTAGCGTGGTCCTCATCAGCAACGGAGGACACCCGAGAGGCGGACCCCATGGACACCACGACGACCCTCACCGGCGAGCCGGCCGTCCTGCTGGAGGCGCTGGCCACGCACCGGCACTTCCTGCGCTTCACCGTGCAGGGGCTCACCGAGGAGCAGGTGCGGCAGCGGACCACCGCCAGCGAGCTCACCCTCGGCGGGCTGGTCAAGCACGTCGCCCACACGGAGGCGACCTGGGCCGACTTCGTCGTGGAGGGGCCGGGCGTGATGGCCGGGCCGGACGACCCGGAGCAGGTGGCGAAGTGGGTCGAGGAGTTCCGGATGGGGCCCGACGACACGCTCGAGGGGGTCCTGGCCCACTACGAGGAGGTCGCGCGGCGCACCGACGAGCTGGTGCGCACGCTCCCCGACCTCGACGCCGCGCACCCGCTGCCGGAGGCGCCGTGGTTCGAGCCCGGCGCGACCCGCTCGGCTCGCCGGGTGTTCCTGCACATCGTCGCCGAGACCGCCCAGCACGCCGGGCACGCGGACATCCTGCGGGAGTCCCTCGACGGCCAGAAGACGATGGGGTGACCACCCGAGCCCCAGCTGCCAGGAGACGCCCGGCGCCAGATGGCCGGGTGCAGGTCGAGCTCGTAGAGCTGGCCGCCGTCAGTCAGGCACCCGACGCGTGGCCGCGCGCATCCGGGTGGACCAGCAGGATGCGCAGCTGCGCGGTGACCTCGTCCCCGCCACGCAGGACACGCGGTCGACCCGGCACCTCGTCGTCACCGCGGAGAAAAGATGACTGACTCAGTCATAGGATGCCGTCATGGACAGGGTGACGAACCTGCTCGGCACCTTGGCGCTGGCGGTCGCCGACCGGGTGGCCGCGGCCACCGAGGCGGCATGCGGTGCGGGTGGTGCTGCGGCGGCCGTCCTCGTGCACCTGAGCCGGCATCCCGACACCTCCGTGTCCGACCTGGCCGCAGTCGTGGGGGTGGGCGGCTCCGGCGGGGTCCGCTTGGCCGACCGCCTCGCGGCCCTGGGCGTGGTCACCCGCGCGCCGAGCCCCACCGATCGGCGCACCGTCCTGCTGCGCCTGACCGAGATGGGGACGGAGACAGCTCGGCGAGTACTGGACGCCCGCGAGGAAGCGGTACGGCAGGTGGTGGAGGCCCTCGGCGAGGACCAGCGCTCGGCGCTGGAGCAGCTGCTCCCTGACCTGGTGACCGCACTGCCGAGCAGTCGGAAGGAGGTGCTGCGCACCTGCCGACTGTGTGACGTGACCGCGTGCCGGCAGGCGCCGGGATGCCCGTTGGACCGCTGGCCGCCGGACGACGGCGGACCGGCGTGAGGGGCGCCCGAGCTGGGACCAGCCCGAATGCCGATCTGGTCCGCCCGTGGGCGCTGATCGGGTCGGGGCTGGCCGTCGTGGCGGTCGCCTTCGGACTCGCCCGCTACGGCTACGGACTCCTGCTGCCGCAGATGCGGACCTCCCTGGAGCTGTCGTTGGGCCAGTTGGGCGCCATCGGCGGCGCCGGTTACGGCAGCTATCTGACCGCGTGTCTGGCCTGCCCTTCCCTGCTGTCCCGGTTGGGGCCGCGAGTCACCGTGACGGTCGGTGGCACGGCCGCTGTCGTGGGGATGCTGGTGTGCGCCGCGGCGACCGGCCCGCTCACCCTGGGAGTCGGTGTCGTCGTCGCCGGCGCCAGCCCAGCGCTGGTGTGGCCCCCTTACGTGGCGGCGGTCGAGGAGCACCTGGCCGCAGACCGCCGGGCACGCGGTCACGGAGTCATCAACTCGGGTACCGCCTACGGCGTCGCCGTGGCCGGGCCGGTGAGCCTGCTCGCCACGGGATCCTGGCGGGTGGCGTGGTCGGCCTTCGCCGCCATGGCCCTCCTGGTCACGATCTGGGCAGTACGCACCCTGCCCCACCGGGCCGACCACACCGACGGCCCCATCGGTGCCGGGAGCCTGGTGGCGGTGGCACGGGAGCAGGGTGGGCGGCTGCTGTCCGCGACCTTCCTCGCCGGTCTCGTCGCTGGCAGCTACGCGACCTTCGGCGTGGAGGTCGCCACCGCTCAGGCGCCGCTGGGAGAGATCAGCGGTGGGGTCTTCCAGACGCTGGTCGGGGTCAGCGGTGTCGCGGGGGGACTCGTCGGGGCGCTGCTGGCCACGACCTCGCTCCGCCACCTGCTGGCGGCCACGGCGTCGACTCTCGCCGCGTCCTGCCTGCTCCTGGCCGCGGCACCGGGTCTCGTCCTGGTCTCGGCGGTCCTCTACGGCGCGAGCTTCATCGCGATCATCGGGCTGCTCCTGATCTGGAGCAACGCCCTCGTCCCGCGAGCCCCCGCCACCGGGATCGTCACCGCCATGCTGGCCATGGCCCTCGGGCTCGTCATCGGCCCGCCCCTGGCCGGCCTCGTCGCCGGGGAGGCCGGCCTTGCCACGGTCTTCGTCGCGTGTGCACCACTCGCTGCGACCATCGGGCTGTTGCACCCCGCGCGACGTCGTCCCCCCACCGCCCAGCCGGCGTGACCATCGGCGGGTGGCTACCGCCCCCGGCGTGTCGAGCAGCCACTCGTCGATGACCACCGGCGGTGGCCCCGGGCTCAGCCCTCCTCGAGCGCCCGCAGCGCGGCCAGCGCGCGGTCGCGGGCGGCGGTCGCCTCGGTGGCGTGCCGATCGGCGGTGCGCCGGTGCCGCTCGGCCCGCCTGAGCTCCTCGGCGGTCCGCGCGGCCTCCTCCTCGGTGCGGGCCAGCTCGTCGGTCAGCTCCTCGACCCGGGCCTGCAGGTCGGCCCGGCGGGCGTCGAGGTCGTCGACGCGGTGCCGTTCCTCCTCGGCCGCGGCGACCGCCTCCGCGGCCAGCGCGGTCGCCTCCTCCGCCGCGGCCCGCGCCTCCTCGAGCGCGCGCCGCCGGCGTTCCTCGGCCGCCCGCCGGGCCTCCTCCTCGCGCCGGCGGGCCTCCTCCTCGACGGCCCGCCGGTCGTCCTCGTCGCGGCGCCGGCGGGTGGCCGCGGTGCCGGAACGCGACCGGCCGGTCTCCTCCCGCTCGGGCCGCGGGGGCACCAGCCGCAGCACCGGCCGGCTGCCCGTCGTCCCCAGGCCGCTGTAGGACATCGCGCCGGTGAGCCGGCCCGACAGCAGCGCCGCACCGGCCTCCGGGTCGGCCATCGCCGCGCGCAGGGTGTCCGCGACCTGGGTCTCCACGGTGCCGCCCACCCGTACGCCCTGCTCCCGGGCCAGCGCCACCGCCTGGCGGGTGAGCGCGGTCAGCAGCTGGGAGCGCTGCCGGTCCAGCGCCCGCAGCTGGTCGCCGGCCAGGCTCTCCTGGGCCTGACGGAGCAGGTCGCCGAGCTCGACCAGCCCCTCGATCTCCGCGCGCTGCTCACGCACCAGCAGGTTGCACACCCACGCGGCAGCGGTCGGCTTGGGCAGCCCGCCGATCTCACGGGCGAGGGTCCGGTCCCCCGCCGCACGGGCGTCGTCCTGGCGCTGCTTGCGCACCGCGACGAACTCGTCGGGCGGCACCGCGTACAGCTCGTCGGCCACCTCGTCGAGATCCACCCCGCCGACCCTGCCACGCGACGCCGCACGGGCACGATGGTCGCCGTGACCACCACCCGGGTGAGCCGGCACGTCGACGCACCGCGCGCCGCCGTCTACCGGGCGCTGCTCGACCCCGGCGCCGTCGCCCGGTGGAAGGTGCCCGAGGGCATGACCTGTCAGGTGCACGAGTTCGACGCCCGCGAGGGCGGCACGCTGCGCGTCTCGCTCACGTACGACGAGCCCGCGCCGCGGGGCAAGACGACCGCGCACACCGACACCTACCGCGGCCGCTTCGTCCGTCTGGTCCCCGACGAGCTGGTCGTCGAGGTCGACGTGTTCGAGACCGCCGACCCCGCGCTGCGGGGCGAGATGACCAGCACGATCAGCCTGGACGACGCTCCGGGCGGCGGCACCGAGCTGACCGCCGTCCACGACGGGGTGCCCGACGCCGTCGCCCCCGCGGACAACGAGCTCGGCTGGCGGACGGCGCTGGACCGGCTGGCGGCGCTGGTCGAACGCGGAACCTGAGTCAGGCCGTCCGGGGCGCCTCCCACAGGTCGATGCCCGAGTCGACGGCGTGCTGGTCGATCGCGGCGAGCTCGTCGTCGGTGAAGTCGAGCCGCTGGAGCGCGCCGACGTTCTGCTCCAGCTGGCCGACGCTGCTCGCGCCGATGAGCACGGACGTCACCCGCGGGTCGCGCAGCGCCCAGGCCAGCGCCATCTGCGCCAGGCTCTGCCCGCGCTGCTGCGCGATGTCGTCGAGGGCGCGGACGTGGCCGAGCGCCTCCTCGGTGAGCAGGTCGGTCGACAGCGACTTGCCCTGGCTGGCGCGCGAGCCCTCCGGGACGCCGTCCAGGTACTTGCCGGTGAGCATCCCCTGCGCGAGCGGGGAGAAGGCGATGCAGCCGGCGCCGACGTCCTCGAGGGTGTCGAGCAGGCCTTCGGTCTCGATCCAGCGGTTGAGCATCGAGTACGACGGCTGGTGGATCAGCAGCGGCGTCCCGAGGTCGGCGAGGATCTCCGCGGCCTTGGCGGTGTCCTCGGGCGAGTACGACGAGATGCCGACGTAGAGGGCCTTGCCGGCCCGGACGGCGCTGTGCAGCGCGCCCATCGTCTCCTCGAGCGGCGTGGTCGGGTCCGGCCGGTGGGAGTAGAAGACGTCGACGTACTCCAGGCCCATCCGGCCCAGCGACTGGTCGAGGCTGGACAGCACGTACTTGCGCCCGCCGCCGCCCTGGCCGTACGGGCCGGGCCACATGTCGTAGCCGGCCTTGGTCGAGATCACCAGCTCGTCGCGGTAGGGGCGGAAGTCGTCGGTGAGGTGCCGGCCGAAGTTGGTCTCGGCGCTGCCGTAGGGCGGGCCGTATGGAACCTAGTCGCATTAGAGTGGCTCCCATGCGTGCCGCCATCTACGTCCGGCTCTCCGAGGAGACCGAGACCACGACGTCCCCCGCCCGCCAGCGCGAACTCTGCACCGCCTATGCCGAGGCTCGTGGCTGGACCATCGTCGGCAAGCCCTACGAGGACATTGACGTCTCTGCCACGAAGACCGGCCTTGACCGCCCCGGCCTCGGCCGCCTCCGCGAGGCCGTGGAGCGGGGAGAGGTGGACGTCGTCATCGTCTGGAGGCTGGACCGGCTGGCCCGCTCGGTGCTGGACACCCTCACCCTCCTCAAGGAGTGGACCGACAAGGGCTGCGCCGTCGCCTCGGCTACCGAGGCCATCGACCTCACGACGCCCATCGGCAAGGCCATGGTGGCCCTCATCGCCGTCTTCGCCGAGATCGAGGCCGACGCCATCCGGGCCAGGGTCGCTGGCTCCATCGACAAGCTCCGGCGTGACGGCCGCTTTGCCGGTGGAACGGTCGGCTACGGCTACCGCCCGGCGCCTGCCCCCGACGGCCCCGGCCGCATCCTCGTCCTGGATGGGGAGGAGGCCGCCGTCGTCCGCGAGGCCGCCCGCATGGTCACCGAGGGCCACTCCCTCGGCCGGGTCGCCCGGCTCCTCAACGACCGGGGCGTCCCCGCCCCTCGCTCGGAGTGGCGCCGCCTGGCCCGAGCTGGACGGGACACCGACGGCGCCGACCGTGGCGTCTGGAGGGTCCAGTCCCTCCGCCGCCTCCTCACCTCGGACCACATCGCCGGGAGGGTCGTCCACCGGGGAGAGGTGATCCGGGACGAGACCGGCCTCCCGGCCACCGTCTGGGACCCAATCGTCTCCAGCGCCGAGCTGGCCCAGCTCCGGGACCTCCTGGAGCCGGACGGGGAGCCTCGGGAGAAGAGGGTCCGGCAGGCCCGCCTCCTCTCCGGCCTCGTCCGGTGCGCCTGCTGCGGCTCCAAGCTCTACGTCCAGGCCACCGCCGGGCGGCCCATCTACTCCTGCCCGAGCCGCCGGAATGGCGTGACGTGCCCCTCGCCTCGGATCTCCGCCGAGCAACTGGAGCGCTACGTCTCAGAGACCGCCCTCTCCGTCCTCGGAGACCGGCCGATGACCCGGACCGTCCCCGTCTCCGACACCGGGGCCGAGGCTCGCGGGGTCTCCTTCCGCGAAGTGGAGCGGGCCATCTCCGAGACCACGGCCGCCATGACCGCCGACGATGCCGACGTCCCCGCCCTCCTGGAGCGCCTGGCCGCCCTCAAGGCCACGAGGGCCGAGCTGCGGGAGGCCGCCACGGCGCCCGTCTTCTACGTCGTGGAGGAGACCGGCGAGAAGTGGGGAGAGGTCTACGAGGCCGCCGACGAGGAGGCCCGCCGGGTCCTGCTGGAGGCCGAGGTCTCCGCCGTCCTGGTCTCCCCGACCAAGTCCCGGAGCCGCTACCTGGACACGTCCCGAGTGGAGATCACCTGGACGCCTGACGACGTCTCCGAGGCCGCCGTCTGAGCCCACCGACGCCCCCGAGGCCCCGCTCTCCCACAAGGAGGGCGGGGCCTCCGTCGTTTCCGGGGTGACCATGACGTCCAGGACGGCCCAGGAGCGCCCGGCCGGTACCGAGGTACCCCCGGAGGCTCCTGGTCGCCGTGGAGGGCCAGGGCCTCGCCCCACCCGGCACGGCACCGCCGGAGGCCGCCCACCGGCGACCAGCTCGACCGCCACGACGGCGCCCGCTGGCACGGCGTCGGCGGCCCCGGCGGCGGCGTCCTGGCCGTTCTCGTGGTCCTAGTGCCCGGCGTCCTCGTGGGCGCCTGGAGCCGACCCGGCGGCGGAGCCCTCGGCGGAGGCGGGGCCTTCTCGTGCTTGGCTGAGACGCCGAGACGGGCTGAGACACGGTGAGACTGATCTTGGTTCGTCTCAGCCTGTCTCGGCCGGTCTCAGCGGAGTCTCAGCCCTGTCTCAGCCTGTCTCAGACCCGGCACAGTCTCAGTCTCACCCCTCCCCCTTAGGCGCCTTATGTGGGTTGCTCGCGGCAACTGATGGCTTGACATGAAGGCGCCTCTGCGGCACGTAAGCGGTTGTCGAAGACCGTTCGCCCCGCAGAGGCGCCCATCATGCTGCCCACCGAGGACCTGTTCGTCCACGTCTACGTGCTTGTCGATGACGCGATCATCACCGGCGCGGTCGACATCCCGGCGCGGCCGGGTCCGGCCCCGGCCTGCAGCGACGCCGAGCTGCTCGCCATCTCGCTGGTCCGCCACCTGCTGGGCCGGCGCAGCGAGGCCGGGTTCCTGGCCGAGGTGGCCCGCGACTGGGCGCAGCTGTTTCCACGCCTGCCGCACCAGTCCGAGGTCAACCGGCGCATCCGTTGGCTGTGGGCCGCCTTCGAGCAGCTGCGCGCGGCGCTGGCGGCCGGGCTGGACGTCGATGACTGCCAACAGGTCGACACCACCGCGCTGCCGGTCAAACACCCCTCCCGGGTGCGCGGCCCGGACGGCTGGGTCGGCCCCAACGGGCTGGTCGCCCGCTTCGGCCGCGACGCCGCGCACGCCGAGTGGTTCTACGGCTTCCGGCTGGCAGTCCTTACCGACCTGGGCACCCGGCTGGTTCGGGCCTGGAGCATCGTGCCGGCCGCGGTCAGCGAACGTGAGGTCGGCGCCGACCTGCTCCAGATCGGACCACCGCCGCGCGACCTGCTGGCCGACAAGGGCTTCACCGGGCGGCCTTTCGCCGCCGAGCAGGCTGCCCGCGGCACCGCCGTTCTCACCCCGCCCACCAAGACCCAGCGCGCCGGCCTGCCCAGCTGGCTGCAGAAAGTGATCGCCTGCTGGCGCAACCGCGTCGAAGTCACCTTCGGGAGGTTGTCCCGAGCTTCGTAGAACTTCGGTGGCGGCCCGTTGTGCGTCAGGCTGCGACGACCTCCTCATCTTGCACGGCGGTGGCGACAGTTCCGGCGATCTCGGCGTCGAGCGCGGCGCGCAGCTTGGGCAGGTGCAGGTGGCCGTTGACGCGACGGAATTGCTTGCCGGCCTCGACCATCCCGGCGGCGCACCAGCGCAGCGCCATCTGC
>NZ_NVPT01000289.1 GCF_002802985.1 Geodermatophilus chilensis | reverse complement strand
CATGCTGAGGCTGGGAAGTGCCCTGCACGACCCAAATCGTTCTCGCGCTCCCCGCTCGCACCGGGCAGACACGCCGAGGTTGTTCAGCAGGCTCCTAGTCGGTCGTCGGCGGCAGCAGCCGCGGCATGAACACCTCGTCGATCGGGCGCGGGCCGACGTACTGCCGGCAGGTGCACGGCACCCACTGGTGCCCCGACCAGCGGCCCCGCTTGTCGTAGGTGTCACGCCGCAGCTCGGCGTAGCAGGTGTTGGTCTCGGTGTCGTGCTGGCTCAGCGTGTGGCCGCACCCGCACAGCGGCGCAGGCGGCGCCGGCGGGGGAGTGGGACGACGGCGGCTCAACCGGCCGCCGAGGAAACCGGCCGCGAGCAGCGCCGCGCCGACCAGCAGGCTGACAGGTTCCACCGACGTGCTCCTCACCGATCGCGACCCCTCGACGGTAGCGCGCGCGGGGAGCCGCCGGTGGGCGCCGGCCGGTGCGCTCAGCCCTTGCGCTTGCCCCGACCGCTGACCGCGTCGCGGAGGTGGTCGATGAGACTGGCGACCGGACCGGCGACGGTGCGGACCACGCCCTCGTTCGGCGTCATCGGGTGCGGCCGGGTGGGCGCCATCGCCTTGACCCGCTCGACGTCGCGGGCCATCTCCACCAGCTGCTCGCGGCTGAAGGCCGCCCGCAGCTCGGTGAACATCCGGCTCTCCTCGTGCTCGACGTGGTGTCGGATCTCGCGGATCAGCGTGGCCACCTCGGTGTCGAACTGCGGGTCGTCGGGGTCCATCCGCTCGAGCCGCTTCATGGTCTCCTCGGCCTCGGCGTGCTCGTGCTTGGAGTGCTCGGCCTCCTCGCGGTCGACCTGCTGCTCGACCTTCGGGTAGACCCGGGTCTCCTCGGCGACGGAGTGCTTGACGAGGCCGATCGTCACCTCGTCGACCAGTTCGCGCTTGCGGCGCAGGACGTCGGGGCCGCTCTGCCCGAACAGGCCCTCGAGCTCGGTGAAGAGGCGGTCGAACTCGCGGTGGTCGGCGCTGAGCAGGTCCACCACGTCGCGCTGGCTGTCGGTCTGGGTCACGGCTCGCTCCTCGGGTGCGGGGACGCTCCGGGAGTTCCCCGCGGCGGGGATGCGCACACGCTCCCGCGTCGCCCGTCCGGCCGGGCAGGGCGGGTTTTCCGGGATGTGACGCGGGGCACAAGCAGAACGTGCAGTCCTACGCAGTGGGGTTCGCCCGGCCGGACCGCTGGTCCCCGGGTCGGCCGATCGAGCAGAGCACACCGTGGCACGCCGTCGAGGCCCACCGGCCGCCGAGCGAGCTGGACGGCGAGGTGGAGCTCGCCGTCTGCGGGGCGATCGTGCAGGTGTGGGGCTCGCAGGACTGGCAGCGGGTCGGCGCCGGCCGGACCGCGTGCCCGGAGTGCCGGGAGCTGACGTCGGCGACGCGGCCGCTCAGCCGGGTCGGCTGAGCAGCCGGCGCCTCCCGCCCGTCCGGGTCAACGGCGCTCGGGCCGCCGTCCGCTGATCGCCGAGAGGCCGGTGATCTCGCGGCCCACGATGAGCGCCTGTACCGAGTCGGTGCCCTCGAACGTGAAGACGGCCTCCATGTCGGCGTGGTGGCGGGCCACGTGGTGGTCGATGAGGATCCCGTCGCCGCCGAGGATGTCGCGGGCGTCGGCGACGATGGCCCGGGCCTTGGCGGCGTGGTTCATCTTGGCCAGCGAGGCCATCGCCGCGGTCATCCGGCCGGCGTCGGCCAGCTTGGACAGCCGCCAGCACATCAGCTGCATCGCGGTGATCTCGGCGAGCATCCGGGCCAGCTTGTCCTGCACCAGCTGGTAGCCGGCGATCGGCTGGCCGAACTGCTCGCGGCGCAGCGCGTGCGCCAGGGCCAGCTCGTAGGAGGCGGTGGCCAGCCCGAGCGCCCGCCAGGCGACGGTGTAGCGGGTGCGGTCGAGCACCAGCGAGACGTCCTTGAAGCTGTGGCAGTTGGCCAGCTTGTTCTCCGCCGGCACCCGGACGTCGGTCAGCGTGATCTCCGCCTGCCAGACCGCGCGCAGCGCCGTCTTGCCGGTCATCACGCGGGCCTCGTAGCCCGGCGTCCCCTTGTCGACGACGTAGCCGCCGACCGCGCCGTCCTCACCGCGGGCCCAGATGAGCACGTGGTCGGCGATGCTGCCGTTGCCGATCCACTTCTTCTGCCCGTCGAGCACGTAGGAGTCGCCGTCGCGGCGGGCCGAGGTCTCCAGGCCGACGGCGTCCGAGCCGTGGGCGGGCTCGGTGAGGCCGAAGGCGCCGATCCGTTCCATGCGTGCCATCGCGGGCAGCCAGCGCTCACGCTGCTCCTCGTCGCCGAGCAGCGCGATCGACTGCATGGCCAGGAAGCTGTGCACGCCGTTGAAGGTGCCGACGCTGCCGTCGGCCCGGGCGAGCTCCGCGGCGACCAGCCCGGCGGAGACGTTGCTCATGCCCGGGCAGCCGTAGCCCTCGATGGTGCCGCCGGCGATGCCCAGCTCGGCGAGCTTGGGCACCAGCTCGAAGGGGAACTCGGCGCGTTCCCAGTAGTCGTTGATCCGCGGGGTGACCTCCTTCTCGCAGAACGCGCGCACGCGGTCGCGGATCTCGATCTCCTCCGGCTCGAGGAGTTCCTCCAGGTCGTAGAAGTCCGGACTCGACTCGCTCATGGCATGGACGCTACGACCGGCCCGCCGCCGCCGCCCGGTCGCGACGGAGCCCGGGTGTCCACGCCCGTTCGGCCGCACGACCCGCGGTCGTGCGGCTGGACGGGCGTCGTCCATCAGGCAGGCAGCGGCCTCAGGCGCGGTGGTATCGGGCGCGGCGGTCTCGAGCGGCGACCTCAGGCGGCGGTGGCCAGTGGCGGGCCGGTGCGGCCCGGCCCGGTGAGGATCTCGGTGCCATCAGGGCGCCAGCTGCGCCATCGCCCGTCGGGTTGTCGCTCGACCCGGAAGCCGTGGTGCACCTTGGTGTGGTGCCGTTCGCACAGCAGGGCGGCGTTGTCCAGGTTCGTCTCGCCGCCGTCGATCCAGGCCAGCAGATGGTGCACGTCGCACCACCAGGTCGGGGCGGCGCAGCCGGTGAACACGCAGCCGCCGTCGCGGACCTCGGCCGCGCGCCGGACGTGCGGCGGGAACAGGCGCACGGTGCGGCCGTGGTCCAGCGGCATCCCGTCGGGGCCCATGACGATGCGGCTGACCTGCCCGTCGCAGGCCAGCCACCGCGCGCGG
>NZ_NVPT01000288.1 GCF_002802985.1 Geodermatophilus chilensis | reverse complement strand
GCAGCCGGCCGATCGCCACGTAGTAGAGGCACTGGGTCAGCGCGATGCCGACCACGCCGAACGCGGCGAGGAACGGCACCTCCCGCCACGAGACCCGCAGCCGCGACGGGGCGACGACGGCCAGGACGGCGAGCAGCACGACCGCCGCCCCGCCGCAGCGCAGCGCGGTCAGCCAGGGCGCGGGGACCCCCGCCTGCAGGGCCAGCGTGGACACCGTGCCGTTGACGGCGAACAGACCAGCCGCGCCGACGGTCAGCGCGGAGCCGAGCGGAGGACGGGGCACGGGACCGACGGTAGCGACCGTCCGACCCCGAGCCCCCTACCGGGGTCACCGAACGGCGGCGGGGTCCGTCCAGACGACCTCCCAGACGTGCCCGTCCGGGTCGGCGAAGCTGACGCCGTACATGGAGCCGTGGTCCTGCGCCGGCATCCGGGCCTCCCCGCCGGAGGCCAGCGCCCACGCGAGCACGTCGTCGGCCTCCTGCCAGCTCTCGGCCGACAGCGCGTTGAGCACGGTCGTCGTCGTCGCGGGGGCCCGGTCGGCCCCGTCGCAGCTGGGACGGGGCCGACCGGCCGGACTCATCGGCCGCGGTCGGGGACCGGCGAGCCGGCGGCCGGGATGGGCGAGCCGACGTCGCGCACCGTCCGGTGGCCGTCGGCGCCGCGGTGCTCCGCGGCCGGCAGCGGGGTGGTGCCGGTGGCGGTGTCCGGAACGCCGTCGCGGTCGGCGTCCGGCGCGGGCTCGACCACCAGCACGAAGTCCTCGCCGTGCCGGGTGATGCCCTCGACGACGGCCTGCTCGACGGCCTCGGCGGCGGCCGTCCGGCGCAGCACCAGCGGGTCGGAGCGCACGTCCTTGGCCAGCGACACCGCCATGCCGACCATCACCAGGGCGAAGGGCAGCGCCGCGATGATCGTCAGGTTCTGCAGGCCGGTGAGCGCCGCGTCACCGCCCACCAGCAGCATGATCGCGGCCACGGCGCCCATGACGACGCCCCAGAACACGACCGTCGTCCGGCTCGGGGACAGCGTGCCGCGCTCGGACAGCGACCCCATGACGATCGAGGCGGCGTCGGCGCCGGAGACGAAGAAGATCGCCACCAGCACCATGACCAGCACGGTCATCACGGTGGCCAGCGGATAGGTGCCCAGGACGCCGAACAGTTGCCCCTCCGCGGTGGCCTGCCCGGCGACGTCCGCACCGCCGCGCTGCGCGGCGATCCCGGCGCCGCCGAAGACGGCGAACCAGACCAGGCTCACCACGCTGGGCACCAGCAGCACGCCGGTGACGAACTGGCGGATGGTGCGGCCACGGCTGATCCGGGCGATGAACAGCCCGACGAACGGCGTCCAGCTGATCCACCAGGCCCAGTAGAAGACCGTCCATCCGCGCAGCCACTCGGCCGTGGCGTCGCCGCCGCTGGCCTCGGTGCGGGCGGCCATCTGGGCCAGGTCGGCGAAGTAGGTCCCGACCGTGGTGGGCAGCAGGTTGAGGATCAGCACCGTCGGCCCGACGACGAAGACGAAGACCGCGAGGACGAGGGCCAGCACCATGTTCGTGGTGGCCAGCCACTGGATGCCCTTGGCGATGCCGGAGACGGCGGAGGCGACGAAGGCCGCGGTCAGGACGGCGATGACGACGACCAGCAGACCGTTGCCGGCGTCCCCCACCCAGCCGAGGATCTCCAGGCCGCTGCCGATCTGCAGCGCGCCCAGCCCGAGCGAGGCCGCCGAGCCGAACAGCGTGGCGAAGATGGCCAGGACGTCGATGGTCTTCCCGGCCCAGCCCTCGGTGCGGCGCTGCCCGAACAGCGGGGCGAACGCGGAGCTGATCAGCTGCCGGCGGCCGCGGCGGAAGGTGCCGTAGGCGATCGCCAGGCCGACGACGGCGTAGATGGCCCACGGGTGCAGCGACCAGTGGAACATCGTGGTCGCCATCGCGGTCTGCAGGGCCTCGGGCGTCTCCGCCGCGACGGTGCCCGGCGGTGGGGAGACGTAGTGCGACAGCGGCTCGCTGACGCCGAAGAACATCAGTCCGATGCCCATGCCGGCGCTGAACATCATCGCGACCCAGGAGACGGTCCGGAACTCCGGCGCCTCGTCGTCCCGGCCCAGCGGGATCCGCCCGTACCTGCCGGCCGCCAGCCACAGCACGAAGACGACGAACGCCGAGGCGAGCAGCACGAACAGCCAGCCGAGGTTGGTCTCCACCCACTCGAGGGCGGTGCCGCTGGCCGATCCCAGGCCCTCCGGGCTGGCGAAGCCCCAGGCGACGAAGGCGAGGGCCACCACGGCGGAGACGCCGAAGACGACCCGGTCCAGCGACCCGCCGCGGTCGGCCGGCGATGGCGGTGGCTCGGCGACGGCGGGGTGGGCCGCCGCGGCTCCGGACGGTGTGGGGTGTGCAGGTCTCATGGTCAAAGGTGTCCGTGGCGCCGGTGCCGGCGCACCTCCCTCTCTCGATCGACGACAGGCACCGTCGGCACGGGAGCGCCAACGGCAACCCGTCCACGGTAGGGACGTCGTGCGACGGGCGTGGGCTCGCCGTGATCTCGGCGAGACGGTCCGGGAGGACGACCGGGGTCTGTGTGCCCATCGCGGGGGCGGGCACACACCCGGCAGCGAGGCGCTCGCCCGGCCGGGACGCGGCGCCGCGACAGGGGGAGGTCCCGAACCGTGAGCCAACCGCGTCCGTCCTGGTCAGCCCGCCGCCGCAGGGTGCTGCTGTGGCTGGCGGTGGGGACCGTCCTCGGGGGTCTGGGAGCCGTCGGCCTGCCGAACGAGTTCGGGGTGACGGCGGGCTTCCTGGCGGCGCTGTGCGCCTTCCTCCTGGTGGTGGCCCTGGTGGTGTTCCTCACCATCCCCGGTCCGGACACGCTGGGCACGCTGTTGCGCACACCACCCCTGGCCGGCGCGGTGCTGGTGGTCGCCGTCCTGCTGGTGATGTCCAACCCGGCGGGGTCGCTGCGCTGGCTGTGGGTGGCCGCCGCGGTCGCCGCCGCCGGGTGGACGGCGTTCGCCGTGTGGGAGACCCGCCGCTCGGGCGGCTGA
>NZ_NVPT01000287.1 GCF_002802985.1 Geodermatophilus chilensis | reverse complement strand
CACCTTCCCTCGGCCCTTGCCCGGGCGAACCGTCGCAGGCCGAGGCAGACGACGCAACGGCACGGGCGTGCCATCCCCACGGGCCAGCCGCGCCTCCGGTACTACGGTCCGCAGGCGTGGAGTTCCGTCGACTGGGCCGCTCCGGCCTGAACATCTCCCGGATCGCCTACGGCAACTGGCTGACCCACGGCAGTCAGGTGGACGAGGACGCCGCGGTGGCGTGTGTGCATGCGGCCCTCGACGTCGGGATCACGACCTTCGACACCGCCGACGTCTACGCCGGCACGAAGGCCGAATCGGTCCTCGGCCGGGCGCTGGCCGGCCAGCGCCGCGAGGGCCTGGAGATCTCGACGAAGGTGTACTGGCCGACCGGGCCCGGCCCCAACGACGGCGGCCTGTCCCGTAAGCACATCTTCGAGAGCTGCCACGCCTCGCTGCGGCGGTTGCAGACTGACCACATCGACCTCTATCAGGCGCACCGCTACGACCCCACGGTGCCGCTGGAGGAGACGGTGACGGCCTTCGCCGACCTGGTGCGGGCCGGGAAGGTGCTCTACCTCGGTGTTTCGGAGTGGCGCGCCGACCAGATCGTCACTGGCGCCGCGCTGGCCCGGGACCTCGGCGTCCAGCTGGTGAGCAACCAGCCGCAGTACTCGATGCTGTGGCGGGTCGTTGAGGCCGAGGTCGTCCCCACCTGCGAGAAGGAGGGGCTGTCTCAGATCGTCTGGTCCCCGCTGGCCCAGGGCGTGCTCACCGGCAAGTACCGGCCGGGCGAGCAGCCCCCGGCCGGCAGCCGTGCCAGCCATGCGGGCGTGGGCTTCAACATCACAGGGTTCCTCGCCGACGACGTCCTCACCCGGGTGCAGCAGCTGCGCCCCACCGCGGAGGACCTCGGCCTGACGATGGCGCAGCTGGCGCTGGCCTGGGTGCTGCAGAACCCCAACGTGGCCGCGGCGATCATCGGCGCCAGCCGCCCGCAGCAGGTCCGCGACAACGTCAAGGCGGCCGGCGTCCGACTTGAAGCCGACGTCATGACCCGGATCGACGACGTCCTCGGCGACGCGGTGGAACGCGACCCCGCTCAGATCTTCCTGCCCTCGGACAAGGCGGCGAGGGACGCGGCGGCCCAGCAAGACGGGACGGCCGCTGCCTGACCGCCGAGCGCGGGTCGGAGCATTCGCGTCCTGAGTCCGGACAGTCGTCGGACGCGGTGGACGTCGATGCGCCCGCTAGCTTTCACGACCCAGCCCGGCCGGGACGACGGCCACTGGTGGAGCGCAACCCTGACTTGACGTTAGGTTGCCCAGGTCCCGTGCCGCCTCGCCCGCCACGGAGCCTGCCGATGGCCCCTTTGAACGCCGGCACGCTGCGGTCGCTCGCGGCAGCGGCCGCGATCCCGTCCTACGACCGTCGCCGTGTCCGCACCGGCATCGTGCACGTCGGCGTCGGCGGCTTCCACCGCGCGCACCAGGCGATGTACGCCGACCGGCTCATGGACGCCGGCCGGGCCCTCGACTGGAGCATCTGCGGGGTCGGCGTCCTCCCCGCGGATCGCCGCATGCAGCAGGCCCTGACTGCTCAGGACGGCCTGTACACCCTCCTCGTCAAGTACCCGGACGGCTCGCTCGAGCCCCGGGTCATCGGTTCCATCGTCGAGTACCTCCTGGCGCCCGACGACCCGGAGGCCGTGGTCGAGAAGATGGCGGACGCCGATACCCGGATCGTGTCACTGACGATCACCGAGCGGGGCTACAACACCGACCCGGTGACCGGCGTCTTCGACGTCAGCACGCCGGACGTTCGAGCCGACCTGCGGCCCGACGCGGTCCTCCGCACCACCTTCGGGTTGGTGATCGAGGCGCTGGCGCGCCGTCGGAGCCGGGGCCTCGCGCCGTTCACCGTGCTGTCCTGCGACAACCTGCAGGGCAACGGTGACGTCGCCCGGCGGGCGTTCGCCGCGTTCGCGACCCTGCGGGATCCGGCCCTGGGCGCGTGGGTCGAGCGGGAGGTGTCTTTCCCGAACAGCATGGTCGACCGGATCACCCCGATCACCACGCCCGCCGACGTGGCGTTGGTCCACGAACGGCTCGGTGTGGTCGACGCGTGGCCGGTGGTGTGTGAGCCGTTCGTCCAGTGGGTCGTCGAGGATCGCTTCCCCGCCGGTCGTCCGCCATGGGAGGACGCCGGTGTGCAGTTGGTCGCGGACGTCACCCCCTACGAGGCGATGAAGCTGCGGCTGCTCAACGGGAGTCATCAGGCGCTGGCCTACTTCGCTCACCTGGCCGGCTACCGCTTCGTGCACGAGGCCTGCCGGGACCCGCTGTGGTCGCGGTTCCTGCAGGACTACATGGATCGCGAGGTCGGGCCCACGTTGCAGGCCGTGCCGGGGGTGGACCTCGAGGACTACAAGCGGACCCTTCTCCAGCGTTTCAGCAGTGCCGCAGTTGCTGACACCGTGGCACGGCTGTGCGCCCAAACCTCCGCGCTGATCCCCAAGTACGTGCTGCCGGTGATCCACGCCGGTCTGGCCCAGGGTGGGGAGGTGCACCGGGCCGCGGCCGTCGTCGCCAGCTGGGCCCGGTTCGCCGAAGGACTCGACGACCACGGAGGCTCCATCACACTCGTGGATCGCCATGCGGAGCGCCTCCGGGCCAACGCCAGTCGGCTCGGCGAGGACCCGCTCGCCTTCATCGCCGAGCGGAGCATCTTCGGCGACCTCGTGGACGACGAGCGGTTCGTGGCACCCTACCGACGGGCCCTGACGTCCCTGCGCGAACGGGGTGCGCGCGCCACCCTCGCCGACTTTGTCGGACCACGGGCTGGCACGGGCGATGCTCCGGCTCGACCCGCCCCGGGCCACGGGATGGCGCTGCCGAAAGCCATCGCCTGCAGCCCGACTGCGCCTTCGTGAGAGATCCTGCCGCTCCCAGCCCGAATGCAGTCAGGAGTGACGATCCGCGGAGAGCAGCCCCCAGCGATTGCCTGATGGCTGCACCGCACCGGAGCAGTAAGCCCGCCTCGAGGCCAGGCATGGGCTCCTGGGCGACCCACCAGGTGAGTGGGGTGACTGCCTCGACACCCGGCGCGGCAGGCCCGCGGTCGCATCCCCGTGAGCGGCGACCCGTTCCCGTCCTGGCGACGTGCCTCTGTCCTCCCGGGACGCTCGCCCGACGTCGGGCGAAGAGGGTCGGGAGGCTCTCAGAACGTGTTTAGAAAGCGGGGGTGACAGGGGTCGAGCGGTGAGTCAGGCTGGTTCATGGGCTCTTCCCCGGCCTATCCCTCGGATCTGACCGAT
>NZ_NVPT01000286.1 GCF_002802985.1 Geodermatophilus chilensis | reverse complement strand
GCAGCGCCTACCGCACATCGTCCGAGGCTTCTTCGGCGACCCCGAATTGGCGTACATCGCCGCCGTTGCCTGAAGTCAACCTTCGCGCGATCTCATTGGGTATCTTCCAGGACCCGGGTGATCTCCGGCAACAGGCCCGCAATCGGCCTTCGGTGTGCTCGGGCCAAGCTGCCCTTGCGGTGCACGCCGCATCCGACCGCGCGACCAGCGCCTCGACTTATCCGATTCCCCGCCGAGACGCCGTCCCCACCGCCAGCGGGATGTCGTGCCCCATGTCGGGGTTGCAAAGGCCCCTGGGGACCGTCGTCCCGTTCCTCCCCCGATCGAGCGCGAAGCCCACCCGGGGCTGGTCTCACCGGCGAGGTCCCCCACTTGCACCTCATTCATCCCCTTCTCGCATCAGAAGTCCCCCGCCCCTGTCTTCATTCGTCCCGCATGGGTACCACGCTGTGTTCTTTTCTACCCGCCGTGGTGTCCGGGATCATGTTCTCTCTGCCGCGGATCAGGCTTGAATGACGGGCATGAGCACTCCGAATATCGTTGAAGAGGACCTTGCCGACACCGAATCCATTTCCGATGTCCGGTGTTCCTCGTGTGCGGACCGCCTAGAGGTCGGGCTCTCCCGCGCCGGGCTGACCCGGCGTACCGTGCAGAAGCCCTCGCGTCGCCCGCGCGCCGGCCTCGGACTGGTGGTCGACGTCCAAGACATCTTTGCAGTGCTCGACGTGCTCCACCGCCGGCGCTGACCGCTCGCCGAGGACCCTCCGGCGGACGGGGCACCGGGCCGCGCCTGGCCGTGCTGTCAGGGCTGGCCGGCGGGCGTGTCGGTTGTCGGACACGTGCCGAGCTGGGCGCCGGCGAGCAGGTGTTGTCGGTGTTGCTCCGCTGCTTCGATCAGTCGCTGCCCGTCACCGGCGAGGAAGGCCTCCAGCATGACCTGGTGCTCGGCCTGCAGGTTCTTCTGCCCTGTCTCGTCCAGTCTGTTTGCGGCTCGGTAGGTCTCGGTGGCGTCCCACAGGCCTTCGAGCAGACGAAGCAGTCGCGGCATGCGGCAGGGCGCGAGGACAATCTCGTGGAAACGTCGCCCATTCTCGCTGAATGCGTTGATCTGCTTCCGATTGAGCGCATCCTCGGCCGCCACGCAGGCCTCGTGAGCCGCCGCGCGGTCGGTGTCCGCAGCGTTGGGCACTGCCCGCCGCAGGGCCTCGTCCTCGAGCAGCCCGCGAAGGTAATAGATCTCATCGAGCTCCTCAGCGGTGAGGCTCGGGACGGCGAAGCCCACGTGAGGACGATGCGTCACCAGCCCCTCTCCCTCGAGGATCATGAGGGCCTCGCGGACCGGGATCCGGCTGATCCCCAGAGCCCCTGCGACCGCATCGACCCGGATCACGGTTCCCGGGGGTAGTTCCCCGTCGTTGATCTGGCGTCGCAGCTCCCGGAGGACCGCCTCCTGCATGGTCTGCGGTCGGAACGTGGTCACTACCTGCCACCTCGCTCTGCTGGCGTATGTCGCAGGTAGTCTGCCTCCTCCGCGCCGTTATCGATGCCTTGGACTCGCCTGATAGGCGCGCCAGCCACCGCAGTCGGAGATGTCGATGAGGCTTTCTCCCCGTGCGTGTACCTCGGGACGCAGCGCCACGGCGAGGCTCGCCGACCCGTCCTCGAGTTCGATCACCGAGAGCTCGAGCTCGGGTGGCTCCACCGGCATGAACTCGTCCCGGACGGCCTCTAGAGGGAGAGCGTACAGCTCACCTGGGACCGAGACCCCTCCCTCGGCGACCCGCCACAGGGCCGGGAAACCCCCCTCGTAGGCGTAGAAGCGGTAGCGCGGGGCGGTCCTCGCCTCACCGAGGAAGGCGTAGTGGGCGATGCTGGGATGCACGCGGCCTCCACGCATGCCCTCGCCGTTGAGGAAGAGCGGCACGATGACGCTCCCCTCGGCCCTGGGCTTTGCTGTCATGTGATCCGCTCCTTGTCGTCGTCGGAGATCCAGTCGGCGGCGAGCCGTGCGGCCAGCCGCTCCAGGAGGGGGCCTGCCTCGCTCATGCAGCGGGCGGGGTCGCCTTCAATGTCGGTCAGCGCGTACGCGGCGCGGATGCCGGTGGATTCTAGGTCGGCGGGCGACAGCAGCGAGCGGCCGGCGACGGCGACGACCGGTACGTCCGCCGTGCGGGCGGCGGCGGCGACACCGGCGGGCGCCTTGCCGTGCAGGGTCTGTTCGTCCAGCGAGCCCTCGCCGGTGATCACCAGGCCGGCACCGGGCAGCGCGCCGCGGAAGTCAACGAGGTCGAGGACGAGGTCGATCCCCGGTCGAAGCGTCGCGCCGAGCACGGCCAGCGCCGCGAACCCCACGCCCCCCGCAGCGCCGGCACCAGGCCGGTCCGCCACGTCGGTGCCCGTCGCGCCGCGTACGGCCGCCGCCCAGCGGGCCAGGGCGGCGTCCAGTTCCGCGATGTCGTCCGGCGAGGCGCCCTTCTGCGGTCCGTAGACCGCCGCCGCGCCACGCGGGCCCAGCAGCGGGTTGTCGACGTCGGAGGCGACGACGACCTCGGCCTCCTGCAGGGCCGGGTGGAGACCCGAGAGGTCCAGCGACTCGACGGCGGCCAGGGCGGCACCGCCCCGCCCGACCTCGCGGCCCCCGGCGTCCAGCAGGCGTCCGCCCAGCGCCTGCACCAGCCCTGCGCCGCCGTCCGTGGTCGCGCTGCCCCCGATCCCCAGAACGATGCGGCGGTATCCCGCATCGAGCGCGGCCCGGACGACCTCGCCCGTGCCGTAGCTCGACGCGGTGCGGGCGGCCAGCCGCCCGCCGTGGAGCCGGCGCAGCCCCGACACGTCGGCCATCTCGACGACGGCGGTGCCGTTCCGCACGGCGTAGGCGGTCTCCACCAGTTCGCCGGTCGGCCCCTGTGCGGACACCGGCATCCGCCGGTACCCGGCGGACATCGCCGCGTCCAGCGTCCCGTCGCCCCCGTCGGCGATCGGCACCTGGACGACCTCCGTGCCGGGGGCGGCGTGCACCAGCCCGGCGGCCAGGTGGGCGGCGACCTGCGGCGCGGACAGGGATCCCTTGAACTTGTCCGGCGCTACCACGACGCGCATGCGCCCTCCTGGTTCGGTCAACGGCGGAAACGGTGGTTCCGCTGCAGGTGGAAGGACCCCCTCCTTCCCACCCTGGAACTGTCTCTTATACACATTCGACGCTGCCGACGACTCCATACTTCTATATCACGGATGTAACCCAAACTACAAACCAAAAAAATAGCTAATCATTACAATAAGAGAATTAATAATAATCAATTAACTGACATCA
>NZ_NVPT01000285.1 GCF_002802985.1 Geodermatophilus chilensis | reverse complement strand
GCAGCCAGTCGACGACGGCCAGCGTGCCGACCGCCGCCACTGCCAGCGCGAGCACCGCCACCATCCGGGTCACCGTCACGCGGGTGCCCGTCAGCAGCATCGCCAGCAGGAGGAAGCCGGGCAGCGCGGCCAGCACCCCGCCGAAGTCGCGGCCCAGCGCCGGCGACCCGACCACCAGCACGGTGAGCACCCCCGCGCCGAGCACGACGGCGGCGGTGACCGCCCGCGCCCGGCCGGCCGGCGCCCGGCGGGCGGCGGCCGTGGCGAGCCCCGCGGTCAGCAGCAGCGCGCTGACCGCGAGCAGCCCGAAGCCGAGGTTGCCGTAGCCGGTGAACCGTCCGGCGACGATCGCGTCGTAGCCGAGCAGCCCGTCGAGCTCCAGGGTGGACCCGGTCAGCACGTCGCCGACGAGGGTGGCCAGCGTGATGACCAGGACGACGACCGGTGGGCCCAGCCGGTGGCGCCGCCACGGCCCCAGCGCGGCGACCGCGAGGACCGCCAGCGCGGCGAGCAGCACGCTGCCGGCCAGCGCGAGACGGGGCAGACCGGCGCGCTCCCAGGGCAGCAGCCCGGCGAGGTAGCTGGCCACCGGCACCGCGGCGGCGCCGAGGGCGACCGGGCGCACCGCGCGGCGCAGCCGCTCCCCGGCCGGGCGCGGTGCCCGGTCGCGGCGCCGTCCCCCGGCCACGAGCAGGCCCAGGCCGACGACCGCGGCGTCGAGCAGCACCAGTCCGACGAAGAACGTGCCGGTGCTGCGGTAGTGCACCGAGGCGGCGGTGTTGGCCCGCTCGAGCACCCCGATCGCCTCGGCCAGCGGCGGCCGCGCGCCGTCGGACCGCAGCGCCTGGCCGTTCATCGACGCCGGCCGCTCCAGGCCCAGCGCGGCGAGGACGGTGGGCGCGACGTCGATCAGCTGCACGAACGGCGCCCGCCCGGTGCTCGCCGAGGTCAGCCAGCGCGGCTCGGAGAACCCCGGGCCGGAGGCGATGCCGACGTGCAGCTGCGCTCGGCCGTCGTTGACCTCGGAGAGCCCCTGGACCGACAGCAGCGTCTCCCCCGGCGCTGCCGCCACGGCCTCGACCAGCCGGCCGAGCGCGGCGTCGATGCCCGCCAGCGCGGCGGCGCGGGGCCGCGGCTCGGTGCCGGTGTCGCTGCCCTCGAGCGCGGGTTCGCCGGCGTCCACCAGGTCGTCGAGGCCGACCAGCACCAGCGGGCAGCCGCCCAGCAGCTCGCCGGGGTCGGCGGGCAGCTGGTCGCGCTGGTCGACCGCCACGCCGGGGGCCGCGACGGCCAGCGCCGGCGCGCGGCCGACGACGGTGGCGCAGCCGACCGCCGCGCCCAACGCCGCGGGCTCCGCGCCGAAGCGGGCCGTGGCGGGGTCGTCGGCGACCGCGGCCACGGCGGCCTGCGGATCGGCCAGGCCGGCCGCGGCCAGCCGCTCCTGCAGGCCGCAGTGGGACAGCGCGGGGCTGGCCGGCGGCACCGGCGGGGGCTGCTCCTGGGGCACCGGCGCGGTGTCCGACCCGCCCTCCCCGGCCGGCGCCTCGCCGGGCAGCGGCACGGTCGGCAGCCGCACCGGCGGGATCGACTCGTCGGGGGCCGGGAAGCGGGCGCGGTTGCCCGCGCCGAGCGTCGCCCAGCCGTCGAGCACGCAGCTGGTGGCGCGCGCGGCCCGCACCGACACCGCGCCGATCGGCGAGCCCTCGGCCAGCGCCCACAGCGCCGGCGTCGCCTGCGGGTCGACGTCGTTCCACACCAGGCCGGGGACGCCGACGACGACCACGCGGTCGGCGCTCGCCCCCTCGGCCGGCGCGGCGGCCGCCGGAGGGGCGAGGACCAGCACGACCGTCAGCAGGACGGCGAGGACGGCGAGCAGCAGCGCCGCGAGCCGGCTCATCGCGGTGCGCCGAGCAGCTCGCGGTAGAGGGCGACGAGCTGGCGGGCGGTGGCGGCCTCGTCCGGCCAGGTCGCCGTCTGCCGGGTGCCGGCCTCGGCCAGCGACCGGGCGCGCGCCGGGTCGTCGAGCAGCCCGGTGACCGCGTCGGCCAGCGCCGCGGCGTCGCCGACCGGCACCAGGACCGCCCCGTCACCGAGCAGCTCGGGCAGCCCGCCGGTGCGGGTGGCGACCAGCGGGGTGCCGGCGCGCAGCGCCTCCTGCGCGGTCAGCGAGCGGGCCTCCCAGCGCGAGGGCAGGACGGCGAGGTCGGCGGCGGCCAGCAGGTCGGCGACGTCGCTGCGCCGGCCGAGCAGCACCACCGGCAGCCGCTCGGCGGCGATGCGGGCGGCCAGCTCGCCGTGCAGCGGGCCGTCGCCGGCGACGGCGACCAGCGGCGGTCGCGGACCGGCGGCCCACCGGGCGGCGGCGTCGAGCAGGACGTCGTAGCCCTTCTGCGGGTGCAGCCGGCCCACGGCGACCACCAGGGGCCGGCCGTCGACGAGCCCGAGCTCGGCGCGCACCTCGGCGGCGGGCCGGGCCGGGGCCGGCAGCGGCGGGGCGGAGACGGGGGCGACCCGCACGTCGCGGGCCCCCTGCCGCCAGGCGTTCTCGGCCAGGTCGCCGGAGGCGGCGAGGACCACGTCGGCGCCGCGGATCGTGGCCCGCTCGGCCAGCCGCAGCACCCGGCGCAGCGCACCGCCGCCCTCGGGCAGGGCGTTGTGCAGGGTGAGCACCAGCGGCCGGCCGCCGCGCCGGCGGGCGGCCGCGGCGACCAGGCCGGCACGCAGCCCGTGGGCGTGCACCAGGTCGGCGTCGGCGGTGGCCCGGCGCAGCGCGGCGACGGCGCGGGCGTCGGCGACGGGTGAGAGCCCCGCGGAGATCCCGACCGGTGCGAAGGCCGCGCCCGCCACGGTGAAGCCGAACAGCCGCTCGGTGGCCGCGGGCCCGCACACCCGCACGTGCGCGCCGGCCGCGGCCAGGGCGGGCAGCACCGCGCGCACGTGCGTGCCCACCCCGCCGGTGCTGGTGGCCAGGACCTCGGCCACCCGGCGGCCCTGCAGCGGGAGCCGCTCAGCCACCGTGCACCTCCTGGCGATCGCTCCGACGCAGTCCGCGCACCGCCGCCAGCAGCGGACGCCGCGCGACCCCCATCATGACCGCCGCGGCGACGGCCAGGGCGGCCGCCGCGGCGAGCACCCCGGCGCCGACGGTCGCGACCAGGCGGCCCTGCGGCACCGGGTCGGCGCCCAGCGCGCCGGCGACGGCGAGCCTGGCCGCGATACACATCGGACGCTGTCGACGGCGCGTTAGGTGCAGAGCTCGGGGGGCGCGGTAGCAGGGAGACACACAGGCGGGACATACTCACAGGCACCTCGTGCGCAGCACGTAAGCAGCGAGTCTC
>NZ_NVPT01000284.1 GCF_002802985.1 Geodermatophilus chilensis | reverse complement strand
GGTGGTGTATCGGGGACAGGCTCCCGCGACCTGCCCGACCTCGACGCCGACGACCGTCGCCGCGGTCCCCGCTCCCCCGAGCCCCGCCCCGCAGGCCGCCGTCCGGGCGGTCGGGGAGCCACGGCCCAGGCGCCCGAGCGCGGCAGCCGGCTGCGCGGCGCCGTCGCCGTCCTCGCCGTGTTCCTGGTGACCCTGGCCGGTGCGGCCCTCGAGTCCTGGATCGGCACCGGCCTGGGCCTGGTCACGCTGGCGACCCTGACCGTGGCCAGCGCCGCGGCCACCCTGGTGGTCCGGCGCAGCGACCTGCTCACCACGGTGACCGCCCCGCCGCTGGTGTACATCGCCGTGGCCGTGCTCAACACGGCGCTGGCGCCGTCGGCCTCGCTGAACCTCGCATCGGTGGCCACGCTGCTCATCCGCGGCTTCCCGGCGATGGCGGTCGCCACCGCGGTCGCGGCGGTCGTCGGCCTGATCCGCTGGGCCGCCCGTCGCTGAAGGACGACCCCCGCACACGACGGTGGCCCCCTCCCGGTTCCGGGAGGGGGCCACCGTCGTGTGGAGGGGGGTTCTCTCAGGCGCGCTTCGGACGCAGCTCGTGCGGCAGCGCGAACACCAGGCGCTCCTCGGCGGCCTTCACCGTCCCGACGTCGGGGTAGCCGCGCTCGGCCAGCCAGTCGAGGACCTCGCTGACCAGCACCTCGGGCACCGAGGCGCCGCTGGTGACACCGACGGTGCCGACGCCCTCGAGCCAGGCCGGGTCGATCTCGGAAGCGAAGTCGACCAGGTGCGAGGCGCGGGCGCCCGCCTCCAGCGCCACCTCGACGAGGCGCACGGAGTTCGACGAGTTGGTGGAGCCCACGACGATGACCAGGTCGCACTCGCCGGCCATCTGCTTGACGGCCTGCTGCCGGTTCTGCGTGGCGTAGCAGATGTCGTCGCTCGGCGGCGACTGCAGGCCGGGGAAGCGGGCCTTGAGCTGGTCGACCGTCGCCAGGGTCTCGTCGACCGACAGCGTGGTCTGCGACAGCCAGACGACCTTCTCCGGGTCCCGCACCTGCACGTTGGCGACGTCCTCGGCGCCGTCCACGAGCTGGATGCGCTCGGGCGCCTCGCCGGAGGTGCCCTCGACCTCCTCGTGCCCGCGGTGGCCGATCAGCAGGATGTCGTAGTCGTCGCGGGCGAACCGCTTGGCCTCCTGGTGCACCTTGGTCACCAGCGGGCAGGTCGCGTCGATCGTCCGGAGCTGCCGCGTCGCGGCCTCCTGGTGCACCGCCGGCGAGACACCGTGCGCACTGAAGACGACGACCGAGCCCTCGGGCACCTCGTCGGTCTCGTCCACGAAGACCGCCCCACGCCGCTCCAGCGTCGCCACCACGTGCTTGTTGTGGACGATCTGCTTGCGGACGTAGACCGGGGCGCCATGGATCTCCAGGGCGCGCTCGACGGCGACCACCGCCCGGTCCACGCCGGCGCAGTAGCCCCGGGGATCGGCCAGCAGGACACGTCCGCGCTGATCAGCCATGACCCCATGGTAAGTGGGTGCCGCCGGGCCGTCCGGGGACGAGACGCGTACCACCATCCGTGTGTTCCGCGTCAGCGCGGGGGTGTCGGGCGCGCCGATTCGGGGCAGGGTGGGGCCATGTCGCGTGAGATCCCACAGGTCGTCCGTGCGGTGGTCGGGCTGGCCGCCACCGTCGTCGACGACACCCTCCAGCTGCCCCGGACGCTGCCGGGCCTGCCGGTCCGGGTGATCGGCCTGGCCATGCAGGCCACGATGAAGCTGCAGCAGCACTACGCCGGCCTGGTCGCCCGCGGGGACGAGGTCTTCACCGGGCTGCGCGGCGACTCCGAGCCGGGCCTGGCGACCTTCGACGAGGACCTCCCCGGAGCGACCCCCGGTCGTACCTCCGCCTTCGACCGCGCACCCGGGTTCGACCAGCCGACGTCCTTCGACCGCGCTGCGGCGTCGGTCGACGACGAGGAGGTGGCCGAGGAGGTCGCCGCACTGATCGACGACGAGGTCTCCGGGCTGCCCGCCGACCCGGCGCCCGAGGAGGTCGTCGAGGCCCTCGCCGACATCACCGACGAGGTGGCCGCCGCCGGCCTCGATGTCGACCGCGTCGAGCCCGGCCTCACGACCGAGGACGCGCTGGAGACCGCGCTGCTGGAGGCCGACGGCGCACCCGACAGCGCGCTGGTCGACGGCGGCACGGGGGACGCCGGCACCGTCGACAGCGACGAGATCGCCGAGAGCCCCACGCCCCCGCCGGCGTCCCTGCTGGACGCCGAGGCGACCGAGTTCGACGTCCACCCGTCGGCGCCGGCCGAGGCCCCGGTGGCGAGCGACCCGGGCGGCTCCCCCGTCGGCGAGGAGGGCGGCGCGCCCGACGTCACCACCGAGGTCGACGTCCTCACCCCGGACGGCGGGGTCGCGACCGTCGAGGGCACCGTGACCGACGAGGGCGTCGCCGCGCCCGAGGCGCCCGCGGAGGAGGCACCCGGTGGGTCGGCGGAGGAGACCCCCGGCGCCCCCGCCCAGGCCGACCGGCAGGACGCCGGGGTCGACGAGGCGCTCGGCAGCGGGGTCAGCGACGCCGACACCCGCCCCGCGACCGAGGCGACGCCCGCCGGCGAGGACCACGAGGCGACCGGCCGCGGCGACGAGGTCGTCACCGCCGCCGGCGCGCAGGTCGACGACGACCTGGGCGCGGGCGAGGACACGAGCGCACCGGCCGCGACCGACGGGGGTGCCGCGACCGACGAGGCGGCTCCCACGGACGAGGCGGCCCCGACCGACGAGGTGGTCGCCACCGACGAGGGCGGCACCGACGTGGCTGCGGCGACCGGCGTCCGCACCGACGTCGACGAGTCGGTGACCCCCGACGAGGCCGAGGACACCACCGGGGCCGCGGCCGCCGGAGTGGCGCCGGTCGAGGGCTACGACGGCTTCACCGTCGCCCAGCTGCGTGGCCGCCTGCGCGGCTACCAGCTCGCCACCGTGGCGGATCTGGTCGCCTACGAGGAGGCCACCCGCGCCCGGGAGCCCTACCTGCGGATGCTGCGCAACCGGCTGGAGAAGCTGGAACGCCAGGCGGTCGAGGACAGCCCGCTGGCCCCTATACACACCAGACGCTGCCGACGACATCCTACGTCTAGAACGTGGCGGTCGCCGCAATGTCCAACAAAACAATTACCTCGGAGTTCACCCAACCGATCTATCCCAGTGCATCAGCCCGGTGGTGGCAGATGATCCACCGCGACTTCGTTATCGTACGCGTCGCTTGTACACTTCCCCTCAA
>NZ_NVPT01000283.1 GCF_002802985.1 Geodermatophilus chilensis | reverse complement strand
GCCTGCGCCGCCACGGTGCTGGCCAGATCGACCGGGGAGAGCAGATGAGCGGCTCGCAACAGCGAGCTCAGGGGGTCGATCACTGAGCTCACCCTGTCCCTCGGTCCAACGCGCCGCAGGCAGGGTAGCCGCGTGATCAGGACGACATCGGACCACGGCGGGCGCGCCGCGGGCCGGCGGTGTCCTTACTCCTGGGGGAGCTGCACGGACTCGACGATGCCGGTGGCGATGTCCCGCAGCTTGCGGTTGTAGCGCATGGAGGCCTCCCGCAGGATCTCGAAGGCGCGGTCTGCGTCCACACCGCGCTGGGCCATCAGCACGCCCTTTGCTTGCTCGATGACCGCCCGGGACTGCATGGCCAGTCGCAGGTTGGCCGCCTCCTCGCCGAGACGGGCGTGCGCGTGCACGTTGGCGATGGCGATGGCGATGGCGATCATCTCGGCCACGGTCATGGCCGCATCGAGCGCCTGCGCGGTGGCGAAGGTGCCCGGCTCGGTCGAGTAGGTGTTCAGGGCGCCGATGACCGCTCCCTGGAAGGGCAACGGGATGGACAGCGAGCTACGCACGCCGTGGTCGAGGACATGGGCGGCGTAGTCGGGCCAGCGCTGCTCGGTGCGCATGTCGTCGACCCGCAGCACCACCCCGCCGCGGCCGGCGTCCATGCAGGGGCCGTAGCCGCGCTCGTACTGCAGCTCCTCCGCACGCAGCGCCATCTCGCCCGAGTAGGCGGCGGTGAAGGCTTCCTCACCCTGCAGCAGAGTGATCGAGACGGACTCCGCGCCGGAGATGCCGCGTTCGGCGGCCTGGACGAGCTCGGTGAGGACATCGCCCACCGGTCGGTCGACCAGGGCGATCTGGGACAGGTCCCGCAGCAGGTCCTCCACTCCCGCATCCTGTCAGCACGACGCCCGGGGAAGTCGGCCCCGACGGCATGGGTCCCCTGATGCCGCCTCCTGGGCGACCTCATCGGAGGGGGTACTGGCGAGGTCGGCGCGCCACTGCACTGCGGTGCGACCTCCACCCCGCCGGGTGAGGCTCACCCAGTACGGGGCGTCGAAGGGGCCAACCCCGCTCCCCGGGACAGCGTGGTCAGTCGATCGCCTTCACCCAGGACGGCGCCCCTTGGGTCGCCAAGGTCGGGGAGGAACTGAGCGGGCAGCAGACGATGCAGCGACTGCGTCGCGGCGAGCTCGTCGAGCGCACCGAGACACTCGCGTCCACCTCCCGCGTGCTCGCCATCTACCCGGGCACGCCGTTCGCGGTCGTGACCGGCCGCCCAGCCGATCACCGGCACGCCGTCGGAGTGGGCCAACCCGTTCCTCGCCCAGGGTCGTGGGTTCGAGCCCCACCCGCCCCACCTGGTCCCGACCTGCTGTCCCGGCCCGACGGCCGGGCGCGTGCGAGGCTCGGCGGGTTCCCGACGAGAGGTGCCCCCCGTGCCGTCCGACGACGTACTCGCCACCCGCGTGCAGGCTGTGCTCGACATCCCGTTGCACCGGTTCCTCGGCATGCAGCTGCGCGACCCGGCCGAGCCGTCGGCAGGCATCTGGTTCCCCGTGGCCGGGCCGGCGCAGAACCAGGCGGCGGTGCTGCACGGCGGCGTCGTCTACACGCTGCTCGACGTCGCGTCGTTCCTCGCGCTGCTCCCCCGGCTCGGCGACGACGAGCACGCGGTCACCCACGACCTCACGGTGCAGCTGCTCCGGCCGGTGGCGGCCGACAAGCGTGTGGACATCACCGGGACCGTGCTGCGCCGCGGGCGAGCCGTCGCCTTCATGCGCGCCGAGACCACCGTGGACGGCGAGGTCGTCGCCGCCGCCCAGGTCACGAAGAGCGTCGTCCGCCTGGGCTGATCACCACAGCGACATGGACCGGCGGAAGATGCCGGCGATGTCGTCCTCGGTGACGTCGCGGGGGCAGGTGGCCAGCAGCCGCTGCTGCTTCATCGTGCCCTCGACCAGGTCCGGGATGTCGCCCTCGCCGAAGCCGACCGCGCCCACGCCGTTGGGGATGTCGATGTCGCGCATCAGGTCGGTCAGCACCATGGGCAGGAAGTCGACCGCCTCGGTCGGCAGGCCGGCGTTGGGCGCCAGCAGCTGCGCCGCCCGCACGTGCCGCTCCGGGGAGGCCTCGAAGGTGAACCGGAAGGCCTCCGGCGCGGTCAGCGCCACCGACATCCCGTGCGGGACCATCGGCTCGTCGGCCGGGTAGTCCTTCGGGTGGAAGTCCTTCACCTGGCCGGCGATCGGGTAGGCGTTGGCGTGCGGGATGTGCACCCCGGCGTTGCCGAAGCCCATGCCGGCGAAGGTCGCGGCCAGCGCCATGTCCGACCGGGCCTGCACGTCGTCCCCGTGCCGGACCGCCCGCCGGAAGGAGCCGGCCAGCAGGCTGAGCGCCTTCTCCGACCACATGTCCGAGATGGGGTTCGAGCCGCAGTAGGGCACCCGCTGCTCGGGCGTCTTGTGCTCGTAGGTCGTGTACCAGCGCGCCGTGTAGCTCTCCAGGGCGTGGCACAGGATGTCCATGCCCGACGCCGCGGTCACCCCGGGCGGCTGGGTGCGCGTGAGGTCCGGGTCGATCACGGCCAGGGTCGGCCGCAGCATGGCGTGGCTGATGCCGGTCTTCACCCGCGCCGCGATCACGTCCATCACGCAGATCGTGGTGCTCTCCGAGCCGGTGCCCGTCGTCGTCGGGACGGCGATGAGCGGCTTGAGCTGCTGGGACGGCGCCTGCCCCTTCCCGACCGGGACGTTGACGTAGTCCATGAGCTCGCCGGGGTTCGTGGTCAGCAGGTTGATCGCCTTGGCCGTGTCGATGCTCGAGCCACCGCCGACGGCGACGAAGGCGTCCCACGGCCCGGTCGAGCGGGCCTCCTCGATCGCGGCGACGAGGCTGGCGTCGGTCGGCTCGACGTGCACCCCGTCGTAGACGCGGGCCTCGATGTCGAACTGCGCCATCTGGTCGGCCACCCGCTGCGGGATGCCGGTGGCCGCGAGCCCCGCGTCGGTGACCACCAGCACCCGCCGGACGCCGTACCGGCTCAGGTCGAAGCCGATCTCGTCGGAGGCGCCGCTCCCGAACTTCAGCAGCGGCGCGCCGTAGGTGAAGACGGACTCGGGGTGGGCGGGCGAGACGGTGCTCATGACGTCCCTCTCTCAGGTTCGGACGGCGGTCGGCGCGGCGGTCGGTTGCACCGAATGTTGCACGCCGGTTGTGGCGGCCACCACAGCGGCGCATCATCCACCGCACCGCCCCCGCCCTGCCTCTTATACCCATCC
>NZ_NVPT01000282.1 GCF_002802985.1 Geodermatophilus chilensis | reverse complement strand
GGTCGGTGGTGGTCATCGGTCGCCGCCCTGGCCGGTGCCGGGGAGGGCGAGCTGCCCGGGGACCGGCTCGGGCTCGGCGGGGTCCCGGGGACGTGGTCTGCGACGGCTCGACGGGCGGCCACCGTCGTCGTCGGCGAGACCACCGGCGATGACAGCGAGCTGCGGCGGCTGGGGCTCGACGGCCACGGCTTGCTCACGGCGCAGCGCGTCGAGGGCTCCGGCGAGTGCGGCCGGGTCGGGTGCGGTGATGGTGACGGTGATGGCCACGGGGGGCTCCTCGGTGCTCGGGGCGGGATCGGCGGACGGGGGCCTATAGACCTGGGCAGGGGCCTGAACGAGGTCGACGGACGAGGGCCTATAGACCTGGGCCGAGGGGCCTATAGACCGGGTTCCCCGGTACAGGTATGTAGTGATGGCCTCCGGGGTGGGCAGGTGGTAGAGGGCCGACCGCCTGCGGCCGGACTCCTCCGACGCCCTCCGCCCGGGGACCGCCCGCACGAGCACGCCTCGGCGGTCCAGTCGATCGAGGGCGCAGCGGACGGCCTTCTGGCCCATCCCGAGCGCGTCGGCGGTCGCGTCCCGAGGGACCGCGGGTCGGTCGGTGCGGTTGCGCTCGGCGATGTCGGCGGCGTGGGCGAGGATGGCGCGCTCGGTGTCGGTGAGGTCGGCGCCGACGTCGGCGACGGCCTCGCGGACGGCGGCGACCCGGGCGGCCACCTCGGCAGCTCCCTGGGGTGGGGGTGCCTTGGCGAGCCAGCGGCCGGCGGTGTCCCAGGCGTTCCCCAGGGTGCGGTCCCAGTCGGTGCGGGTGCGCTCCTTGGTGCCCTTCTTGAGCCGCGCCTGCTTGCCGAGGGTGCTCTTGGCCTCGCTGAGCTTGGCGTGCCAGTCGGCGAAGGTCCAGCCGTGTTGCCGGGCGCTGGCGGCGGTGCGGACGAGGGCACTCCACACGGCGCGGTCGCCTCTGTTGCGGAGGTCGGTGGCGGGGGCCCCGTCGGTGATGAGGTCGATGACGGGGCCGGGCAGTGCCCGGTAGAGGCCGGTCACCGCGCCGACCCCGGGTGCGTGAGCACGTACGCCCCCCGGCCGTCGCGGGCGACCAGCTGCCTCGACCCAAGGTCGGCGAGGGCGGCGTAGACCTCGACGACCCGCAGGCAGGTGCACTCCGCGATCTCGGCGGGGGTGGTCCGCACCCGGCCGCCGCGGGCTCGGTCGGCGAGTTGGCCGGCGACCGTCCGGGCGGCGCGGCTGAGCGGCTGGCGGGAGACGGTGGCGGCCCAGGCGGCGGGGTCGGGGTGTCGTCCTGCGGCGCTACGCTCGGCGGCGAGGGGCTGCTTGGCGGCGGCGTTCTCGTTGGGGCCGGTCCTGGCAGGGGCCGGCCCTTCACACGCGCTCACTGCTCCGCACCGCGGTCGGCGCTCTTGCGGCGGGCCTGGGCGCTCTTGAGCGCCAGCCGCTTGTAGTGGGCGCGGCGCAGGTGTTCGGCGCGGCGAGCGCGCTCGTCGGCGGGGAGGGTGCCGTCGGGGTCGGCCTCGCGCTCGAACCGGTCGGTGAACGCAGCGCGGGCCTTGGCGGTGCGGGCGGCCGGGTCGGTGGTGTTGGCCCACGAGGTGTGGGCGGCGATGGACGCGATGAGGGCGCGGTCTTCGGGGCGTCGTGCGGGCAAGGCGGAGCCACCTTCGATGACTCCAGTCGCCCTGAACTGGCACGGCGCCGCGGCGCTTTCGGCCCGTACGGGCCTGGCACTACGTCAACAGTACAACGCTGTCAGGGTGTCGACCCGGGCTCACGGGGTGCCGGCCTCGGGTTCAGCACGCGGGTCACCAGACGGCGCCCGGACCGCTCGGCCTCGGATGCCCACGCGGTGACCTGGGCCGGGGTCGGCGGCTGCATCTCGGCGTGCTGAGGGCACCAGACGATCAGGTGCGCGCCCTCCTGCACGGGCTGCTCGACATCATGGCTTGGGGCGCTGCGTTCGCGCTTGGGTGTCTCGGTCTGCTGCCACGTGCTGGTGAGCACCAGGCCCTCGGCGAGGTCGGTCACCCGCGTCTGCTGCCCGTCGGGGGTGAGGACCGGCTCGGCGCGGTGGTAGTTCCGCACCCGGTACACAGCCCCGACCTGGCTGTTGCAGCTGCCGCAGCGCAGGCGGACGACCTGGGTCACCTCCTCGGCGTTCACAGCCGGTCCCCCAGGCCGAGGCGGCGGTGTGCCTCTCGGGCCCGCTCGTCGGCGGTGGACGCGGCGTACCGGCGGAGCATCTGCGGCGACCTCCACCCGCTCAGCCGCATGAGGTCGCCCTCGCTGCCCCCGGAGGCGAGCCAGGCGTGCGCCGCGGTGTGCCGGAACTGGTGGGCGTGCACGTGGATGCCGACCTCGGCGCCGCGGCGGGTGAGCATCTGCCGGATGCCGTCGGCGCCGAGCGGCCCGCGGCCCTTCTCGGCGATCCACAGGCGGTCGCCGGGCTGGGTGTGCCGGGCGCCGTAGCCGTCCCGGTTGCGCTCGCGCAGGTAGCGGGTCAATGCCTGGCCGGTGCGGGAGCCGAACGGCACGAACCGCACCCGCGAGCCCTTCCCGGTCACGGTGATCTGCTGGGTGGTCCAGTCGACGTCGCCGAGGGTCAGGTTGGCGATCTCCGCGCGGCGGCAGCCGGTGTCGACGAACAGCCGGATCAGCGCGGTGTCGCGGCGGGCGACCAGGTCCTTGCCCTCGCACGCGGCGAGCAGGGTGCGCAGCTGATCGTCGGTGAGCACGGGCACCGGGGCCTCGGGGACGGTGGGGGCCTTCATGCCGTCCAGCGGGTTGCGGGTCAGCTCGTCCTCGGCGACCAGCCAGCGGTAGAGCTGCTGTAGGGCCCGGTACTCGACCGAGACGGTGGCCGGCTTGGCGTGGGCGTGCCGGTCGGCGAGGAACGCGGTGAGGTGCCGGCGGGTGACCTTGGTGGGGTCGTCGGGCCCGTCGTGGGCGGCGCACCAGTCGGCCAGCTTGTCCAGCGCACCGAGGTAGAGCCGCTGAGTGTTGGGGCTCTTGCCCTCGGCCCGCAGGGTCAGGGCCCAGTCGCGGCGGTAGTCGCCCCAGGGGGTCGGGCGGTGCGGGAGTGGGGTGACGGTGGCGGCCATGAGTGCCTCCGGTAGCGGTGTGCCCGGTGTCCCCGTGGAGGCGATGTTACGCGGTCACTGGACGCTGTGCAATACGCGAGAGGCCCCCTGACCCGGGTATTTCCCCAGGTCAGGGGGCCTGCGGTGGGCGCGGCAGGGATCGAACCTGCGACCGCTCGCTTGTAAGGCGAGAGCTCTCCCGCTGAGCTACGCGCCCCGCGCGCCCAGGGTAGAGGACGGCCTCCCTGCCCCCCGCCATGGCGCACACACCTTCTGGGGCCTGCTGACCCGCACCGCCGCCACCATCGCGGCACACGCCATGCTCCGCATCCACCTCGCCGACCTCGGCG
>NZ_NVPT01000281.1 GCF_002802985.1 Geodermatophilus chilensis | reverse complement strand
AGATGTGTATAGGCGACAGGTCCTCCCCACCCTTCGCAGGCTCAGGGTGGGACCCGGGACGGGGCCGTGCAGGGGGCCGTCAGCGCAGAGTCGCGAAGGCCACTGCCGCCGCGGCGGCGACGCCCAGGGAGTCGACGCCCGCCCGCATCGGGATGCGTGCCCGCACCCGTGCGGCCCGCTGTGCCTCGGGGGTCAGTCCCGGCCCCTCCGCCCCGAGCAGCACCGCCGTGCGCGGGTGCGCCCGCGGGTCCACCTCGGCCAGGTCGACCGCGTCGTCGGCCGGGGTGAGCGCCACGGTCAGGTAGCCGGCCTCGTGCAGCCGGTCCAGCCCGCCGGGCCACTCGCGCAGGACGGCGAACGGCAGCGCGAGCACGTGGCCCATCGAGACCCGCACCGACCGGCGGTAGAGCGGGTCGGCGCAGCGTGGGTCCAGCAGCAGGCCGTCGATGCCGAGGGCCACCGCGGAGCGGGCGATCGAGCCCAGGTTCTCCGCGTCGTTGAGCGCCTCCAGCACGGCCAGCCGGCGGGGCGCGGCCGGGTCGGGCCCGGCCAGCAGCGCGTCGAGGTCGGCCGGGGGACGGCGGTCGGCCGAGGCCAGCACCGCGCGGGTCAGCCGGAAGCCGATGACCTCCGAGAGCACCCACTTGTCCGCCTCGTAGGCCGCGACCCCCTCGGGCAGGTCGAACGCCGCCACGCGCCCGGGCACGCCCAGCACGGCACGCACCCGGTAGGGCGAGGCCAGCAGCCGCTGCACCGCGGGGACGCCCTCCACGATCACCGGTCCGGTGCCGCGCTCGGTGCCCGGCCGTCGGTCCCCGGCCTTGAGGTCGCGGAAGTCGGCCACCCGCGGGTCGTCCGGGTCGGTGATCGTCGCGGGTTCGAGCGGCACGACGCCGATCCTGCCAAGCCGCGCTCGGCGGGCGGGCGCACCGTCCGGCCCGCAGGATCGTCGGCGTGCCTCCCTCCCCCGTGACCGTCGTCGGCGCCGGCATCGCCGGCTGCGCCTGCGCCCGTGCCCTGGCCGAGGCCGGGCTGCCCGTCCGCGTGCTCGACCGCGGCCGCCGGCCGGGCGGGCGGATGGCCTCGCGGACGCTGTCCGACCGCACCGTCGACCTCGGTGCCTCCTACCTGACCGCGCGGGAGGGCTCGCCCTTCGCCGCGGTGGTCGCCGACTGGGTCGCGCGCGGCCTGGCCCGCCCGTGGACCGACACCTTCGCCGTCGCCGGGCCCGACGGGCTGGGGTCCACCACCACCGGCCCGGTCCGGTACGCCGCGCCCGGAGGCCTGCGCTCGCTGGTGGCCGACCTCGCCGAGGGCCTCGACGTCACACAGGAGCGCACCGTGACCCGGGTGGAGCCCGGCCCGCGGGTGGACGACGAGGACGTGCCGGCCGTCGTCCTGGCCATGCCCGACCCGCAGGCCCGCCGCCTGCTGGACGCCGACACGGCCGGGCGGCTGCTCGACGAGCGGCCGTGGGAGGCGTCGCTGGCCGTCGTCCTCGGGTGGTCCGAGCGCCGCTGGCCGGCCGACCTGCACGGCGCGTTCGTCCACGACGACCCGGCGGTCACCTGGGTGGCCGACGACGGCGACCGGCGCGGGGACGGCGCCCCGGTGCTGGTCGCGCACACCACCCCTGAGCTCGCGGCCGCGCACCTCGAGGACCGGGACGCCGCCGCCGGCCCGGTCGCCGCCGCGGTCGGCCGGGCACTCGGCATCGACGTCCCCCCGGCCTGGACCACGGTGCACCGGTGGACGTACGCGCGGCCGGCCGAGGCCCGCCCGGAGCCCTTCGGGCTGGCCGACGGCATCGGCGTCTGCGGCGACGGGTGGTCCGCGCCGTCCCGGGTGGAGAGCGCCTGGACCTCCGGGCACCTGCTGGGCACCGAGCTGGGCGGCCGCTGAGTGCCGGCCGGACTCGCCCGTCCCCCGGGCCCGGCCGACCAGGCGGCCGAGACGGAGCGCTCCGACGGCTCGCCAGCGAAGGCCGCGCTGCGCGCGATCGGCCTGCCGGCGGCCGTGGCGGCTGCACGAGCCCTCGGCATCCCCGCCTTCGGACGATCATGAAGCCGCGGTGGCGACACACCGACGGGATGCAGTGTGTCGCCACCGGCGCTTCATGATCATCAGCAAGGGAGCGGGGCGGACGCCGGTGGAGCGGCGCTGCTGGACCTGCTGGCCGACACCGTCTCCCGCCGCCGCGCTCCGGCCCAGGGGCGCCGCTAGCGCGCCACCCGGGCCAGCTGGCGGGCCTGGGCGACCAGCCGGCCGGTGGCGTCCCAGATGCGGCACTCCTCGTCCGACCAGCCGCCGGCCACCTCGGTGGAGCGCGACTCAACGAGGCACCAGCCCGGCGCGGGCAGCGCGCGGACCAGCACCTGCAGCTGCACGGTGGGCGCCCAGCCCGTCCGGCCGACGGCGAAGGCGGTGGGCGGCAGGGCGTCGGCGAACAGCAGCAGCGCCAGGGGGTCGGGGTCGCGGCCGTCGGCCAGCCGGATCCAGGACCGCAGCACCCGCTGGTCGGAGAACCGGCCGACCGTCCAGCCCGCCGTCGCGGGGTCCAGCCGGGTCTCGATCTGCCGGACCAGGCCGACGGTCGGCCCGGCGCCGGTGGTCCGGGTGGCCACGCAGTCCTCGGGGTCGGGCACCGGCGGCGCGGGGTTCACGGTGTACTCGGCCGGCTCCGTGCCGAGCGTCGCCGTCGTCACCTGGGCGGCGATCGACGGGCCGGCCTCCCCGGCGAGCAGCACCGAGGAGTGCGCCAGCGTGCGCCCGGCCGGGCCCGGCGTGACGGCGAGGTGGGCCGGCCCGGCGGCGGTGGCCCGCAGGTAGCTGGCCGACAGCGCCACCGGGTGCGGGTGCGGGCTGTCCGGCACGGCGGCACGGGCCGCGAGCGCCAGCAGGTAGCCGCCGTTGAGCACGCCACCGCCGACGTCCCAGCCGGGGTCGAGGTCGGCGACCAGCCCCCCGCCCTCGGCGCGGCGCACCGCCGTGGCGGCGTCGAAGGCGGACGGGTCCCCATCGGTCTGCGGCACGTCCCGGAGCCTGCCAGGGCGGGGATCCGCGGAGTGCACGCACCCGGGGTGCAGCGGCCGGCCGGGCTCCCGTCTCCACCCGCGCACCCTGGGCGTCGGGCTGGACGACCGTCGACGCGGCCCGGCCCCACGATCTCCCCCCGGTCACCGGGCGGCGCCGATGGAGTACTTCGGGTGACGTCCCGGCGTCCGTAGCACCGCACCGTCACCGCACCCTCACGAAGCGCGACACGCCGTCCCCTGGACCCCCAGGACTGGGGGACGGCGTCCCCCTCTGCCGCGTGTGCCCGGCCCCCACCCCTGCCCCGGAGCCTCGGAC
>NZ_NVPT01000280.1 GCF_002802985.1 Geodermatophilus chilensis | reverse complement strand
CTCCGCGGCCGAGGCCACCACCCCGGACTGCGCCGAGGTCTCCTCCGCCGACGCCGAGATCTGCGCCGAGGACGCCGACAGCTCCTCCGAGCTCGCCGCGACCGCGTCCGCCGACGCCACCACCGACGACAGCACCTCCCGGAGCGTCACCTGGGCGGCCCCCAGGGAGGCCGCCATCCGCCCCAGCTCGTCACCGGAGCGCACCTCGGACACCACCGTCAGGTCACCGGCGGCGAGGGCGTCGACCGACTCCTGCACCGACCGGACCGTGCGCACGATCTGCCGGACCACCCAGAGACCCAGCAGGCCCGCCGCGACGATGCCCGCCGCGAGGGCGGTCCAGAGGATGACGGCCGACTGGTCGGCCAGCTCGCGGGCCGCCTCGGCGTCCTCGTGCGCGTCCTCGCCCTGGCGCGCCTGCTCGGCGCCGAAGGAGTCCGACAGGCCACGGCCGGCCTCCGCGAGCGGGCCCTCGGCGACGAGCAGGGCGGCGCCGTCGTCCCCGGCGGTGACGGCCGGGTAGAGCCGGCCGTCCACCACCGCGTAGTAGGTGTCGATGGCGTCGAGGACCGGCTGGAGGTCCGCGGGGTCGTGCAGCGTGTCGACGTAGACGTCGATCTCGGCCTCGAACTGCGCCCGCCGCTGCTGCAGGTCGGCGCTCAGCTCCTGCCGTGTCGCCGCGTCGGCAGCGGCGTAGAGGTTGTTGCGGGCCCGGATCCCCTGGAAGGTGCGCTGCGCCTCGCCGAGCCGCTCCAGGGGCACGATGCTGTCGGTGTTCAGCCTGTCCGCGGCTGTGGCGAGCGTGTTGATCCGGGCGACACCGAGCCCGGTGAGGCCGATGGCGACGATCGCCAGCACGCCCAGCGCTGCGCCGATCTTCAGACCGACGGGACGATCGGCGAACCACCCGCCGGACGTCGGCATGGGGCTCTGGGACATGGCACGGCTCCTCGTACGGGCGTGGGGCGGTGGGCACCTCTACAGAGGCGGCGCACGGCGGTTTCATGTGCGGATCGTCCGGTCGACGGAATCCGGGCGAACCGCCCGCCGTCGCGCCACAAGGTAGTGCGCGACCCACCTCCCGACGCCATTTCCCTGATCGTGTCCCGCACGATCTCCGACAGATCCGAGAAGGAGCGGTGACCATTCTCTGGCGCATTGACGAGTCGACTCGATCCGCGCCCGGTCGGATGTCCGGGTGACCGTCCGGGGCGCGTGCGAGGGGTCGACCACCAGGGGATCCGGCCGGCACCCGGTCCATCGGCAGCCGCCGGCGGCCGACCGGCGGTCGTGACACGGGTCGTCCACCGGGGCGGCTGTGACGGTGGTGGCGGCCGGGCGCGTCCGCGACCGGGCGCGGGGTCGACCGGTTCCCGTCCCGGGTGTCGACTCGCCGTCCGGATACGGGTCCCGCCGGTTCGCGGCACCGCCCCCGGAACGGCGACGAGGCGGCGGCCGGGGGATCCCCGACCGCCGCCCCGGGAACGGCGGTGTGGTGCGTCAGTAGGTGAAGCGGTCCACCGACGAACGCAGCCCGGCGGCCAGTCGCGACAGCTCGTCGACGGCGGTGCGGGTCTGGGTGAGCGCCTGGGTGGTGGCCTCGGCGGCCGAAGACACGCCCGTGATGTTCTCGGCGATCTGCCCGGAACCGCCGGCGGCCTCGGCCACCGAGCGGGACATCTCGGTGGTGGTCGCGGTCTGCTCCTCCACCGCCGAGGCGATGGTGGTCTGCCGGTCGGAGATCTGCGCGACGATCGAGCTGATCTCCCCGATCGCGGCCACCGCTGCCGTGGTGTCGCCCTGGATGGCCTGCACCCGCCGGGCGATGTCCTCGGTCGCCTTCGCCGTCTCCTGGGCCAGCTCCTTGACCTCGTTGGCCACCACGGCGAAGCCCTTGCCCGCCTCCCCGGCACGGGCGGCCTCGATGGTCGCGTTCAGGGCCAGCAGGTTGGTCTGCTCCGCGATCGAGGTGATCACCTTGACGACGTTGCCGATCTCCGCCGAGGACTCACCCAGCTTCGCCACCGTCGCCGTCGTCGTCTCCGCCGCCGCGACCGCGCGCACCGCGACGTCCGAGGCCTCCGCGGCGTTCGTGGCGATCTCCCGGATGGAGGCACCCATCTGCTCCGCGCCCGCCGCGACGGTCTGCACGTTGCGGCTGACCTCCTCCGCGGCACCGGCCACGACACCGGACTGCGCCGAGGTCTCCTCCGCCGACGCCGAGATCTGCGCCGACGACGCGGACAGCTCCTCCGAGGAGGCAGCCACGGCGTCGGCCGAGGTGACGACCGTGGACAGCACGTCGCGGAGGTTGGCCACCGCGCCGTCCAGCGCGGCACCCATGCGGCCCAGCTCGTCACGCGACTCGAGACCCGCGCTGCGGGTGAGGTCGCCCTCGGCCAGGCCCTCGGCGACCGCCTGTACCCGGCGCACGTCGCGCGCCATCCCCCGCGCCACGAACAGCCCGATCCCGAAGGCGAGCAGGGCGCCCGCCGCGACGACGACGATCGAGACGACCAGCTGGCGGTCGGCGGCATCGCGGGCGGCCGCAGCGGCGTCGGAGGCGGCCGTGCCCTCACCGTCCAGGAGGCCCTGCGTGTCGGTGTTCAGCGCCTCGCCGATGGGCCGCAGCACGCTCTCGTTGAAGGCGAGCCAGCCGGCGTCGTCCCCGGCGAGGACGAGCGGCCGCACCGTGGTGTCCACGTGCTGCAGGTACTCGGCGAAGCCGGCCTCGACCCGGTCGAGCACGACCAGTTTCTCCGCCGAGGGGGCGCCGGCCCGGTACTCGGTGAGGGCCTCCTCGAAGCGGTCGGCGAACGCGGGGATGGTGTCGAGCGCCTTCTGCGCGCCGGCGGGATCCGCGGCGAGCGCGGCGTCACGGCTGGCCAGCCGCACGTTGGCCATGGCGTTGCGCAGTGCGGCGGCGTTCGAGACGCCGTGGACGTTGTACTCGTACATCCGCTCGGTGCGGTCGGCCGCGGCCAGCAGTGACTGCACGCCCAGGGCACCGATGAGGACCGCCACGAGGGTCGCGACGCCGATGGCGGTCAGGACCTTGGTGGCCACCGAACGGTCACCCCAGCGCCGGGCCGGGGAGCGGCGGTCACCTGCGGCGGGGGTCGGGCCGGGGCGCGGTGCCGGCGACGGGGTGGTGCGGGCAGGGCTCATCGTGTGCTGCTCCAGAGAGGTGGTGCCGGGGGAGGAGTGCGGCGCGGGGCCGCCGGGAGGACCGGTCCGCGGGTGCGGGACCGCCGTTCTCCGCACCGATCGAAGCCGAAACCGGATCGGTGACGGCCGAAAACGCGGCCGTGTCGGGGAAGCGCGCCGAGAAAGTGCGGTGACCGTCCCGGCGATGTCGACATGGCGTCCCGGGGGACAGATGACAGAAGGGCGCCGGAATGGTTCGACAGCCATTCCGGCGCCCTTCCGGGTACGCCGCGAGGAACGGTCAGTAGGTGAAGCGCGCGACGCCGGTGCGCAGGTCGGCGGCCATGCGGGAGAGCTCGTCGACCGCGGTGCGGGTCTGGGTGAGCGCCTGCGTGGTCGAGTCCGCGGCAGCCGAGACACCGGTGAT
>NZ_NVPT01000028.1 GCF_002802985.1 Geodermatophilus chilensis | reverse complement strand
TTGGCCCGACAGGAGCGGTCGGACGGGCGGTTGTTTAGCTGAGGAAGCGGGCCACCGCGGGCTGCCGACGGCAGGAGCAGTCGGCAGCGGCAGAGGTGGATAAGAGACAGGAGCAGCGGGCCGCCGGCAGGCGCGGCGGGCGGGACCGGGTCGGGCCGGTCGAGGTCCTCGGCCGCGGTGAGCAGGGTGGCGACCACGTAGCCGAGGACGGCGAGGAACGGCGCGACCGCCAGCGCCGCCGGCGAGCCGAGCCGCAGCGGCGTGATCACGCGGGTGCCGACAGCGGCGAGTTCGGCCGGCGAGGGCCCGGCACCGAGCAGCTCGCCGAGCTGCCAGGCGGCCAGCGAGGCCAGCACCGCGCCGACGGCGAGAGCCAGCACGGTGGCGACCCCGCGGCGGCGGCGCAGCCGCCACGCGACCAGCCCGGCCACCAGCCCGAGGCCGCCGAGCAGGAGGGTGAGGACGCCGTCGTCGGCGAAGGGCAGCTCGGCCGAGGGCCGCCCGACGGGGACCAGGCCGTCTGCGGTGACCTCGAAGGTCGCGCGCGGCGCCAGCACCCACCAGAGCAGCCCGGCCGCGACCCCCGCCAGCAGCAGCACGGCGACCAGCACCAGCGAGCCGCGCAGGTCGGCGCGCAGCTCGGCACGGCCGGGCCACGGAGCACCCCCGCCCCAGCGGGCGGGGCGGACCGGCGGTGGCCCGGCGGGAGCGACTGCGGGGGTGCTGTCCACGGCCCCAGTCAACCCCGCCCGGCCGGCCGTCTCATCCCCGGTGGCGGGGCTGCCGGTCAGCGCGGGACCCCCGCCCCGTCCCGGGCAGGCTCCGTCCAGAGGCACGCCGCCAGCCTGCGAGGAGGCCGGGGTCCTCAGAGCAGGGCGACACTGGTCGGGCCCAGCAGCGCCTTGATGTCCCCCATCAGCGCCGTGCTGGGCCGCACCCGCAGGCCCTGGTCGAGCCGCAGCACGGTCTCCCGGCCGCCGTTGAGCAGCTTGAGGTGGACCTCCGTCGTCCCCGGGTGGCTGCCCAGGACCTCACGGAGCCGCTCGACGACCGGCGGGGTGCAGCGGGCCGCCGCCATCGAGACCAGCACCGGGCCGCGCGCGCCCTCGGTGAGCTCGGGGATGGTGACCTCGGAGCCGAACAGCGAGGGCTGGTCGTCGCGGCGGCTGATCCGGCCCTTGACCACGACGATCTGGTCGCGGACGACCTTCTCGGAGACCTCCGCCCACGTCTTCGGGAAGAAGAGCACCTCGATGCCGGACTCGAGGTCCTCGAGGGTCGCGATGGCCCACGGCGCCCCCTGCTTGTTGGTGCGCGGGGCGACCGAGGTGAGGATGCCGGCGATGGTGACGTTGGCGCCGTCCTCGACGCCGCCGGTGTTGATCTCGGCGATCGGCGTGTCCGCGTTGGCCGCGAGCACGTGCTCCACGCCGTGCAGCGGGTGGTCGGACACGTACAGGCCGAGCATGTCGCGCTCGAACACCAGTCGCTCGGACTTCGACCAGTCCGCGGTGGGGATCGCGATGTCCAGCGCCCCGCTGAACGGGTCGTCCTCGCTGGAGTCACCGAAGCTGCCGAAGAGGTCGAACTGCCCCTCGGCCTCCTTGCGCTTGAGCGCCATGGCCGAGTCGACGGCCTGGGCGTGCACCGCGACGATGCCCTGCCGGGAGTGGCCGAGGGAGTCGAACGCCCCGGCCTTGGCCAGGGACTCGATGACCTTCTTGTTGCAGGCCACCGTGTCGATCTTGCGCATGAAGTCCGCGAAGTCCTTGAAGGCGCCCTTCTCCTCGCGGGCCCGGCGGATCGAGTCGACCACGTTGTGCCCGACGTTGCGCACCGACGCGAGACCGAAGCGGATGTCGGTACCGACGGCGGTGAAGTCCCAGGACGACTCGTTCACGTCCGGCGGGAGCACCTTGATGCCCATCCGCCGGCACTCGGCCAGGTAGATCGGCCGGCGGTCCTTGTCGTCGCCGACGCTGGTCAGCAGCCCGGCCATGTACTCGGCCGGGTAGTTGGCCTTGAGGTACGCCGTCCAGTAGGACACCAGGCCGTAGGCGGCCGAGTGGGCCTTGTTGAAGGCGTAGTCGGCGAACGGGACGAGGATGTCCCACAGCGTCTTGATCGCCGCGTCGGAGAAGCCGCGCTCCTTCATGCCGGCCTCGAAGCCGACGAACTCCGCGTCGAGGACCGACTTCTTCTTCTTGCCCATCGCCCGACGCAGCAGGTCGGCCTTGCCGAGGGAGTACCCGGCGACCTTCTGCGCGATCGCCATGACCTGCTCCTGGTAGACGATCAGGCCGTAGGTCGTGCCGAGGATGTCCTCCAGCGGCTCGGCCAGCTCCGGGTGGATCGGCGTGATCTCCTGCTGGCCGTTCTTGCGCAGCGCGTAGTTGGTGTGCGAGTTCGCACCCATCGGCCCGGGCCGGTACAGCGCGCCGACGGCGGAGATGTCCTCGAAGTTGTCCGGCCGCATGAGGCGCAGCAGCGAGCGCATCGGGCCGCCGTCGAACTGGAAGACGCCGAGGGTGTCACCGCGGGCCAGCAGGGCGTAGGTGGCCGGGTCGGTGAGGTCCTTGCTGATCTCGTCGAGGTCGATCGGCTCCTTGCCGTTCGCGACGATGTTGCGCAGCGCGTCGTCGATGACCGTGAGGTTGCGCAGGCCCAGGAAGTCCATCTTCAGCAGGCCGAGCGTCTCGCAGGTCGGGTAGTCGAACTGCGTGATGACCGCGCCGTCGGCCTCGCGCCGCATAATCGGGATGCTGTCGATCAGCGGGTAGCGGCCGATGATGACGCCGGCGGCGTGCACGCCCCACTGGCGCTTCAGCCCCTCGAGCTTGCGTGCCTGGTCGACGACCTCGGCCGCGCCGGGGTCGGACTCGTAGCGGGCGCGGAACTCCGCGGCCTCCTTGTAGCGCGGGTGCGCCGGGTCGAAGATCCCCGACAGCGGGATGTCCTTGCCCATGACCGTCGGCGGCATCAGCTTGGTCAGCTCGTCGCCGACCGAGTAGGGCCGGTCGAGCACGCGGGCGGCGTCCTTGATCGCGGCCTTGGCCTTGATGGTGCCGTAGGTGACGATCTGGCTGACCCGCTCCTCGCCGTACTTCTGCGAGACGTACTGGATGACCTCGCCGCGCCGGCGGTCGTCGAAGTCGATGTCGACGTCGGGCATGGAGACGCGCTCGGGGTTGAGGAACCGCTCGAAGATCAGGCCGTGCGCCAGCGGGTCGAGGTCGGTGATGCCCATGGCGTAGGCGGCCAGCGAGCCCGCGGCCGAGCCACGGCCCGGGCCGACGCGGATGCCGTTGTCCTTGGCCCAGTTAATGAAGTCGGCGACCACGAGGAAGTACCCCGGAAAGCCCATCTGCGTGATGATCCCGACCTCGTAGTCGGCCTGCTTGCGCACGTGGTCGGGGATGCCGTTCGGCCAGCGCTTGTGCAACCCGCGCTCGACCTCCTTGACGAACCAGGAGGTCTCGTCCTCCCCCGGCGGCAGCGGGAACCGGGGCATCAGGTCCGCGCCCTCGGTGAACTGCACCTCGCACTGCTCGGCGACCAGCAGCGTGTTGTCGCAGGCCTCGGGCAGCTCGCTGAACAGCGCCCGCATCTCCGCGGCGGACTTCAGGTAGTAGCCGTCGCCGTTGAACTTGAAGCGGTTGGTCTCGTTGAGCCGCGACCCGGTCTGGATGCACAGCAGGGCGTCGTGGGCCTCGGCGTCCTCGCGGTGCGTGTAGTGCAGGTCGTTGGTGCCCAGCAGGGGGATGCCAAGCTCCTTGGCGATCTCCAGCAGCGCCGGCCGGGTCTTCTTCTCGATGGCCAGCCCGTGGTCCATGACCTCGGCGTAGAAGTTCTCCTTGCCGAAGATGTCCTGGAAGTCGGCGGCTGCCTGCCGGGCCTTGTCGTACTTGCCGGCCCGCAGCCACATGTTGACCTCACCGGAGGGGCAGCCGGTGGTGGCGATGAGGCCCGTGCCGTAGCGCTCGAGCAGGTCGCGGTCGAAGCGCGGCTTGCGGTACTGCCCCTCGAGGCTGGCCATCGAGGAGATCCGGAAGAGGTTGTGCATCCCCTGCGTGGTCCGCGCCAGCAGGGTCATGTGCGTGTAGGCGGCCTTGCCGCGCGAGGACCCGCCCTCGCCGTCCTCGTCGATGAGGTTGTCGCCGAAGTCGAACGGCGCGCGGTCGAAGCGCGAGCCGGGCGTGTAGTAGCCCTCCATGCCGATGATCGGCTTCACGCCGGCGGCCTTGGCCTGCTTGTAGAAGTCGTAGGCGCCGAAGACGTTGCCGTGGTCGGTCATCGCCAGCGCGGGCATCCCCTGCTCCGCGGCGGCCTTGGTGACCTCCGGCAGCTTCGCCGCGCCGTCGAGCATCGAGTACTCGGTGTGTACGTGCAGGTGCACGAACGAGTCGGACGACGGGGTGCTCACGGGCCTTGGTGCTCCTCACGGGTCGTGCGTGCCCGGCCGTCGGGGTCCGCGGCGGGCGACCGGTGGGGAAGACCGGCAGGGCGGTGCGCGGCCGACGGGCCCGGCGCCGGGGTGTGCCCGGCGCCGTCGGGTCGGTGGGTCGATCCTCGCACCTGCAGAGGTCTACCCCGAGCCTCTGACAGGACGTGTCTCGCCCTCGGCGGACCGATCCGTCACACCAGCGCGCACCGCATCGTGACGTGGGCGATGCCGGCCTCCTCGTACACGTCCCCGACCGCGGTGTAGCCGGCCCGCTCGTAGAAGCCCCGGGCCGACAGCTGGGCGTGCAGCTCCACCTCGGTCAGGCCCAGCGCGCGAGCCTGCCGGTGCAGCTCGGCGAGGACGGCGGCGCCGTGGCCCCGCCCGCGGGCCGGGGCGTCGACCGCCATCCGGCCCACCACCGCCCGGCCGTCGCGGACCAGCAGCCGCCCGGTGGCCACCACGCGACCCCCGTCGTCCTCGGCGAGGGCGTGCACGGCGGTGGCGTCGTGCGCGTCCTGCTCGATCTCGGGCGGCACGCCCTGCTCCTCGACGAAGACCCGGGTGCGCAACGCGGCCACCTGCGGCCAGTCCGCGGCCGTGGCCCGCCGGGCGTTCACGCGACCTCCTCGCGGCGCCCGTCGGCGCGGACCCGCCGCGCTGCTGCCTCCGTGCGGGAGCGCGCACGCTCGCTCACGTCGGCCGCCGGACGACGTCCGGGAGCGCCGACGTGGGCACCAGCAGGAAGCGCAGGTCGATGAGGGCGTGCAGGACGACGGGCAGCAGCAGCGACCCGGTGCCGACGTACAGCCCCGCCATGACGCCGCCCAGGACGCCGGTGGTCACGATCCCCGCGACGCCCTGGTAGGCGTGCGCCAGCCCGAACGCCACCACGCCGATCGCGACCAGCACCGGCGTCGACAGGCCGCCGCCGACCGCGGCGACGACGGCGAGCAGGAAGCCGCGGTAGAGCCACTCCTCGCAGACGCCGGCGGTGACCCCGACCAGCGTGAACAGCCGCCGCTCCGCCGTCGTCCGCGGCAGTAGCGCCACGGTGGCGTGCACGGCGGGCTCGGCGTGCCGCCCCTCCCCCGGCCGGCGCAGCTCGGCCGCCGCCCGCGCCAGCCCGCCCGAGCGCAGTGCCCGCGTGGAGACGACGACGAAGCCGAGGACCAGCACAGTGGCCGCGACGGCGACCGGGCCCGGCCACGCCTGCGGCCAGCGCAGGCCCACGGCGGCGGCGTCCACCCCGGGCGCGGCCAGCCACACCACCAGGGCGAGCACCGCCAGCCCCCACTCGAGCACCAGCAGCCGTCCGTAGAAGGACCGCCGGGCGCCGTCGTCGGTGCGCAGCCGGCCTTCGAAGCGGCGGTGCAGCACGTGCCCGACCACCGGCTCGCCGACCACCAGGTAGCCGGCGACCACGACCGCCGACAGCGCGGCCGGGCCGAAGTCGCCCAGCGCGCCGGGCAGCCCGACGGCGTTCACGGCCGAGCTCGCACCGACGTCAGGACTCGGCGCGCAGGATGTCGAGCGCGCCGGCCAGGTCGGGCGGGAAGGAGCTGGTGAACTCCATCAAGGAGCCGTCGGCCGGGTGCGGGATCCCCAGGCGCGCGGCGTGCAGCCACTGCCGGGAGACGCCCAGCCGGGCGGCCAGCGTCGGGTCGGCGCCGTACATCGCGTCGCCGACACAGGGGTGCCGCATCGCCGAGAAGTGCACCCGGATCTGGTGGGTGCGGCCGGTCTCCAGCCGGATGTCGACCAGGCTGGCGGCCGGGAAGGCCTCGACGACCTCGTAGTGCGTCACCGACGGGCGCCCGCCCTGGACGACGGCGAACTTCCAGTCGTGCCGCGGGTGCCGGTCGATCGGGGCATCGATTGTGCCGCGCGACGGGTCGGGGTGGCCCTGCACGAGGGCGGCGTACCCCTTCTCGACCGTGCGCTGCTTGAACGCCGCCTTGAGCGCGGTGTAGGCCCGCTCGCTCTTGGCCACGACCATCAGCCCCGTCGTCCCGGCGTCCAGCCGGTGGACGACGCCCTGCCGCTCGGCGGCGCCCGAGGTGGCGATCCGGTACCCGGCGGCGGCCAGCCCGTCGACGACGGTGGGCCCCTCCCAGCCGGGGCTGGGGTGCGCGGCGACGCCGACGGGCTTGTCGACCACCACGATGTCGTCGTCGTCGTGGACGACGGTCAGGCCGGTGACCGGCTGGGGCGGGGCCGGCTCGCCGGGCGGCGGGGGCAGCTCCACCTCCAGCCAGCTGCCGCCGCTGACCCGGTCGCCCTTGCCGCGCACCCGCCCGTCGAGGACGACCGCGCCCGCGTCGGCGAGGTCGGCGGCCGCGCCGCGGGAGAGGCCGAAGAGCCGGGACAGCGCCTGGTCGACGCGCTGGCCCTCGAGCCCGTCGGGCACCGGGAGCGCTCGGTGCTGGCCCGCGGGGTTGCTCACGGCGTCCATTCTGACCGTCACAGCGGGAGGCCCGGCAGCTGAGCTGCTCAGTCGCGCGCCGGGGCGTCGTCCCCGGCGCTGCGGGAGCCGTCGAACTCGATGCCGCGCAACGCCAGGACCACCCCCAGCACGCCCCCGCACACGATGGCCGAGTCGGCCACGTTGAAGACCGGGTAGACCTCGCCGTCGGGCCCGAACACCGAGATGAAGTCGACGACCCCGCCACGCAGGAAGCCCGGCTCGCGGAAGACCCGGTCGACGAGGTTGCCCACCGCCCCGCCCAGCACCAGGCCCAGCGCGACGGCCCAGCCGGTGGAGAACAGCCGGCGTGCCGTGCGCACGATGACGACTGCGACGACGGCGGCGATGAGCGTGAAGACGACGGTGAAACCCTCGGCGAAGGAGAACGCCGCGCCCGTGTTCCGGGTGTGCGTGAGGTACAGCGCCCCGCCGAGCAGCCGGATGTCGGCGCCGCGCTCGATCGTCACGACGACGATCAGCTTGGTGGCCAGGTCCAGGGCCAGCACCGCCAGTGCGAGCAGGAGCAGCAGCCGGGTGCGGGGACGCCGTCCGGACGTGCCGGACGCCGCGACGGCGCCGTCCTGGGGGTCGCTCGTCTCGGACAGGGAGGGCTCCTCGGTCGATGGCCTGGCGGGGCCGGCGCGGCCGGTGGGCGCCGTCCCGACCGACCATAGCCGCGGGGGCCGGGCGGCCCTGCCGCCCCACCGCGCCGGGCCGCAACTCGGACCGGGTGTGATCCATCTCATCGCACTCTGCGACACATCTCACCACGCGGAGTGACACGTTGAGGGGCGAGCTGGTCGATGTTGGGAGAGCACCCGTTCTCTCTCCCCGAGCAGGGAAGGTCCCCGTGTCCACCGATCTCGCCCCGGCCACCGACCCCGACGTAGTCCTGGTCGGCGGTGGCGTCATGAGCGCGACCCTGGCGTCGCTGCTCGGTGTCGTCGCCCCCGACTGGAGCGTCACCGTCTTCGAGTCCGGGCCGGCGGTGGCCGGCGAGAGCTCCGGTCCCTGGAACAACGCGGGCACCGGTCACGCGGCGCTGTGCGAGCTCAACTACACGCCCGCCGGGCAGGACGGCTCGGTCGACGTCAGCAAGGCCGTGACCATCAACGAGCAGTTCCAGGTGTCGCGGCAGTTCTGGTCGCACCTGGTCCGCTCGGGGCTGACCGGGTCGCCGAAGGACTTCATCACCCCCGTCCCGCACGTCAGCTTCGTGACCGGCGAGGCCGGCCGCGCCTACATGCGCACCCGCCACGAGGCGATGTCGGCGCAGCCGGTGTTCGAGGGGCTCGAGTACGCCGAGGACGCCGCCGCCCTGGCCGAGTGGCTGCCGCTGATGATGGCCGGGCGCCCCGCCGACCAGGTGGTCGCCGCGACCCGCTCGGCCGCCGGCACCGACGTCGACTTCGGGTCGCTGACCCGGCTGCTGTTCGACGCCGCCGAGGAGCGCGGCGTGCACGTGCACGTCAACCAGCGGGTCACCGACGTCGAGCGGCGGGACGACGGCCGCTGGACCGTGACGGTCCGGGACACCGTGAGCGGCGAGGAGCGCACCGTCCGCACCCGGTTCCTGTTCGTCGGGGCCGGCGGCGGCGCGCTGCCGCTGCTGCAGAAGGCCGCCATCCCCGAGATCCGCGGCTTCGGCGGCTTCCCGGTCAGCGGCATGTTCCTGCGCACCAGCTCCCCCGAGCTGGTCTCGGCGCACCAGGCGAAGGCCTACGGCCAGGCCGCCGTCGGCGCGCCGCCCATGTCGGTGCCGCACCTGGACCTGCGCCTCATCGACGGCGACCACTCGCTGCTGTTCGGTCCCTACGCCGGCTTCTCGCCGAGGTTCCTCAAGGCCGGCTCGATGTTCGACCTGCCGCTGAGCGTCAAGCCGAACAACCTGAGCTCGATGCTCGGCGTCGCCCGCACCGAGATGGCGCTGACCCGCTACCTGATCGGCGAGCTGCTCCAGTCCCGCAAGGCCCGACACGAGACGCTGACCGCGTTCGTGCCGCTGGCCGAGCAGGAGGACTGGGAGATGGTCACCGCCGGCCAGCGGGTGCAGGTCATCAAGCGCGACCCGGCGACCGGCCGCGGCGTCCTGCAGTTCGGCACCGAGCTGGTCGTGGGCGGCGAGGGGACGATCGCCGGTCTGCTCGGCGCCTCACCCGGCGCCTCGACCGCCGTCTCGGCGATGCTCACCGTGCTCGAGCGCTGCTTCCCCGACCGGACCGCCGCCTGGCGCCCGAAGCTGCAGGAGGCCATCCCCTCCTACGGCCGCCGGCTCAACGAGGACCCGGCGCTGCTGGCCGAGGTCCGCGCCGAGACGATGCAGACCCTCGAGCTCAACGGCTGAGCGAGCCACTCCACGTCAGACGCCCTCTCACCCCACGGTGAGGGGGCGTCTCGCGTGTGTTCGGCCTGACGACTCCAGGGAAGGTGCTGCCCCATCCGTCGTCCGGAGCGCGTCTTCCCCGAAGTCGTCGCCTGGGCGCGGCCGGGACACGGGCAGCGGCTCCGCGGCGGCCGGGGACGGCGCCTGGCCGCGGTGGCCCGGTGGCGGGGGCCCGGAGGGTCTCCCGACCGGGACACGGGCAGCGGCTCCGCGGCGGCCGGGGACGGCACCTGGCCGCGGTGTCGGCCGGTAGGCCACATGATCAATCGACCTCCGACACCGCGCCGGTCTCGCCGCGCCAGGTGGCCAGCCGGCCGGCCCGGCTGACCGCGCGCAGCCGCCGCTCGGCCTCCGCCCGCGAACCACGGGCGGAGACCAGCAGCGCCTGGTCACCGCGCATGAACCGGGTCGTCGGGCCGGGCACGAACGCCCGCCCGTCGCGGACGATGAGCACCACCGCGGCGTCCTCGGGCAGCCGCAGCTCCGGCAGGTACACCCCGTGCAGCCGGGAGCCGGGCGGCACGGTAACCTGCATCAGCTCGGCGTCCAGCTCCTCCAGCGGCGCAGCCTCGACCTGCACGTCCCGGGGCGTGATGGGGGTGGCGATCCGCAGGCGCCGCGCGACCCACGGCAGCGACCAGCCCTGGACGATCGTGAAGACGACGACCAGCACGAAGACCGTGTCGAAGACGGTCGTCGCCCCAGGGACCTGCGCGGTCAGCGGGATGATCGCCGCGACGATCGGCACCGCCCCGCGCAGGCCGGCCCAGGAGATGAACACCTGCTGAGCCCACGGGAACCGGAACCACACCAGGCTGGCCACCACCGACAGCGGCCGGGCGAGCAGCAGCAGCGCGCCACCCACCACGAGCGCCGGCCCCACGGCGTCGGACAGCCGGCCCGGCGACACCAGGAGGCCGAGCAGGACGAACAGGCCGATCTGCGCCAGCGACGCCATGCCCTCGGCGAACCCGATGCTGGCGGCGCGGTGCGGCAGCGCGGCGTTGCCCAGCACCAGCCCGCAGAGGTAGACGGCGACGAAGCCGGACGTGTGCGCCAGCGACGCCGACGAGTACGCGAGCACGCAGAGCGCCAGCGTCGCCAGGGGGTAGAAGCCGGCCACGGGAAGCGCCACCCGGCGCAGCAGCGCCGCGCCCCCGAAGCCGATCCCGATCCCGATGACGGCGCCTCCGGCGAGCTCGGCGGCCACCACCAGGCCGACCAGCCACCACGGCTGCGTCGCCGCCCCGGTCAGCGACTCGGCCAGCACGGTCACGAGCAGGATGACCGGAGCGTCGTTGAGGCCGCTCTCGGCCTCCAGGGAGGCGGCCAGCCGCCGCGGGAGAGGCAGTCGCCGCAGCGTCGCGAAGACGGCCGCGGCGTCGGTCGAGCTGATGACCGCGGCCAGCAGGAGGGCGAAGCCCCAGTCGTAGCCGAGGACCAGGACGGCGACGGCCGCAGTCACGCCCACGCTGACCGCGACGCCGACGGTGGACAGCGCGACCCCGGGTCCGATCGCCCGACGGACGTCGGCCCACCGCGTCGTGAGACCGCCCTCCGCCAGGATGACGACGAGAGCGGCGTACGCCAGCGTGTGGGTGAGGCGGTAGTCCTCGAACTGGACGCCGAGGCCGCTCTCACCGATGGCCACCCCGAGGGCGAGGTACAGCAGCAGGCTGGGCAGTCCCAGCCGATCCGCCAAGCGGAGCGCCACGGCCGCCACGAGGACGACGACCGCGCCCGCGGCGAGCGCGACGGTGACCGTCGTGTTCACCGCGTGCTCCCGTCCACCTCCGCAGTCTCCCGTACGCCGAGGCCAGCGCCGGTCTGCGACCCGGCGGCCCCCGGACGGCCCTGCGGGGACGGGCGGCGGAACCGGGTGGCGGCCTCGGGGACAATGGAGCGGTGAGCTCATCCGGCCCCTTCCGCGCGCTGCCCCCTCAGGTCGACCTGCCCGCCCTGGAGCAGGAGGTCCTGGGCCGCTGGGAGGCCGACAAGGTCTTCGCCCGCACGCTCGAGGCCTCCGCCGGCCGGCCGCAGTGGAACTTCTACGAGGGGCCGCCGACCGCCAACGGCCGCCCGGGCACCCACCACATCGAGGCGCGCGCGTTCAAGGACGTCTTCCCCCGGTTCAAGACCATGCAGGGCTGGCACGTGCCCCGCCGCGCCGGCTGGGACTGCCACGGCCTGCCGGTCGAGATCGCCGTCGAGCAGGAGCTCGGCTTCGCCGGCAAGCCGGACATCGAGCGCTACGGCATCGCCGAGTTCAACGCCCGCTGCCGCGAGTCGGTCATGCGGCACGTCGACGCCTTCAGCGACCTGACCCGCCGGATGGGCTACTGGGTCGACATGTCCACGGCCTACTGGACGATGGACCCGGCCTACATCGAGAGCGTGTGGTGGTCGCTCAAGCAGGTGCACGGCAAGGGCCTGTTGGTCGAGGACCACCGGGTGGCGCCGTACTGCCCGCGCTGCGGCACCGGCCTGTCTGACCACGAGGTGGCCCAGGGTTACGAGACGATCACCGACCCCTCGGTCTACGTGCGGCTGCCGGTCACCGACGGCGAGTGGGCCGGGAAGGCCGACCTGCTGATCTGGACGACGACGCCGTGGACGCTGCCGTCGAACACCGCCGTCGCCGTCCACCCAGACGTCGTCTACCTCGTCGCCCGGCGCGGGGACGACACCCTCGTGGTCGCCGAGCCGCTGCTGGCCGCGGTGTTCGGCGACACCGACGACGTCGAGGTGCTGGCCCGCACCACCGGTCGCGACTGGGAGCGGACGCACTACCGCCGTCCCTTCGACCTGGTGGAGTTCCCCGAGGGTGAGGACAGCCACTTCGTCGTCCTGGCCGACTACGTGACCACCGACGACGGCACCGGGCTGGTGCACCAGTCCCCCGCGTTCGGCGCCGACGACCTCGCCGTCTGCCGCGGCTACGGGCTGCCCGTGGTGAACCCGATCGACGCGACCGGCCACTTCCTCCCCGAGGTCGGCCTCGTCGGCGGGCACTTCTTCAAGGCCGCCGACCCCGCGCTGGTCGAGGACCTGCAGTCCCGCGGCGTGCTGTGGCGCGAACAGCGCTACGAGCACAGCTATCCGCACTGCTGGCGCTGCCACACGCCGCTCATGTACTACGCGCAGCCGTCCTGGTACATCCGCACCAGCGCGGTCAAGGACCAGCTGCTGGCCGAGAACGAGAAGACGTCCTGGCACCCCGAGCACATCCAGTGGGGCCGTTACGGTGACTGGCTGCGCAACAACGTCGACTGGGCGCTGTCCCGCGACCGGTACTGGGGCACGCCGCTGCCGGTCTGGCGCAACGACGCCGACCCCGGCCGCATGGTCGTCGTCGGGTCGCTGGCCGAGCTCTCCGAGCTGACCGGCCGCGACCTGTCCGACCTCGACCCGCACCGCCCGTTCATCGACGAGGTGACCTTCACGCTACCCGGCGAGGAGGGCACCTACCGGCGGGTGCCGCAGGTCATCGACGCCTGGTACGACTCCGGCTCGATGCCCTTCGCTCAGTGGGGGGCCCCGTACCGCAACCAGGCGGAGTTCGAGGCGGCCTACCCGGCGCAGTTCATCTGCGAGGCGATCGACCAGACCCGCGGCTGGTTCTACTCGCTCATGGCCGTCGGCACGCTCGTGTTCGAGCAGAGCTCGTACGAGAACGTGCTGTGCCTGGGGCACATCCTGGCCGAGGACGGCCGGAAGATGAGCAAGCACCTCGGGAACATCCTCGAGCCGATCCCGCTGATGGACCGGCACGGCGCCGACGCCGTCCGCTGGTTCATGCTGGCCGGCGGCTCGCCGTGGTCGGCCCGCCGGGTCGGGCACGAGACGCTGTCCGAGGTGGTCCGCAAGGTGCTGCTCACCTACTGGAACACCGCCAGCTTCTTCACCCTCTACGCCGAGACCAACGGCTGGGACCCGACCTCGAGCCCCGCCTCGGCGCCGGCCGAGCGGCCGCTGCTGGACCGCTGGGCGCTGGCCACCCTCGCGCAGGTCACCGAGGGCGTCACCGCGGCGATGGAGGACTTCGACACCCAGGGCGCCGGCCGGTTGATCGCGCAGTTCGTCGACGACCTGTCCAACTGGTACGTGCGCCGCTCGCGCCGGCGGTTCTGGGACGGTGACCCCGCGGCGTTGGCCACGCTGCACGAGGTGCTCGACGTGCTGACCCGGCTGATGGCGCCGTTCACACCGTTCGTCACCGAGGAGGTCTGGGCCCGCGCGGTCGCGCCGGGGGTGGTCGGGCGGGACGGATCAGAGGTCGCGGTCGACAGCGTGCACCTCGCCTCGTGGCCGGCCGTCGATGAGGACGCCCGCGACCCGCAGCTGGTCGAGCAGGTGGCCCTGGTGCGCCGGCTGGTCGAGCTGGGCCGCTCGGCGCGCACGTCGGCCAAGGTGCGCACCCGCCAGCCGCTGGCCCGTGCCGTGGTGGCGGCGCCGGGCTGGGCGGAGCTGCCGCGTGACCTGGTGGCCGAGGTCGCCGACGAGCTCAACGTGGCCGGGCTGCTGGACCTCTCCGCCGTCGGAGGCGACCTGGTCGACGTCAGCGTGAAGGTCGACTTCCGCGCGGTCGGGCGCCGGCTGGGCAAGCAGGTGCAGGCGGTGGCCAAGGCGGTCGCGGCCGCCGACGCGCCGGTCCTGGTGGCCGCCTACCGCGCCGGGACGGCGTCGGTGGAGGTCGACGGCGCCACCGTGCCGCTGGAGGACGGCGACCTGGTCGTCACCGAGACGCCCCGCGAGGGCTGGACCGTGGCCAGCGGCGGCGGGCTGACCGTCGCGCTGGACCTGGAGCTGACCCCGGAGCTGGAGCGGGCCGGCCTGGTCCGCGAGGCCGTGCGGCTGGTGCAGGAGGCCCGCAAGAACGGCGGGCTGGCCGTCAGCGACCGCATCGAGCTGTGGTGGACCGCGGACGGCGCGATCGCCCAGGCCCTGACCGAGCACGGTGCCCAGGTGTCCGACGAGGTGCTCGCCGTCCGCATGCACGCCGGCACCGCCGGGGACGGCGAGGGCATGGAGGGCCCGGCGGGCTCCCGCTTCTGGATCGCCCGCGCCACCGACTGAGCGGAGGAGCCGCGTGCGGGCTCAGTAGCCGCGCGCGGCCGTCCCGGGCACCGCCCTGAGCCTGCGAAATGTGGAGAGGACGGGCGGCCCTCCTGCAGGGTCCCGCCGCGAGCCTGCGAGTGGCGGGGGGCAGGAGGGTCCTCTTTCAGTTGCCGCGCGCGGCCTGTCGGCGGGAGCGCTCGGTGTCGGCGAGGTGGCGCACCGGGCGGCAGGTGCCGCACGGCGTGAAGCCGTCGGTGCGCGCCTCGACCATGGGCAGGCCGATCCCCTCACGGCCCTCGAGGAACGGGCAGCCGGCCAGGTGGTAGCGCGGGTGCTCGTCGACGACCAGCACCTCGTCGGCCAGGTCGACGACGAGCAGCAGGTCGGTGACCTCGACGTCCTCCTCGCCGGGCTCCCCCGTCGCCGGGTCCACGGGAGCCTCGCGCGGCTCGTGGGCGCCGCGACGGGCCGGCGGGGCCTCCGGCGGATGGCCGTTTCCCACGGGCGCGGCCGCGGCGGACGCCGGCTTCTCCGCCGCCGCGTCGGCCGCCGGCTGCTCGACGGGCGGTCCCGGCTCGGACTCCGCGGGCCGGGCCGCGGACGGCGCCGCGGGTGACTCCACGGGAGCCTGCGCGAGCGCCGGCTCCGGCGTCCGGACCGCCGTCGCGCCGGCCGGCTCGTGCGGGCGCTCCGGGGCCCGGACCCCCGGCTCGCGAGCCGGGCCGCTGTCCGCTGTCGACACCACGGGTTCCTGCGCCGTACCGGGCGCCCGGGCGCCGGCCGGCTCGGCCCGCGCGGGGGTCTCCGACGCCCGGCGCTCGAAGTCGCCGGCCTCGCGCGCCATGCGCAGCCGCGCCACCACCAGCACGACGGCGGCGCCGCCGCACGCCGCCACGCAGCCCCAGTAGAGCGCCGTCGTGCCGGTGACGATGCCGCCGACGAACAGGCCCAGACCCAGGAGGACCAGCAGGCCCGCGACCAGGACCACCGCAGGCTCCTAGGCGGCCGGGGCCGGTGCCGCGCGCCGGGGCCGCGGGTCAGTCGTGCGCATGCGAGACCCGTACCCCGGTCTCGGCGGAGAAGACGTGCTCCTCGCCCGGGCGGATGGCCACGTGCACGACCTCGCCCTTCGCCGGGGGGCGGCGGGCGTCGGCCCGGAGCACCAGCGGACCGGTCGCGGCAGCCGCGGCGGCCTCGTCCTGCAGGCGGCCGTACGCGAAGGCGTCCGAGCCGAGCTCCTCCACCACCTGGACCTCGACCGGGATGCCCTGTCCGGGCGCCACGAACTCGACGGCCTCCGGGCGGAAGCCGAGGGTGGCCGTGCGGCTGCTCTCGGCGGCGAGGGCGGTGAGCACCGACCGGGGCAGCGGGACCGGGTGCCCGCCGAGCACCGCCCCGCCCTCGGTCAGCGGCACCGACACCAGGTTCATGGCCGGGGAGCCGATGAAGCCGGCGACGAACTCGTTGACCGGCCGGTCGTAGAGGGCGCGCGGGGTGTCGACCTGCTGGAGGACGCCCTCCTTGAGCACCGCCACCCGGTCGCCCATGGTCATGGCCTCGACCTGGTCGTGGGTCACGTAGACCGTCGTCGTCCCGAGGCGGCGCTGCAGCCCGGCGATCTCGGTGCGGGTCTGCACCCGGAGCTTGGCGTCGAGGTTGGACAGCGGCTCGTCCATGAGGAAGACCTGCGGCTGGCGCACGATCGCCCGGCCCATCGCCACCCGCTGGCGCTGCCCGCCCGACAGGGCCTTGGGCTTGCGGTCCAGGTACTGCTCGAGGTCGAGCAACCGGGCCGCCTCGCGCACGCGGGTCAGGCGCTCCTCCTTGCCCATGCCGGCGATCTTGAGCGCGAAGCCCATGTTGTCGGCCACGGTCATGTGCGGGTAGAGCGCGTAGTTCTGGAACACCATCGCGATGTCCCGGTCCTTCGGCGGCAGGTGGGTCACGTCGCGGTCGCCGATGCGGATCGACCCGTCGGTGACCTCCTCCAGGCCGGCCAGCATCCGCAACGACGTCGACTTGCCACAGCCCGACGGGCCCACGAGGACGAGGAACTCCCCGTCGGCGATCGACAGGTCCAGCGCGTCGACCGACGGTCGGGTCGCGCCCGGGTAGACGAGCGTCGCCCGGTCGTACGTGATGGCGGCCATGGGATCCCTCCTGCGCCGGTGCAGAGCGGGCCCACTGTGACACGCGACCGGTCGGGCAACCAGCGACGGTCCGGCTCCGCACCCGCCCGGGTGCCCAACCGTGACCCGGCCGTGACCTGCCCGGACACCCGGCGGACGGGTCACGGTCTCGTGTCGAAACCGTTACAGACCGGCCCCGTCTGGCCCCCCGCGGTGACGTTATCGTCCCCGGGCGAACGTGACGGCCCGCACGGTGCCGTCGACGCGTAGCTACGCATCGCGGCGGCCACGCCGCAGGAGTCCGGAGGAAGACACATGAACATGCGCGCGAGAGGCCGGCGCTCGACGGCCCTGGCCGGGGGCCTGGGTGTGGCGCTCGTGCTCGCCGGCTGCGGGGCCAGCGAGACCAGCAGCGGTGGCGGCGGCGGCGGGACGGCGGAGGGCTCCGACCTGACCATCGACTGCGCCCCCTACGAGGAGTTCGGCGACCTGCAGGGCGAGACTGTCAGCATCTACACCTCGATCGTCGACCCCGAGGACCAGCCGCACATCGACTCCTACGTGCCCTTCGAGGAGTGCACCGGCATCGACGTGCAGTACGAGGGCTCCCGCGAGTTCGAGGCGCAGCTCGTCGTCCGCGTCCAGAGCGGCAACGCGCCCGACATCGCCTTCATCCCGCAGCCGGGTCTGCTGGCCACCCTGGTCGGCACCGGCGCCGTCGTCCCCGCGCCCGCGCAGGTCGAGGCCAACGTCGACGAGTTCTGGGACGAGAGCTGGAAGGCCTACGGCACCGTCGAGGGCGAGTTCTACGCCGCTCCGCTGGGCGCCAACGCCAAGTCCTTCGTCTGGTACTCGCCGTCGGCGTTCGAGGAGGCCGGCTACGAGATCCCGCAGACCTGGGACGAGATGATCGCGCTCTCCGACCAGATCGCCGCCACGGGCGCCAAGCCGTGGTGCGCCGGCATCAACTCCGGTGACGCGACCGGCTGGCCGGCCACCGACTGGCTGGAGGACGTCGTCCTGCGCTCGGCCGGCCCCGAGGTCTACGACCAGTGGGTCAACCACGAGATCCCCTTCAACGACCCGCGGATCGTCGAGGCCCTCGACACCGTCGGCGGCATCCTGAAGAACCCCGACTACGTCAACGGCGGCCTCGGCGAGGTGCAGTCCATTGCCTCCACCGAGTTCGGTGACGCCGGTCTGCCCATCCTCGACGGCAGCTGCTGGATGCACCGGCAGGCGTCCTTCTACCAGGCGAACTGGCCGGAGGGCACCGAGGTGTCCGAGGACGGCGACGTCTTCGCCTTCCCGCTGCCCCCCATCGGGGCCGACGGAGCCGCTCCGGTCCTCGGCGGTGGCGAGTTCACCGCCGCGTTCAACGACCGGCCGGCGACCCAGGCGCTGCAGACCTACCTGTCCTCGGCCGACTGGGCCAACGTCAAGGCCCAGGTCTCCGGCCCCGGCTGGGTCAGCGCCAACACCGGTCTGGACATCGAGAACCTGACCTCGCCGGTCGACCGGCTCGCCGCCGAGCAGTTCCAGGACCCCGACGCGGTGTTCCGCTTCGACGGTTCGGACCTGATGCCCGGTGAGATCGGCGCCGGCGCGCTGTGGACCGAGCTGACCAACTGGATCGCCAACGACAAGCCGACCCAGCAGGTCCTGACCGACGTCGAGAACGCCTGGCCGGCGTCCTGATCCCCGCGGTCCGGGCAGCCACCGGCTGACCGGACCGCACCGCCCACCCACGGAGGCCGGGGGGCCACAGCCGGCGCTGCTCACCACAGCGCTGCTGCGGTCCCCCGGCGTCCCGCATTAGGAGGAGGTCCGCTGCGGTGCAGTGGTTCCTGGACGCGAGCACCACCGGGCACAAGTTCGCCCTGATGGGCTTCGCCATCCTGCTGTTCGCCGCCGTGATGGGGGCGCTCCTGTTCGCGGTCGACCGGCCCAGGCGGGTGCCCAACTGGGTGGTCGCGGCCGGCTTCCTCGGCCCCACGCTGCTGCTGCTCCTGGTGGGCCTGGTCTACCCGGCCCTGGCAACCGTCCGCGGCTCCTTCTACGGCCGGGACGGGTCGGAGTTCGTCGGCCTGGACAACTACGCCACGGTCTTCACCGAGGACAACTTCCAGACCGTCCTGCTCAACACCGCACTGTGGGTGGTCCTCGTCCCGCTGGTGACCACCGGCCTCGGGCTCGTCTACGCCTATCTCGTCGACCGCACCCGCTTCGAGTCGCTGGCCAAGGCGCTGGTGTTCCTGCCGATGGCGATCTCGATGGTCGGCGCCTCGGTGATCTGGAAGTTCGTCTACGAGTACCGGCCGGACCAGCCGGGCGTGCGCCAGATCGGCCTGCTCAACCAGCTGCTGGTCCTGGTCGGGATCGAGCCGCAGCAGTTCCTGCTCAACGCGCCGTCCAACACCTTCTACCTGATCGTCGTGATGATCTGGATCCAGGCCGGCTTCGCCATGACGGTCCTGTCGGCGGCCATCAAGGCCATCCCGGACGACGTGATCGAGGCCGCCCGGCTCGACGGCGTCAGCGGGCTGCAGATGTTCCGTTACGTCACCGTGCCCAGCATCCGCCCGGCCCTGGTCGTCGTGCTCACGACGGTCGCGATCGTCACGCTCAAGGTCTTCGACGTGGTGCGGACGATGACCGGCGGCCAGTTCGGCACGAGCGTCGTGGCCAACGAGTTCTACGTGCAGGCCTTCCGCCAGTTCAACTTCGGCCTGGGCGCGGCGCTCGCGGTGCTGCTGTTCGTCCTCGTCATCCCGATCGTCGTCTACAACGTCCGCCAGCTGCGCCTGGCCGAGGAGATCCGATGACCACGACGACCCCCGTCATCGCCCCGGCCCCGCCGGAGGAGCGCAAGCTCGGCCGCGCCGAGCGGCGGGCCGTGGCCGCCAAGACCAAGCTCAGCTCCCCCGCCGCGTCGGCCATCGCGCTGCTGATCGCCGTGCTGTGGACGGTGCCGACCCTGGGCCTGTTCGTGACCTCCTTCCGGCCGGAGCTCGACATCCGCCGCTCCGGCTGGTGGACGGCGTTGTCCGACCCGCAGTTCACGGTCGACAATTACAACGAGGTGCTGTACGGCGGCGGGACGAACTTCGCGACCCTGTTCGTGAACTCGCTGGTCATCACGCTGCCGGCGGTGGTCATCCCGATCACGCTGGCGCTGCTGGCGGCCTACGCCTTCGCCTGGATCGACTTCCCGGGCCGCAACATCCTCTTCGTCGCCGTCTTCGCGCTGCAGGTCGTGCCGATCCAGGTCACGCTCATCCCGCTGCTGAGCATCTACGTCGACACCGGGCTGGCCGGGTCGTTCTGGACCATCTGGCTGTCGCACTCGATCTTCGCGCTGCCGCTGGCGGTCTTCCTCCTGCACAACTTCATGAAGGAGATCCCGGCGTCGCTGGTGGAGGCGGCGCGCATGGACGGCGCCGGCCACGTGAAGATCTTCTTCCAGGTGCTGCTCCCCCTGCTGACCCCGGCGATCGCCGCGTTCGGCGTCTTCCAGTTCCTGTGGGTGTGGAACGACCTGCTCGTCGCGCTCACCTTCGCCGGTGGCGCGCCGGACGTCGTCCCGCTGACCGTGCGGGTGGCCGAGCTCGCGGGCACGCGCGGCTCGGACTGGTACCTGCTCGCCGCCGGCGCCTTCGTCTCGATCGTGCTGCCCCTGGCGGTGTTCCTGGGCCTGCAGCGCTACTTCGTCCGCGGCCTGCTGGCCGGCAGCGTCAAGGGCTGAAGGACCCCCTCCTCCCCACCCCTCGCATGCTCGGGGCGGGACGCGGGACCCTGGAGGGGGCCGTGGGACGCGGCTGACGGTGCCGGGGAGGGGCCGCCGCACACGAGAGGGGCCCCGGACGATCGTCCGGGACCCCTCTGTGCCTTGGTGCTTCAGGCGCTGGCGTGCTGGTTCTGCCGGCTGTTCGACGCCGGCTCCGCCGAGCCGCGGCTGTCGAGGTCGCGCAGGTGCGACTCGAGGTAGGAGCGCAGCCGGGTGCGGTACTCGCGCTCGAAGGTGCGCAGCTCCTCGATCTTGCGCTCCAGGCTGCTGCGCTTCTCCTCCAGCGAGCCCATGACCTCGTTGTGCCGGCGCTCGGCGTCCGCGTCGAGGGCGGCGGCCTTGGCGCGGGCCTCGCGCTCCATCGTGTCGGCACGGGTGCGGGCGTCGTTGACCATCGAGTCGGCGCGCATCTTGGCCTCGCTGACCATCTGCTCGCTCTTGGCCCGCGCGTCGCTGACCATGCGCTCGCTGTTGGTCTTGGCCGCGACGACCATCTGGTCGGCCTGGGCCTTGGCCTCGTTGACGTACTTGTCGGCCGTCTCGGTGGCGAGGGCCAGCATCCGCGATGCGCGGGTGCTGTCGTCCTCGCGGACGGGCGGGGGCGGCGGCGCGGCGACGGGCGCGGGGGCCGGTGGCTCGGGTGCCTCGACCGCGCGCGGGGTGCGGCCGGTCGCCGAACCCGAGCGCAGCTCGTTGTTCTCCTCGATGAGCCGGGCCAGCTCGGCCTCCACCACGTCGAGGAAGGCGTCCACCTCGTCCTCGTCGTAGCCCCGCTTGCCGATGGGGGGCTTCTTGAAGACGACGTTGTGCACGTCGGCAGGCGTGAGTGGCATCGACTTCACCTCGGGTCGGACAACGGGGACAGGGACGACGTCGGACGAGCGGCGGACGGCTCCGGCCGGCCTCCGGGGCCGCCGCCCCGGTGCGGGGCAGCGGTCACGCGGCGGCGAGCGCGAGGCTGTTCACGATGCCACGCAGGATGTACACGGCGATCAGGAGCACCATAAACGCGAGGTCCAGCCGGATCGACCCCAGGTTAAGGGGCGGGATGACCTTCCGGATGGCCTTGAGCGGCGGGTCGGTCGTCGCGTAGACGACCTCGAGGCCCGCTGCCACCAACCCCGACGGCCGCCAGCTGCGTGCCAGCACCATCACCCAGTCGACGACGAACCGTGCGAAGAGCAGCACGAGGAAGACGAGCAGGACCGACGAGAGGATGTTCCAGAAGAGAGCCACGGTCCTCGCTCGTCCAAGGGCACCCGGGGGTGCCGGTCCGGTCCTGCCTGACCTCAGGACTCAGCGGCGAAACCGCCCTCGCGGATCCGCGCCTTGTCCTCGGCCGTCACGTCGACGTCCCGCGGGCTGAGCAGGAACACCTTGTTCGTGACGCGTTCGATGCTACCGCGCAGCCCGAACGACAGACCCGCAGCGAAGTCCACGAGCCGCTTCGCGTCGGCGTCGTCCATCTCCGTGAGGTTCATGATCACCGGCTTGCCGTCGCGGAAGCTCTCGCCGATCTGGCGGGCCTCGTTGTACGTGCGCGGGTGCAGCGTGGTGATCCGGTAGGGCTGCGGCGCCGGGGCGGGCGCGGGCGCCGGCTCGGGCGCGGCCGCGATCGGCTCGCGGACGGCGAGGCCCGCGGCACCGACCGGGCCGGACACGGCGGTCGCCGGGCCGGGGATCGACGCGGCACCGGCGCCGGCCAGCCCGCTGACGCGGGAGGCGCTGGACCCGCCCGGGTTGGGCGCCAGGCCCAGGTTGCGGTTGGCGGCGGGACGCCGCGGCAGCGCCAGCGGCTCGGGCTCCGGCGCCGGCGGCAGGTCGGCGTCGAGGTCGGCGAAGCGGTGGTCGTCGGCCCGGTAGTCGCCGTCGCGGTAGTCGCGCTCGTAGCGGTCCCCGACGTCGTAGCGGTCGTCGTAACCGTTGTCCGCGACATAACCGTCCTCAGCGGCGTACCGGGAGTACCGGCGCTCCTCGAGGCGGTCGTAGTGGTCGGCGTCCCCCTGGCGGGCGTCGTACCGGCCGTAGGCCCGGGCGTCGTCGTCCTCCACGAGCCCGAGGTAGATGCCCATCTTCCGCATGGCTCCGGCCATCAGCCCTGCCCTTCTCCGTACGCGCGCGTGGTCACCCGGGCTGCTGGGACCCGTGTGACTGGTGTGACTCGTCCTGCGGGGAGGGTAGGGGCCGCGTCCCGAACAAGGCGGTTCCGACACGCAGGAGGGTGCTGCCGGCCGCCACCGCCTCCTCGAGGTCGGCGCTCATGCCGGCGGAGAGGTCGCGCGCCTCCGGGTGGTCGGCGCGGACCCGCTCGGCCAGCGCGGCCAGGCGCTCGAAGGCCGGGCCGGGCGCGGCACCGCGCGGGGCGACCGCCATGAGGCCGCGCAGGACGACGCCCTCCTCCGCGGCCACGGCGTCGGCCAGCGCGGGGACGTCGGCCGGGTCCGCCCCGCCCCGGACGGCCAGCTCCCCCTCCGGTCCCCCGAGGTCTACCTGCACGAACACCTCGACCGGCCGGCCGGTCTCCACACCGACCCGGGCCAGCGCGCGGGCCAGCGACGCGCGGTCGACGGAGTGCACGACGGCACCGAGGCGGGCGACGGCCGCGGCCTTGTTGCGCTGCAGCTGGCCGACGAAGTGCCAGCGCAGCGGCAGGTCGGCGAGCTCGGCGGCCTTGCCGGTGAGCTCCTGGGCGCGGTTCTCCCCGAAGTCCGTCTGGCCGAGGGCGGCCAGCTCCCGGACGGCGGCCGCGGGCCAGGTCTTGCTCACCGCGAGCAGCCCCACCTCGGCGGGGTCCCGGCCCGCGGCGCGCGCCGCGGCGGCGATGCGGTCGCGAACGGCCTGCAGGCGGTCGGCCGGAGTGCTCACGACCGGATCCTCCCCCGTGCCGTGCCGACCCGCGGCTCCCGGTCGGCCGCGAGCCCGGCGACGTGCTGGAACGGCCTCCTGCAGGGGCCCGCCCCGAGCGACAGCGAGGGGTGGGGTGAGTGGGCCGCCCTGCAGAGGCCCGCCGCGAGCCTGCGAGCGGTGGGGGGCAGGGTGGTCCTTACTCGATCCAGACGACGCCCGCCTGGCGGCCGGTGACCCCGTCCCGGCGGTGCGAGAACAGCCGGCGGTCCTCGACGGTGCACCGGGGGTCGTGCACCACCTGCCCGACGCCCGCGCCGCGCAGCAGCTCGGCCAGCCCGGCCCGCAGGTCCAGCCCCGGCGTCCCCCTGCGCGTGCGCACCGCCGCGGCGGGCACCACCCGGGCCACCTCGACCTGCATCGCCCGCGGCACCTCGTAGCAGGCACCGCAGACGGCCGGGCCGAGCAGCGCCGTGACGTCGCCCGGGCGGCTGCCCAGCTCCGCCATGGCGACCAGCGTGGCCGGGACGACGCCGGCCCGCACCCCCTCGCGCCCGGCGTGCACGGCGGCCACGACGCCGGCGGTGGCGTCGGCGAGCAGGACCGGGACGCAGTCGGCGACCAGCACGCACAGCACCAGTCCCGGCGTGCGGGTGACGACGGCGTCGGTGCCCTCCAGCGGGCCCTCGACCGGCCCGTCGACGACGGCGACCCGCGTGCCGTGGACCTGCTCCATCCACACCAGCCGGTCGGCGGGGACGCCGAGCTCGCGGGCCAGCCGCTCACGGTTGGCGGCCACGGCGACCGGGTCGTCGCCGACGTGCACGCCGAGGTTGAACGAGTCGTACGGAGCAGCGGACCGGCCGCCCCGCCGGTCGGTGACGACCCGTCGGGGTCGCACTGCCCGCGGGGCGGCCGGGGTCGAGCTCACGGCGCGCGCCAGGCGCAGGAGGTCACGCGCGCGGCCCCCGTGCAGGGGCCCGCCGTGGCCCCGTCCCGGGTCCCACCCTGAGCTGGCGAAGGGCGGGGAGGACGGGGTCCTTCTCCGGTGGGGGGCACGGGGGTCCTTCTACTGGCGCAGGAACTCCGGGATGTCGAGCTCCTCCTCGAAGTCCTCGTTGGACAGCGGACGCCGGCCCGCGGCGGCGTTAGTGTTCGCGCCGGGGACGGGCGGCAGCGGCGGCACGGTGAGCCCGCCCCCCGCGGCCGACCGGCCGGGCAGCTGGGACGTCGACGGCGGGTTGGCCTGCGCCCGCTGCGGCTGGGCCGAACCGACCAGCCGCTCCCCCGTCGGGACGCCGGCGACCGGCTGGGGCTGCACCACCGGCGTCCGCGGGGTGGTCGGCGGGGCCACCGGGGCCGCGGCCGGCACCGCGGCGATCCCGGCGTCCTTGCGGTCCTGCGGCTTGCCGCCGTCGAAGCCGGCGGCGATGACGGTGACCCGCACCTCGTCGCCGAGGGCGTCGTCGATCACCGCACCGAAGATGATGTTCGCGTCGGCGTGCGCGGCGTCGGAGACCAGCGAGGCGGCCTCGTTGATCTCGAACAGGCCGAGGTCCGAGCCACCGGAGATCGACAGCAGCACGCCGTGGGCGCCCTCCATCGAGGCCTCCAGCAGCGGGCTGGCGATCGCCTGCTCGGCGGCCAGCAGCGCCCGGTTGTCCCCGCGCGCGCTGCCGATGCCCATGAGGGCCGACCCGGCGCCGGACATGACCGACTTGACGTCGGCGAAGTCCAGGTTGATCAGGCCCGGCGTGGTGATCAGGTCGGTGATGCCCTGGACACCGGAGAGCAGCACCTGGTCGGCGGTCCGGAAGGCGTCCATGACGCTGACGTTCCGGTCGCCCAGCTGCAGCAGCCGGTCGTTGGGGATGACGATGAGCGTGTCGCACTCGTTGCGCAGCTCCTCGATGCCCGACTCGGCCTGCACGGCCCGCCGCTTGCCCTCGAAGGAGAACGGGCGGGTGACCACGCCGATGGTCAGCGCGCCGAGCTTGCGGGCGATCGAGGCGACGACCGGCGCGCCGCCGGTACCGGTGCCACCACCCTCGCCGGCGGTCACGAAGACCATGTCGGCGCCCTTGAGCACCTCCTCGATCTCCTCGCGGTGGTCCTCGGCGGCCTGGCGGCCGACGTCGGGCTGCGCGCCCGCGCCGAGCCCGCGGGTGAGCTCACGGCCGACGTCGAGCTTGACGTCGGCGTCGCTCATCAGCAGCGCCTGGGCGTCGGTGTTGATGGCGATGAACTCGACCCCCTTGAGGCCGACCTCGATCATGCGGTTGACCGCGTTCACCCCGCCGCCGCCGATGCCGACGACCTTGATGACCGCGAGGTAGTTGTGCGGAGGTGTCATGTGGGGCTCCCGACCTCGACCCTCATCCTCAAGTAAAGCCTTATAGTTATGTCAACTGGGTCGACGCGCACGAAGTTAGGTGGGCGTTCATGGGCGCTACAAGCACCCTCCCGGACCCGGCGTGTCGGACTGGTGTTTCCCCACCGATCTCGGACGACCCGCTGGTCACACCTGCACCACTGTCGGTGACGACCCGCGCGGCGGGGACCTCAGGTACGGGTCGAGGGCCGTGACATGCCCGGCACCGGGAACTGCCGAAGAGATCTGTCGTGTCGGGCGTGTCGCGTCACCGCGCGTGTCGCCTGGGGGCCCCGCCGCACACGCCGCGGCACCGGACGACGACCCAGCGCAGTCCCCGCTACTGCCGGGGGACGCGTCCCATCAGGAAGAACTCCTCGTTCGGTGGGATCGCCGCCCAGTGCGCCAACCGGTTGGACAGCGCGAACAGCGACACGATGGCCCCGACGTCCCACACGTCGTCCTCGGTGAGTCCGTGACCGCGCAGCCGGTCGAGGTCCGCGGCCTTGACCGCCGCCGGGTCCACCGCCAGACGGACGGCGACCTCGAGCACCGCGTGCAGGCGCTCCGACACCGGCGCCTTGCGCCAGTCCACGGCGACCTGGTCGGCGAGGTACGGGTCGCGGGCGCGGATCCGCGCGATGGCCCCGTGGGCGACCACGCAGTACAGGCAGTCGTTGGCCGCGCTGGTGGCGACCACGATCAGCTCCCGGTCGGCCGTGGACAGCCCGGGCGTGTCCTTGTCCATGAGCGCGTCGTGCAGCGCGAAGAACGCCGCCGCCTCGGCCGGCCGCCACGCCAGCGCGGCGAAGACGTTGGGCAGGAAGCCCGAACGCTCCTCGACGGCGTCGTAGCGCTCGCACAGCTGCTCGGGCAGCTCGTCGCGCGGGGGGACGGGGAAGCGGCTGACCGGCCCGGTGCTCACCCGGCCACCCTGCCGCGCCGGAGGGGCCACGGCCACCCCTCAGGGCCCCGCCGGCCCCTGGAAGGACCCCGTCCTCCTCACCCCTCGCACGCTCGGGGTGAGCCTCGGGACGGGGCCGCGACGGGGTCGTCCTACGAGGCGTGGGGGAAGGGTGGTCGTCTTTCAGCGGAGGACGACCGCCGCCGGCGTGCTGACGTCGATGGTGCCGGCCGGCTCGAGCGCGCCGGCCTGCAGCTGCTGGAGCAGCGCGACCAGCGCGTCGGCCTTGTCGCCGGCCTGCTCGTCGCTCCCCCACAGCACGGTGGTGCCGTCCTCGAGGGTGAGCGTGACGTCCTCGGGGCTGGTCGCCCGGGCACCGGCGACGTCGCCGCGGACGTCGTCCGGCAGCGCGACCAGAGCCGACAGCGCCGCGCGGGTGGCGCGGTCCTCGGGGCCGGGATCGGCGACGTCGAGAGGCACCACGCCGGCCGGCGGGCGGCCGGTCACCGTGTCGAACAGCACGCCGTCGGCGTCGACCAGCGAGCGCGTGCCGTCCTGCTCGACCACGGCGACCGGGACCCGCTCCACCACGGTGACGACGACGCTGCGCGGCCAGCCGCGGGTCACCTCGACGTCGGCGACCTGCGGCAGCCGGGCGACCCGGGCCTCGGCGGCGTCGACGTCGACCCGCAGCAGCGGCGTCCCCTCGTCGATGCCGGCGACGTCGACGACCTCGGCGGCGGTCAGCGTGCCGGCGCCGTCGACCCGCACGGCGGACACGGCGAGCACGGGACTCCCCCACAGCAGCCAGGCCAGCAGGCCGAGCACCGCGACGAGCACGCCGCCGCGCAGCAGCAGCCGTCGCCGGCGGGCGGCCGGGTCGGCGGGGTGGCGACTCGACGGGCGGCGGGCGACCGGACGGCGGCGGGGACGCGCCGCGGCGCCGGCCCGGGAGGACCCCCCGCCGCGCGCGCGGTCGCTGGTGGTCGTCCCCGAACGGCTCACCGCGCGGGGTCCCCCGGCTCGCCGCCGTCCGCCGCGAACCGGGCCCGCAGCGCCTCGAGCACCTCCGGGCCGACCATCGAGACGTTGCCCGCGCCCATGGTGATCACCAGGTCGCCGGGCCGCGCCCGCTCGGCCAGCGCCGGGGCCGCGGCCGACCAGGACGGCTCGAAGTGCACCCCCCCGGCCGGCAGCGCGACCGCGTCGGCCACCATCGCGCCGGTGACGCCGGGGACCGGGTCCTCGCGGGCGCCGTAGACGTCCATGACCACGACCTCGTCGGCCAGGCCCAGCGCCGCGCCGAACGCGGCCGCGAACTGCCGGGTGCGGCTGTACAGGTGCGGCTGGAAGGCCACGACCACCCGGCCGGCGCCGGCCACCGCCCGCGCGGCGCGCAGCTGGGCCTCCACCTCGGTCGGGTGGTGGGCGTAGTCGTCGTAGACCCGCACCCCGCCGACGCTGCCCTTGAGCTCGAAACGCCGGTGCACCCCGCCGAAGCGGCCGAGCCCGGCGATCAGGCTCTCGGCGGGCAGGCCCAGCTCGAGCCCGGCCAGCAGCGCGGCGGCGCTGTTGCGGGCCATGTGCTCGCCGGGCACTCGGATCGACACCCGGCCGAGCACCTCGCCGTCGAGGACGGCGGTCCAGGCGGTCGTCTCCGGGCCCACCTCGACGTCGACCAGCCGCAGGTCGCTGTCCTCGGCCGTGCCGTAGGTGCGCACCCGGGCCGGGGTGGGCACGGTGCGCAGCCGGGCCGCGCCGGGGTCGTCGGCGCACAGCACCAGGAAACCGGCCGGGTCGATGGTCTGCAGGAACCGGTCGAAGGCGGCCTCCACCGCGGCGAGGTCGCCGTAGTTGTCGAGGTGGTCGGCCTCGACGTTGGTGACGATCGCGCCGTACGGGGCCAGCAGCAGGAAGGAGCGGTCGCTCTCGTCGGCCTCGGCGACGAAGACGTCGCCCTCGCCGGCGTGCGCGTTGCTGCCCGACTCGTTGAGGTCGCCGCCGATGGCGAAGGAGGGGTCCACGCCGCAGGCCTGCACCGCGACGGTGAGCATCGAGGTCGTCGAGGTCTTCCCGTGCGTGCCGGCCACCGCGACGCTGCGCCGGCCGGCCATCACCGCGGCCAGCGCGACCGCGCGGGGCAGCACCCGCAGGCCGCGCTCGCGGGCGGTGGCGAGCTCGGGGTTGTCGTCGCGGATGGCGGTGGAGACGACGACGGTGTCGGCGTCCCCGAGGTTCGCCGGGTCGTGGCCGAGCTGCACGCGGGCGCCCAGCGCCCGCAGCGCCAGCAGCGTCGGGGTGTCGCGCCGGTCGCTGCCGGAGACCCGGACGCCGCGGGCCAGCAGGATGCGGGCGATGCCGCTCATCCCGGCCCCGCCGATGCCGACGAAGTGCACGGCGCCGAGCTCCTCGAGGCTCGGCACCGGGTCGGCCCACGCGGCCACCGCAGCGGCACTCACTCGGCCACCTCCAGCACGATGTCGGCCAGGCGCTCGTCGGCGTCCCGGGCGCCGGCGGCCGCGGCGTGCTCGGCGTACCGGGCCAGCGTGGCCGGGTCGGTGACCATCGGGATGACGTGCTCCTCGATCCAGGACGGCGACAGGTCGGCGTCGTCCACCAGCAGTCCTCCCCCGGCGTCGACGACGGGCAGGGCGTTGAGCCGCTGCTCGCCGTTGCCGATCGGCAGCGGCACGAACACCGCCGGCAGCCCGACGGCGGACAGCTCCGCCACGGTGACCGCGCCGGACCGGCACAGGGCCAGGTCGGCGGCGGCGTAGGCGAGGTCCATGCGCTCGAGGTAGTCGACGACGACGTAGGGGGCGTGCCCGGGCGCGCGGGGCGGCACGGTCACGTCGGTGTTCTTGGGGCCGCGGGCGTGCAGCACCTGCACCCCGGCCGCGGTGAGCGCGTCGGCGGCGCCGACGGCGGCCCGGTTGAGCGAGGCCGCGCCCTGCGACCCGCCGAAGACCAGCAGCGTCGGCCGCTCGGGGTCCAGGCCGAAGGCGGCGCGGGCCTCGGCGCGGCGGGCGGGGCGGTCCAGCGTGCTGATCGCCGTCCGCAGCGGCATGCCGACGTGCTCGGCGCCGCGCAGCGGCGTGCCGGGCACGGTGACCGCCACCCACGCGGCGACCCGCGCGCCGATCCGGTTGGCCAGGCCCGGCAGCGCGTTCTGCTCGTGCACGACGACCGGCACCCGCTCCCGGCGGGCGGCCAGGTAGGCCGGCAGCGCCACGTAGCCGCCGAAGCCGACGACGACGTCCGCGGACAGCTCGCGCAGCAGCGCCCGGGTCTCGGACACCGAGCGCACCACCCGGCCAGGCACCCGCAGCAGGTCGACGGTGGGCTTGCGCGGCAGCGGCACCGGCGGGATCAGTCGCAGGTCGTAGCCGCGGGCGGGGACCAGCCGGGTCTCCATGCCGCGCGCGGTGCCCAGGCAGGTGATCCGCAGGCCGCCCTCCACCGCGCCGCGGCGCAGCAGCGCGTCGGCCAGGGCGAGCATCGGCTCGATGTGCCCGCCGGTGCCGCCCCCGGCGAGGACCACGCTGACGCTCATCGGGGTCGCCGCGGGGACTCGGGGGCCGTGGCCCGGGCCCGCGGCGGCGGCTGCCGGCGGGCCTCGGGCACCCGGCCGCGGCCCTCCGTCGTCCGCCGCTCACGAGCGGGCACCCGCTCGCGCGGGACGCGCTCCCCGGGCGGGACCGGGACGACGCGGGCGACGGTGCGTGCGCCGGTGACGGCGGCGCGGCGGGCGGGACGCCCGGGTGCGCGGCCGGGGCGCTCGTCGGGCTGCTCGGGACGGCGGGCGCGGCGCGGGAACACCGCGCCGACGGCCTGCTCGGGCGCCGGCAGCAGCCAGCGGGACAGCCGGCCGCGGTCGGCGCGGCGCAGGTGCTCGATCGCCTCGGGCTCGGAGCGGGCGAAGCGGATGAGCAGGCCCACGATGAACAGGGTGAGCACCAGCGAGGTGCCGCCGGCGGAGACCAGCGGCAGCGTCAGGCCGGTGACCGGCAGCAGACCCACCACGTAGCCCATGTTGAGTGCCGCCTGGCCGACCAGCCACACGGTGATCGCCACGCAGGCCAGCTGCACGAACCGGTCGGCGGTGCGCCGGGCGATGCGGAAGCCGGCCCAGGCCAGCACGCCGTAGAGGGCGACCACGACCAGGCAGCCGAGGAAGCCGAGCTCCTCACCGATGATCGCGAAGATGTAGTCCGACTCCGCCTCGGGCAGCAGGTTCCACTTCATCGCGCTGTTGCCCAGCCCCACGCCCCAGAGCCCACCGGTGGCGAGCGCGTAGAAGCCGCGGATGGCCTGGAAGCCGGTGTCCGACGGGTCGGCGAACGGGTCGAGGAACGAGGTGATCCGCTCCATGCGGTAGGGCGCGACGGCGACCATGAGCACCACGGCCGCGGCGGCCGCGGCGGCGAACCCGGCGAACCAGCGGCCCGGCAGGCCCCCGGCCCACAGCAGGCCGACGAGGACCAGGCCGAGGCTGACCACCCCGCCGAAGTCCGGCTCGAGGATGAGCAGGACCGACAGGACGGCGAACACCGGCAGCAGCGGCACCAGCAGCGTCCGGACGGTCAGGAAGCGGTCGCGCATCGCCAGGATGTGCGCGCCCCACAGCGCGAACACCAGCTTGGCGAGCTCGGAGGGCTGGAAGTTGGTGAAGCCCAGGTCGATCCAGGCGCGGGAGCCGTTGAGCTGCATGCCGATGCCCGGGACGAGCACCGCGACGAGCAGCACCGCCGCGACCACCAGGCCGATCGGCGCCCAGCGGCGGACCAGCCCGACCGGCAACCGCACCGCCACCAGCAGCGCACCCAGGCCGATGACGGCGAAGACGACCTGGTCGACGCCGGGCCGCCAGGCGGGCTGGTCGTTGAGCGCGGCCTCGATCGCCGAGGCGGAGAACACCATGACCAGGCCGATGGCCAGGAGCATGCCGGCCGCGCCGACGACCAGCTGGAAGCTGGTCATGGGGCCGTCGAGCCAGGGCGGCGGCGCGAACCGGCGGACCGGCGTCCTGCGCCCGGTCCCCGCGGTCCGGCGCCGCCCGGGAGCGGTCGGAACGCCGGAGGACTGCATCCGGCCATCGTCGCCGCTGGGGCGGGTCTCCCGGCGCACCGTCGGGGCGTGTCGCAGCAGCCTCTCCTGACTCACAGGCCCGTGACGGTCAGCCAGTCGGCGTAGAAGAGGCCCAGCCCGAAGGCGACCGACATCCCGGTCACCAGCCAGAAGCGGACGATCACCGTGTTCTCGGTCCAGCCGGCCAGCTCGAAGTGGTGGTGCAGCGGGGCCATCCGGAACACCCGGCGCCGGGTGGCGCGGAAGAAGGCCACCTGGATGACCACCGACAGCGTGACCGCGACGAACAACCCACCGAGGACGACGAGCAGCAGCTCGGTGCGGGTGACCACGGCCAGGCCGGCCAGCAGCCCGCCGAGGGCGAGCGAGCCGGTGTCGCCCATGAAGATCCGCGCGGGGCTGGTGTTCCACCACAGGAAGCCCAGGCAGGCGCCGAGCCCGGCGGCGGCGACCAGCGTGACGTCGAGCGGGTCGCGCACCTCGTAGCAGCCGGCGATGGCCTCGCTGGTGCAGTCGTGGGTGAACTGCCAGAACGAGATGATCGTGTAGGCGCCGCAGACCATCGCCGAGCAGCCGGCCGCCAGCCCGTCCAGGCCGTCGGTCAGGTTCACGGCGTTGGAGAACCCGGCGATGAACAGGTAGGCCAGGACGACGAAGCCGAACGACCCCAGGAAGAGCGGGTCGATGTCGCGGACGTAGGAGACGAACTCCGAGGCCGGGGTGATGCCGGCCTCGTCGGGGAAGTTCAGCGCCAGGACCGCGAAGGCCACGCCGACGACGAGCTGGCCGACGAGCTTGGCGGTCTTGTTCAGCCCGAGGCTGCGCCGGAAGCGGATCTTCAGGTAGTCGTCGAGGAAGCCGACGGTGCCCAGGCCCACCATGAGGAAGAGCACCAACAGGCCGCTGGCGGTCACTCCGCGGCCGGGCTGGTTGAGCAGGAACAGGTGCGCGATCAGGTAGCCGCCGACCGTGGCACCGACGATGACGGTGCCGCCCATGGTGGGCGTGCCCTTCTTCGCCAGGTGGCTCTCGGGCCCGTCGTCGCGGATCTCCTGGCCGAAGCCCTTGCGGCGGAACAGGTGCACGGCGACCGGCGTGGCCAGGATCGAGATCACCAGCCCGAACGCGGCCGCGATGAGGATGGATCTCACGCGCCTGCCCCGGGGGCGAGCAGGTCGGCCGCGAGCACCTCGAGCCCGTAGGACCGGCTGGCCTTCACCAGCACGACGTCACCGGGCACCAGCACCTCCGTCAGCAGTTCCCGGGCGGCCGCCCGGTCGGGCACGCGGACCGCGCCCCTGTCCGTGTCGCGGTCCTCGCGAGCACCGGCGGCGAGCGCCCCGTCGGCTATCCCTACTGCATCCGGGCCGACGGCCACGACCAGGTCCATCCCGGCGGCCACGGCGTCCCGGCCCAGCCGCTCGTGCTCCCCGGCCGCGCCCGGGCCCAGCTCGGCCATCGCGCCGAGCACGGCGATCCGCCGCCGCGCGGGCAGCCCGGCCAGCGCGGCCAGCGCGGCGCGCATCGACTCGGGGTTGGCGTTGTAGGCGTCGTTGACCACGGTCACGCCGTCGTCCCGGCGGGTGACCTCCATCCGCCAGCGGCTGCGCGGCACGGCGGCCGACAGCGCGGCGGCGACGTCCTCCGGCGTCATCCCGGAGGCCAGCGCGGCACCGGCGGCCGACAGGGCGTTGGCGACCTGGTGCGCACCGACGACCTGCAGCCGCACCGCCGCGCGGGCACCCCCCGCGACCAACGTGAAGCCGGCGCGGCCGGCCTCGTCGAGGACGACGTCCTCCGCGCGCACGTCGGCCTCGGCCGACGTCCCGGTGGTGACCACGCGGGCCCGGGTGCGCGGCGCCATGCCGATCACCCGCGGGTCGTCGGCGTTGAGGACGGCGGTGCCCTCGGCCGGCAGCGCCTCGACCAGCTCCCCCTTGGCGAGCGCGATCCCGTCGGCCGAGCCGAACTCGCCCAGGTGCGCCGAGCCGACGTTGAGGACGACGCCGACGTCGGGGCGGGCCACCCGGCACAGCCGGGCGATGTGCCCCCGTCCGCGCGAGCCCATCTCGAGCACGAGGAAACGGGTGTCGCCGTCGGCGTCGAGCACGGTGAGCGGCAGGCCGATGTCGTTGTTGTACGAGCCGGGCGGGCTGACCGTGGCGCCCGCGGTGGTCAGCACCTGGCCGAGCAGGTCCTTGGTGCTGGTCTTGCCCGAGGAGCCGGTGATGCCGATCGTGACCAGATCGCCGACCGCCAGCCGGGTGTGCACCGCGGCGGCCAGCCGGCCCAGCGCGGCGACCGACTCGTCGACGACCACGCAGGGCAACGCGTCGTCGGGGCGGGTGGTCAGCGCGGCGACCGCGCCGGCGGCCGCGGCGGCACCGAGGAAGTCGTGCCCGTCGACCCGCTCCCCCGGCACGGCGACGAACAGGTCGCCCGGTGCCACGGCGCGGGAGTCGACGGTGACCTTCCCGGAGACGGTGCCGTCGCCGCGCGTCAGCTCACCGCCGACCGCCTCGGCCACCTCGGCGAGGCTCAGCTGTATCACGGGGTGGGCTCCACTCCGGCCGGCGCGTGCTGCGCCAGGGCCTCGCGCAGCACGGCGCGGTCGTCGAACGGGTGCAGGGTGCCGGCCACCTCCTGGCCGGTCTCGTGGCCCTTGCCGGCCACGAGGACGGCGTCGCCCGGCCGGGCGTGGGCGACGGCGGCGGCGATGGCGGCGCGGCGGTCGCCGATCTCCAGCACGTCGCCGCGCCGGTCGGCGGGGACGCCGGCGAGCATCGCCGCGCGGATCGCGGCGGGGTCCTCGGAGCGGGGGTTGTCGTCGGTGACGACCAGCAGGTCGCTGCCGCGCGCCGCGGCCTCCCCCATCGCCGCCCGCTTGCCGGGGTCGCGGTCGCCGCCGCAGCCGAGCACGGTGATCACCCGGCCCGGCGTCGCGGCGCGCAGCGCGGTCAGCGCCGTGCCGACGGCGTCGGGGGTGTGCGCGTAGTCGACGACGGCGACGAACGGCTGGCCGGCGTCCACCGGCTCCATCCGGCCGGGCACCACCGTCTCGGCCAGCCCGGTCAGCGCCGTCTCCACCGGCACGCCGACCGCGTCGAGCAGCGCCACCGCGAGGACGGCGTTGGCGACGTTGAACCGGCCGGGCAGTCGCACCCGCGCCGGCCAGGAGCCCCCGTCCGGGCCGGTCAGGGTGAACGCCGTCCCGCCGTCGGAGGCCGGCACGAGGCCGGTCGCCGTCCAGTCGGCGTCGGCCCCCTCTATCGAGACGGTCACCGTGCGGCGGTCGCCGAGCATGCCGGCCAGCCGCCGCCCGTACGGGTCGTCGACGTCGACCACCTCGACGGCGGCACGGCCGTCGAAGAGGCGCGCCTTGGCCTGGAAGTAGTCCTCGATGTCGGCGTGGAAGTCCAGGTGGTCGCGGCCGAGGTTGGTGAACCCGGCCGCGGCGAACGGGATGCCACCGACCCGGCCGAGCACGAGCGCGTGACTGGAGACCTCCATGACGACGGTCTGCACGCCGGAGTCGGCCATCCGGGCCAGCAGCGCGTGCAGGGCCGGCGCCTCCGGCGTCGTGCGCACGCTGGGCAGGGTGGTGACGGTGGGCGTCCCGTCGGCGGCGCGGCCACGGGTGCGGGTCTCCACCGTGCCGACCAGGCCGGTGCCGCGGCCGGCGGCGGCCAGGCCCGCCTCGACGAGGTAGCTGGTCGTCGTCTTGCCGTTGGTGCCGGTGATCCCGATGACCTGCATCCGCCGGGCCGGCTCCCCGTAGACGCGGGCGGCCACGGCGCCGAGCAGCGCGCGGGGGTCCTCGACGACGCACACCGGCAGGCCGGTCGCGGCGGCCTCGTCGCGGCCGGTGGGGTCGGTCAGGACGGCGACCGCCCCGCGCGCCGCGGCATCGGCGGCGTACCGCGCCCCGTGGGTGCGGGCGCCGGGGAGGGCGGCGTAGAGGTCTCCGGGGCCGGCCTCACCCGAGGCCAGCGTCACGCCGGCGACCGCGGTGGCGGGGTCGCCCTGGACGGGCGGGCCGAGCAGGTCGGCGAGGTCGGCGAGGGTCAGCGGGTCGGTCCCCCCCGGCCGGGACGTCGTCCCCCTCCCGCTCTCGCTCACGGGACTCCAATCTACCGGCGGGCAGGTCGGGGCCCGCCGCCCACACGCGGGGAGCCGGTCACCGCCGCCCGATGCCGGCCCCGCCGGCCCCGTTCGAGCCTGCCGAGGGGCACTCCGGCCGCGCCTCCTGACGACGATCATGGAGCTGCGGTGGCGACACGCCGGGCCCGGTCCGCGTGTCGCCACCCGGACTCCATGATCGTCGCCGAGCGGGGCCCCGCCGCGAGCCTCGCGACGCACTGGAACGGCCCCCCTGCAGGGCCCCGCCGCGCCTCGCGACGCACTGGAACGGCCACCCTTCAGGGTCCCGCGCCGAGCGCGCGAGGCGTGGGGGGAAGGGTGGTCCTTCTTCAGTTCTCCGGGCCGGTCAGCGCGAAGTCGGGGCGGGGTGTCCCGGACGGCACGATGCCGTCGGCGGTCAGCGCCTGGCGCATGACGTCGGCGAAGACCGGGGCGGCGACCTGGCCGCCCTCCGCGTCGCTGGTCGGCCGCTCGAGGTCCACGGCGACGACGTACTGCGGGTCGTCGGCCGGGGCGAACCCGACGAAGGTCGTCACGTAGCCGCCGCCGGCGTAGCAGCCGCACTCGGGGTTGGCCCGCTGGGCGGTGCCGGTCTTGCCGGCCACCCGGAAGCCCTCGACCTGCGCCAGCGGGGCGGTGCCGCCCGGCCCGACGACGGCCTCGAGCATGTACGCGACGTCGTCCGCGGTCGCCTCGCTGAGGACCCGCGTGCTCTCGGGCGCCGGGACCGGCTCGCCGCCCACCGAGGAGACGATGCGCGGCGGGATGCGCACCCCGCCGTTGGCGATGGCCTGGTAGACCGAGGCCATCTGCAGCGTGGTGACCGACACGCCCTGCCCGATCGGCACGTTCGCCGCGCGGCTCTCGGTCCAGTCCGCGGAGTCCTCGAGGATGCCGGCGCTCTCGCCGGGCAGCCCGATGCCGGTGGTGCTGCCCAGGCCGAAGGCCCGCAGGTACTCCTCGAGCCGCTCGTCGCCCACCTCGCGGGCCAGCATGATCGTGCCGACGTTGCTGGACTTGGCGAGGATCCCGGTGACCGTCCAGTCGATCGGCGCGTGGTCGTGGGCGTCACGCACCACGACGTCGCCCGCCTCGATGTGGCCGTCGACGCTCAGCACGGTGTCCGGCGTCGCCTTGCCCTCCTCGACGGCCGCGGCGAGGGTGACCGCCTTGAGCACCGAGCCGGGCTCGAAGACGCTGGAGACGATGGGGTTGCCCAGCAGCTCGGGCTCGGTCTGCCGGTAGTTGCCCGGGTCGTAGCCGGGGCAGGAGCCCATCGCGGCGACCTGACCGGTGTGCACGTCGAGGACGACGGCCGAGGCGCGGGTGGTCGCGCCGTCCTGGCAGGCCTCCTGCAGGCGCTGCTCGGTGACGTACTGCAGGTCGGCGTCGAGGGTCAGCTCGACGGTGCTGCCGTCGACGGCGGGCGTGGACTCGTCGATGCCCGAGGGGATCGGGTGCCCGCCGCTGCCGACCTCGACCCGCCGCTCCCCCGGCGTGCCGGCCAGCTGCTCGTCGAAGCTCTGCTCGATGCCGGCCAGCCCCTGGCCGTCGCGGCCGGTGAAGCCGACGACCTGCCCCGCGACCGACCCCGCGGGGTAGAGCCGCACCGGGTCGTCCTCGGCGAAGATGCCGGCCAACCCGAGCTCGTCGATGGCGTCGACGGTCTCCGGCGGCACCTGCGAGGCCAGGACGACGTAGCGGCCGTCCTCGGAGAGCAGGTCGGTCAGTTCGGAGACCGGGACGTCGAGCAGCGTGGTCAGCGCCAGGGCCGTGCGGGCGGGGTCGTCGACCAGGGTCGGGTCGGCGGTGATCCGGGAGGCCTCGACGGTGTAGGCCAGCGGGTTGCCGTCGCGGTCGACGACCGAGCCGCGCAGCGGGGCGATGTCCTGCACGCGGATGCGGTCCTGGGTGGCCGCGAGGGCGTACTCGCCGCTGTCCACGCCCTGCAGCAGCCACAGCTTGCCGGTGATCACCAGCAGCGGGACGACGACGAGGACGAAGCCGATGCTGTAGCGCCGGCGGCTGGTCCGCAGCGCGCCGGGCACCCGGCGACTGCCGGGAGCGCGGCGGGAGGTGAACGCGCCCGTCGCGCCGCCGCGCAGCGGGGCGCGCTCGGCGGGACGCCGGCGCGGTGCGGGGGCGGTCGCTTATACACATCTGACGATGCCGACGACACCTTACGTGTAGAATTCGGGGGTCGCCGAATGCATATAAACACAACAACGTGCACAACGACGCAACGTATCACAACTAAGCAT
>NZ_NVPT01000279.1 GCF_002802985.1 Geodermatophilus chilensis | reverse complement strand
TGTAGTGGACAGCAGTGAGGTAGAGTAGCGGCTGCAGTGGAGTGAGTGTAGGGTAGCTAGGTGTAGAGATAGATTAGAAGCGTGTTGTATAACAATCAATTGGGGGATAGAGTCAGAGGCGTACGAGAGGGCACTGCAGCAGGATCAGATCTGTGTCAACGACCGCAGCACCCCAGCGCCCGCCCGCCGCCGGCCCGGTCACGGCCGAGGCGGCGGCTGCGCCGGCCGTCAACCTCGCGCGGGCGACAAGGACCGTCGGCGTCGAGCCCCTGGCCGGTCCGCCGCCCACCGAGACAACGCCCGATCTGGGTTCCGCGTCTGCTCCAGTCGCGGCACCTCCGGCGTGGACAGGGCCGTCCTCGGCAGGGGCTGTCTCGGAGACGCAGCCGTCCGCGGCCGCGGCTCGGCAGCAACCCGCCGCTCCCGGTCCTCCCCCCGCGTCTCGCTGGGAGGCGCCGGCTCCCGGCCCGGCCGCCACGCCCCAAGAGGAGTCGGGGACCGGCAGCGCCGATCCCTACCCCGGCACCGCGACGCCGCCCAGTGCCGGCACGGACGCCACGACGCCGAGCCCATCGAGGGCTGTCGCCCTGGAGCCGGCCCGTCCTGCCGCGGCAGTGACCACGGTGGTCCCGGCCACGTCCTCCGGAGACCTTCCCACAGTCGGTACCCGGGTCCCGTGGCCCGCGGGCGAGACGGGGCAGGCGTCCACCTCCTCGTTCCGTGCGTCCGACGACCACGACGGCCGGGTGAGCCGGGGCGCGCTCGGCGCCCCGGCGGCTGTCTTGGCTCCCGAGCTGCCGACGGAGCCGTCCCCCGTGTCGCTCCTGCGTCTGCCGGCTCCCGTGCCCGCGCCCGTGCCGCCAGCGCCGACCGGGGGGTCGGCCAGCGGGACTTCGGCCTGCCATTCCGGCAGCTACCACCAGACGGGTCTGGACCTCGCGGTCCTCGGCCCCGCTATCGCGATGCTGCTTCCCCAGGACCCATCGGGTTGCAGCGTCGTCGTCGACGACCGGGTCCTCCGTCGGGCCGACGACCCGGGGGCCAGCCCCGACTGAGCCAGGATCCGGCGAGCTCAGCCGCCGAGGTGTCCACGCCGCGTCCCGCCGGTCCCCTGGCTCCGTCAGGCGGATCCCCGCCCCTTTCCCAGCCCGCTCCCGCGCCCCCGTCCAGCGCACCCAGCTCCCGAGGAAGACAGATGAGGCAAGCACCGCACTCCCCTGCAGGTGAGACCGACAGGAAGGTCACCGTCCTCACCTCCAACCGCGCGATGGAACACCCGGTGGGGTCCCACACGTACCGTGACCGCATCGCCGTCGTCGGTTACGGCTACTGGGGCTCCAAGCACGTCCGAGTCCTCAGCAGCACCCCAGGCGTCGACGTCACCATCGTCGACGGCCGGCCGGCCCGCCTGTCGGAGGCGGCCGCCCACTACCCCATGGCCAGGCTGGCAACCCGGCTGGACGACGTCCTGCACGACATCGATGCGGTGGTGATCGCCACGCCGCCCGGCACTCACGCCGCCATCGCGCACCGGGCCCTCGAGTCCGAAAAGCACGTCCTCGTGGAGAAGCCCCTCGCCACCTCCGTCGAGGACGCGGAGCTCCTGGTCAAGACGGCGGCCCGCTGCGGGGTCCAGCTCATGGTCGGGCACACGTTCGAGTACAACGCCGCCGTCTGGAAGCTCCGGGAGCTCGTTCGGTCCGGAGCGTTGGGGCGGATCCTCTACGTCGACACGGCCAGGCTGAGCCTGGGCCGGTACCAGAGCGACGTGAACGTGATCTGGGACCTGGCTCCGCACGACATCTCGATCGTGTCCTACATCCTCGACGAGATGCCCTCCTGCGCGACCGTGTGGGCGCACAGCCACATCAGCCGGCAGCACGCCGACGTCGCCTACCTCCGCTTCGACTTCCCGCGGTCGCAGACCCGGGCCTACGTGCACGTCAGTTGGCTGACACCGAACAAGGTCCGGCAGGTCACCGTGGTGGGCGAGCAGAAGATGGCCGTGTACGACGACATGTCCGACAACGAGCGGATCCGGATCTACGACATCGGCGTCGACGTGCAGGACATCGACGCCCCGGTGGAGGCGCACGCCCTGCCGGTGTCCTACCGGACCGGCGACATCGTGTCCCCGTACATCCCGTTCCAGGAGCCGCTCCTGGTCCAGGACCACCACTTCATCGAGTGCATCCGGACGGGTTCGCCCCCGGACACCCCGGGCGAACGGGGGCTCGAGGTGGTCCGCGTGCTGGCCGCCACGGATCAGCTGGCCGACGTCGCTGGTGAGGACGTGGTCGCCGGAGCGGACGTGTCGACGGATCTGGCCGGCACGGGGTCCGTCCCCGTCCCGCCGGCGGTCAACGGTCACCGGATCTTCCACTCGCGGTGACCGGATGCTGACCACCACGTCGATCCCGTTCCTCGACGTCCGCGGCATCACCGACCTCGTCCGCGAGGACCTGGACCTGTGCTGGGAGCGGGTCCTCGCGGATGGGCGCTTCATCGGAGGACCGGAGGTCGAGACCTTCGAGGCACGGTTCGCGGAGTACTGCGGGACCGAACACTGCGTCGGCGTGGCCAACGGGACGGACGCGTTGGAGCTGATCCTGGCCGCGCTCGACATCGGCCCGGGCGACGAGGTCATCGTCCCGGCGAACACCTTCGTCGCCACCGTCGAGGCCGTGTGCGCCGTGGGGGCGCGTCCGCGGTTCGTGGACGTGCGAGCGGACACCCTGGAGGTCGACCCGGATGCCGTCGCCGCGGCCATCGGCCCGCGGACGGCGGCGGTCATGGCCGTGCACCTCTTCGGCCAGATGGTCGACCTCGACCGCCTCGTCCCGTTGGTGCGTCGGCACGGCATCGCGCTCGTCGAAGACGCCGCCCAGGCGCACGGAGCCCGCTTCGGCGGACGTCGGGCCGGGAGCGTCGGCGTCGCCGCCGCCTTCAGCTTCTACCCGGGCAAGAACCTGGGAGCGCTGGGGGACGGCGGCGCCGTCGTCTCCGACGACGCGGCACTGGTCACGAGGATCCGACAACTGGCCAACCACGGCCGCGCCAACCAGGGCCACCACCTCCACGAGCTGCGTGGCCGGAACAGCCGGTTGGACACGCTCCAGGCTGCGCTCCTGACCGCCAAGCTGCGCCGCCTCGACGAGGACAACGCACGCAGGCGGTCGCTGATGCAGCGCTACCGGGAGCGTCTACCGGTTGGCTGCGTATCGGTCGCCCAGCACCCGCGGGCAGAGTCGGTGCACCACCTCGCCGTCGTCCAGGTGCCCGATCGTGCGGCGGCCACCGCGGCGCTGGACGCCGCCGGCATCGGGTGGGGTCTGCACTACCCGGTGCCGTGCCACCGCCAGCCGGCCTTCGCGGAGTTCGCCGAGGACAGACTGCCGGTCACGGAGAACGCGGCTGAGCGCATCTTGTCGCTGCCCATGTCCCCGACCCTGACCGTCGCGCAGGTCGACCGGGTGAGCGACGTGCTCTCACGGGCAGCAGGGCCATGACCTCCCACGTCCCCTCAGCTTGTCGTTTAACCCCTCGGCCACTGGGATGACAGAGCTGTGATTCTGGGGCTGGCATGGGGGCGGCCACCGCTGGATCCTTCGGAGTTGCGAAGCC
>NZ_NVPT01000278.1 GCF_002802985.1 Geodermatophilus chilensis | reverse complement strand
TATTGCTACTTACTACTATGCTCATTCGCGTCGTTATATCTTCTGTTTTGTATTCTCTGTATGTGTACTATGATATCTTGTTGTTTTTATCGATCGTGCGACCACCATGACAGCACCGTACGGGTTCGTCGGCAGCGTTATAGGTGTATACGAGACAGCCCGGGACGCCGCGTCGGCGCACCGGGACGGGCCTGCGGGACGGCCCGCCGGTCCGGCGTCCCCGGGACTGCGGACGCTGGGTCTGGTCGTCGGCTTCGTCCTCGCCGTGGTGGCCACCGGCGTCGTCTTCCTGACCGACGACCCGCAGTTGCTGCGGCTGGCCGTCGTCGCCGCCGCCTGGGCGTTCGTGCTCGCCGCCCTCGTCGCCTCCCGGCGCCCGGGCGACCCCGTCGAGCACGCCGACCTCGGTCGCGCGGCCGTCGAGCGCGAGGCCGAGCTGCGGCGGGCACACGAGCTGGAGCTCCAGCGCGAGGGCACGGCCCGCCGCGAGCACGAGCTGCGGCTGGCGGACGAGCTGCGGCGCACCGTCGAGCAGTCGATGCGCGCCGAGCTGGAGGCGCTGCGCGCGGAGCTGGCCCCGGTCGGCGAGCTGCGCCGCGAGCTGGCCCAGGTGGCCGAACTGCGCCACGAGCTGGCCGAGGTCGCCGGGCTGCGCCGGGACCTGGCCGGCCTCGCCGAGTTGCGCACCGCCCTCGCCGGCCTCGACCTCACCGCCCTGGCCGAGCTGCGCACCGACGTCGCCCGGCTGCGCAGCGAGCTGCCCGAGCAGCGCTCCGGCGAGATGCTCGTCGAGCGGGTCATGCTGCGCACCCAGTCCACCCGGACCGCCCCCGCCACCACGGAGGCCGCCGCTCCCCGGACGGTCGAGGCCGACAGCTGGACCTCCCCGGCGCCGGAGCTGACCGCCGCCTGGCCGGCCGTGCGTGCCGACGAGCCGGCTGCCGGCACCCGCGGGCCCGACGGGGTCCGCGCCGAGCCGCGCCGGGTCCCGCCGCCCCCGCCCCCGCCGCCGCTGGACTGGCTGGCCGGGCGTCGGCTGGTCGAGCCCGACGAGGCCGCGGAGGCGCGCCGCACCCGGCACGCGGCCACTGCCGAGCCTCCGCCGCCACCGCTGGACTGGCTGGCCAGCCGGTCGCTGCTGACCCCACCGCCGCCGCCGCCGTCGCCGGAGCACGAGGACGAGACCGAGCCGCGCCGGCGCCGCACCGATCCCCCCAAGCCCACGGCCACGCCCGTCCCGGACGACCTGCTCACCACCGAGCGGCCGGTCGCCCAGCGGCAGCGCCCGCCGGTCCCCGGGCCGGCGGCGCCGCCGGCCGAGGTGCCCGCTCCAGCGCCGACGGCCGAGGCGCACGCCCCGGCGGCGGGGGACCCGGGACGGCGGGTGGCGGAGCTGCTCGCCGAGAGCGGCCTCACCCCGCCGTCCGGTGGCCGCCGCCGGCGTCGCTACCGCGAGGACGACGAGAGCGACGACGTCCTGGCCCGGGTGCTCGGCCGCTGACGCGGCCCCCCCTTGCAGGGCCCCGCCGCGAGCCTGCGCGGGGTGGGGGCGAGGGGTCCTCGTTCAGGCCGGGCCGCGGGACAGTGCGCCGCCGTCGAGCACCAGGGTCTGGCCGGTGACCCAGCCCGCGCCGTCGCCGAGCAGGTAGGCCGCCGCCTCGCCGACGTCCTCGGGCACGCCCAGCCGGCCGACCGGGTACTGCGCCGCCACCTCGGCCTCCCGGCCCTCGTACAGCGCCTCGGCGAAGCGGGTCTTCACCACCGCCGGTGCGACCGCGTTGACCCGCACCCTCGGGCCGAGCTCCACGGCGAGCTGGGTGACCAGGTTGACCAGCGCCGCCTTGCTGACCCCGTACCCGCCGATCATCGGCGAGGCCTTGAGCCCGGCCACCGAGGCGACGACGAGCACCGAGCCGCCGTGCTCGGCCATCCACGCCCGCCACGCCTCCTGCACCAGGCCGAGGGTGCCGACGACGTTGGTGTCGAGGATCTTGCGGAAGCCGTCCAGCGGGAGGTCGACCAGCGGGCCGTAGACCGGGTTGATGCCGACGTTGCCGACCAGCATCTCCAGGCTGCCGAAGGTGTCGACGGCGGTGCGCACGGCCTCGGCCCGGTGCTCGGCGTCCCCCGCGTTGCCGGCGACGGCCACCGCCACCTCCGGGCCGCCCAGCGCGGAGACCGCCTCGGCCAGCGCGTCGGGCTTGCGGCCGGTGACGACGACCCGCGCCCCGCGCGCCACCAGGGTCTGCGCGATCGCCAGGCCGATGCCCCGGCTCCCGCCGGTGACCAGCGCCGTCCGTCCCTCGAGGGTGCCCACCCGGATCCTCCCGCCGTGCGTCTGCGTTGCCGCCGGACACCGTAGGTGGCGCGGACCTGGGCGGGCTCGCGAGCCCACCGATGGGCACAGCACCCGGGGAACGGGACGGCCGGGCGCCGGCGAGGCCGTGCAGTGACCCACCCCACAGCAAGGAGGCGTTGCACCTGCCCCGAACCGGTCACACACTCGCTTCCGGCGTGACACCCGCGTGACACCTCCGGTCGCAGCGGACCCGGCGCCGGCACGACCGCAGGACCGCAACACCCGACGGGCTCCAACGGGGGAGTCCGCGGACCACCGAGTCCGGTACCCGCGAGGGACTGGAACGAGAGGTGCACCGATGCCTGCTGCCCGCAGGACGCTCCGCGCTGCCGGTCTCGGCCCGGCGGACACCGCTCCCGCCCGTCTGCGCGTCGGCATCGTCGGCGCCGGGCGCGTCGGCGCCGTCCTCGGCGCCGCCCTCACCGCCGCAGGCCACGACGTGGTCGCCGCCGCCGGCCTCTCCACCGCCTCCGCCGAACGAGCCGCCCGGCTGCTGCCCGGCGTACCGCTGCTGCCCACCGACGAGGTCGTGACCGCCGCCGACCTCGTGGTGCTCGCCGTCCCCGACGACAGCCTGGCCGGCCTGGTCTCCGGCCTGGCCGAGACCGGGATCTGGCGGGCCGGCCAGCTGGCCTTCCACACCTCCGGCGCGCACGGCCTGGCCGTCCTCGCCCCCGCCACACGGGCCGGCGTCCTCCCGCTGGCGCTGCACCCGGCCATGACCTTCACCGGCGCCCCCGAGGACGCCGACCGCCTCGCCGGCGCCCCCTTCGGCGTCACCAGCGCACCCGAGCACCGGCCGGTGGCCGAGGCGCTGGTCCTGGAGATGGGCGGCGAGCCGTTCTTCGTCGCCGAGGCCGACCGCGGGCTCTACCACGCCGCGCTGGTCACCGGCGCCAACCACCTGGTCACGCTGGTCGCCGAGGCCGCGGACCTGCTGCGCACCGCGGGCGTCGCCGAGCCCGGCCGGGTGCTCGCCCCGCTGCTCACCGCCGCGCTCGACAACGGCCTGCGCCGTGGCGACCGCGGGCTCACCGGCCCGGTCAGCCGGGGGGACGTCGGCACCGTGCGCCGGCACCTGGACACCCTCGCCGAGCGGGCGCCGGACTCGGTCGCGGCCTACGTCGCGCTGGCCCAGCGCACCACCGAGCGTGCCCTGACCAGCGGCCGGCTGAAGCGGCACGAGGGCGCCCCCCTGGTCGAGCTCCTCGAGGCGGTGCCGGCCACCCACCCCGTCACCCCGGCGGTGGACGGCGACCCGGCGGGCTCCCGGTGACCGCTGAGCCGTCCACCGCCGGGGTGACGGGAGTATCCCGAGCGGACACACCCGATGTATCTCACACTGATACAAAAAGCAAACCCTGCACGTCACGCATCA
>NZ_NVPT01000277.1 GCF_002802985.1 Geodermatophilus chilensis | reverse complement strand
AAAGACGACGACCGGACGTACGAGACACAATGAGCGATGGAGGGTGCGCGGAGAGGTGTGTTCTAACGCTGAGGCGACAACGTCGACCTGCACGTAGGGTGTCGTCGGCAGCGTCAGATGTGTATAAGGGAGAGTGCCGGGAGGGCCAGGGCGACGGGCGGGCGGCGCCCGTCGTCCCCGCCCAGCTCGGCCCGCACGCGGGCCACGACGGCGTCGGTCGACAGGCCGTAGCGGTCGTGCAGGGTGGGCAGGGCGCCGGCGGCGAGGAACTCGTCGGGTAGGGCGATGGGCACCACGCGGGTGCCCACCCCGGCGAAGGCCAGGGTCGAGGCGACCGACTCGGCCAGACCGCCGACGACGGTGTGGTTCTCCAGCGTGACCACGAGCCGGTCGGTGCGTGCGGCCCGCAGGACAGCCTCGGTGTCCAGCGGCTTGATGGTCGGCACGTGCAGGACGGCGACGTCCACGTGGTCGGCCTCGAGCCGGGCCGCGGCCTGCAGCGCCCGCATGGTCATCAGCCCGGTGGAGATGAGGACGACGTCCCGGCCGGTGCGCAGCTCGGCGGCCTTGCCGAGCTGGAACCGGTAGTCGTACTCGTCGAGCACCGTGGGCACCGCGCCCCGCAGCAGACGGAGGTAGGTGGGACCGGGTGCGTCCGCCAGGGCCGGCACGGCCTGCTCGATGTCGACCGAGTCGCACGGGTCGACGATGGTCAGGTTCGGGCAGCCGCGGAGGATCGCGAGGTCCTCGGTGGCCTGGTGGCTGGGCCCGTACCCGGTGGTGAGGCCGGGCAGGGCGCCGACGACGTTGACGTTCAGGTTCGGCTCGGCGATGTCGAGGCAGAGGAAGTCGTAGGCCCGCCGGGTGGCGAACACCGAGTAGGTGGAGGCGAACGGCACCAGGCCGACCTCCGCCATCCCGGCCGCCGTCCCGAGCAGCGACTGCTCGGCCATGCCCATCTGGAAAAAGCGGTCCGGGTGGGCGTCGCGGAACACGTGCATGTCGGTGTACTTGGCGAGGTCCGCCGACAGCCCGACGATCTCGGGCCGCTGCTCGGCCAGCCGGTTGAGCGCGTGCCCGAAGGGTGCGCTGGTCGTGCGCTGACCGGGGTCGGCGAACGAGGCGATCATCGCCGAGGTGGTGAGCCGCTTCTTCGGCGCGGTGCTGGTCATCGGGCCATCCCCTCCTGCAGCTGGTCGCGGGCGAGCTGCCACTCGTGCTCCTCCACCCGCATGAAGTGGGCCTTCTCCCGGGCCTCGAGCAGCGGCACCCCGCGCCCGATCCGGGTGTCGCAGATCAACACCGACGGCGAGCCGCGGTGCGCGCGCAGCTCGTCGAAGGCGTCGACGAGCGCGGCGACGTCGTTGCCGTCGACGCGCAAGGCGTGCCAGCCGAAGGCCCGCCACTTGTCGGTCACCGGCTCGGTGCGCAGCACCCCGGCGGTGGGGCCGTCGGCCTGCAGCGCGTTGACGTCGACGATCGCGGTGACGTCGTCCAGGCCGTGGTGGGCGCAGGCGAGTGCGGCCTCCCAGGTCGAGCCCTCGTCCAGCTCGCCGTCGGAGAGCAGGTTGAACACCCGCGCCCCGTTGCCCTGGTGGCGCAGCCCGAGGGCCATCCCGGCGGCCACGGCCAGCCCGTGGCCCAGCGAGCCGCCCGAAATCTCCACGCCCGGCGTGTAGGAGGCCATGGCCGACATCGGCAGTCGCGAGTCGTCGGAGCCGTAGGTCTCCAGCTCCTCCCGCGGGATCGTCCCGGCCTCGGCCAGGGCTGCGTAGAGGGCGATGGCGTAGTGGCCGATGGAGAGCAGGAAGCGGTCGCGGTCGGGCCAGTGCGGGTCCTCCGGGCGGTACCGGAGCTGGTCGGTGTAGACGGTGGCCAGGACGTCGGCCACGCCGAGCGCCTGCCCGATGTAGCCCTGTCCCTGCACCTCCCCCATGTCGAGGGCGTTGCGGCGGATCCGGTACGCGGCCTGGCGGATCCGCTCGATCCGCTCGGCCCGGTCCGCGGTGGCCGGTCCGGCCTGCGGTGTGGTCAGCGAGGTCATGACGTGTTCCTCCTCGTGCGGGTCAGTCGGTCGCCGAGTCGGCCGTCGGCCGACGCTCGGACGAACCGGGACGGGGGGTGGGGACGGCGGACGACGTCCGGAGGGTGCGCTCCAGGGCGGCCACCTCCTCGCGCTCGACCCGACCCCAGGTCTCGCGGGTCACCAGCGCGGCGAGCAGGCCCAGCAGGCCGTAGCCGCTGAACAGCAGCGCCGGGCCGATCCAGCCGTAGCCGGCGTAGAGCGCGGTCGTGATGAGCGGGGTGAACCCGGACACGACGGCCGACATCTGGTAGGCCAGCGACGCGCCGGTGGTGCGGGTCTTGGTCGCGAAGAGTTCCGAGAACCAGGCGCCCTGCACCCCGGCCAGCGAGTTCTGCAGGACCGCGTAGCTGACGACGAACGCGATGACGATCGCCACCGCGGCGCCGGTGTTGACCACGAGGAACAGCGGGATGCCCCACAGCAGGTGCAGCGCGGTGCCCAGCAGGTACACCGGGCGCCGCCCGACGCGGTCGGTGAGCGCGCCCCAGTACGTGGTGGCGAAGATGCCGATCCCGGCGGCGATCATCGTCGCGGTGAGGGTGACCGACCGGTCGGCCAGCTCCTCGGCGGCGACGTACGACAGCATGAACGTGACCGACACCGCGTAGCCGGCGGTCTCGGTGATCCGCAGGCAGAAGGCGCGCAGGATGTTGCGCCAGTCGTCGCGGAGCACCTCGAGCAGTGGGTTCTTGGAGAGCTCGCCCTCCTCCTTGAGCTCCTCGAACTCGGGCGACTCCTCGACCTTGAGCCGGATCACGATGCCCACGACGATCAGGACGGCGCTGAGCAGGAACGGCACCCGCCACGCCCACGAGCCGCCCAGCGGGACGCTGACCAGGAAGGCCAGGTTGGCCAGCAGCAGCCCCACCGGGAAGCCGGCCTGGGTGATGCCGGTGTACAGGCCCTTCTTGCGCCACGGGGCGTGCTCGAAGCACATCAGGATCGCGCCGCCCCACTCCGCGCCGAACGCGAGCCCCTGCACGACGCGGACGATCACCAGCAGGATCCCGGCCCAGATGCCGACCTGCTGGTAGGTGGGCAGGAAGCCGATGAGCACCGTCGCGATGCCCATGAGCAGCAGGGAGCCGACGAGGACCGGCTTGCGGCCGATCCGGTCGCCGAGGTAGCCGCCGATGATCCCGCCGAGCGGGCGCACCGCGAATCCGATGCCCAGCGTGGCGAAGGACAGCAGCGTGCCCGACAACGGGTCGTTCGCGGGGAAGAAGGCGGTGTTGAAGTACAGCGCCGCTGCGATGCCGAAGCCGATGAAGTCGTAGGTCTCGATCGTCGCCCCGACCGAGCACCCGATGGCGACCTTCTTCTTGGTCGGGGTGCCCTCGATCGGGTGCCAGGCGGCGACCTCCTCGAGGTGCGGGTCGCGGATGGGGGGATGACGCTCGGTCATGGTGGTCTCCAGTGCGCGATGGACGGGATCGCGTTCTCTGCCGACTGTTGACAGTCAACTGACGACTAGAGTGGGTGGCGCGCATCACGGTGTCAAGGTCACTTCGCGCCGTCTGCGTCCGTGCAGGTCGGAGCGGGGGCGGCCCGCTCCAGGGCACCGCCGGCCCCGCCCCAGGTCCCGCCCCGGGCTTAGGAAGGGTGGGGAGGACGGGCGGCCCTCCTGCAGGGCCCCGCCGCAAGCATGCGAGCGGTGGAG
>NZ_NVPT01000276.1 GCF_002802985.1 Geodermatophilus chilensis | reverse complement strand
ACGCCGGCAGTGCGGCCCTGGGGACGGCGCGCCGCCGTCCGCCGACTCTGGCGTTCCCGGTGCCGCACGGCCCGCCCCAGGGCTCGAGGGGTGGGGAACGACGGCGGCCCTCTGCAGGGTCCCGCCGCGAGCTTGCGAGTGGCGGGGGCAGAGGGGTCCTTTCTCAGGCGTCGGGATGCTCGTCCAGCAAGGACGACGGTTCGGGCAGCAGCGGCCCCAGCTCCGGCAGCTCGTCGAGGCTCTCCAGCCCGAGCCGCTCGAGGAACAGCGGGGTGGTCGCGTACAGCCCGCCGCCGCTGTCCGGGTCGCTGCCGACCTCCGACACCAGGCCGCGCGAGATCAACGTGCGCATGACGCCGTCCACCCCGACGCCGCGGATCGCCGACACCCGCGCCCGCGTCACCGGCTGCCGGTAGGCGATGACGGCGAGGGTCTCCAGCGCCGCCTGGGTGAGCCGGCTGCGCTGCCCGTCGACGAGGTGGCGCTCGACGACGCCGGCGTACTGCTCCCGCGTGTAGAGCCGCCAGCCCTCCCCGACCCGGCGCAGCGTGATGCCGGCGCCGCGGCGGTCGTAGTCGGCGGCGAGCTCGGCCACCAGGGTGCGCACCCACGGCACGGAGCAGCGCAGGGCGTCGGCCAGCGTCACCTCGTCGACCGGGGTGTCGGCGACGAACAGCAGCGCCTCCAGCCCACCGCGGAGCGCGGCCGGGTCGAGGTCGGGCTCGGGCTCCGGTTCCGGCCCCGGCTCGGGCTCCGGCTCGCCCGACGGGACGGCGGCGACCGGCGGGGCCAGCGGCGCGGGCTCCTCGACCGGGTCGGGCTCGACCTCCGGCGCCGGCCGCTCGGCGACCCGGGCGGCCAGCTCGGCGGCGACGGCGTCCCAGGTGGCCGGGTCGGCGCCGTCGCGCTGCTCGGCCTCCTCACGGGTGGCGGCCAGCTCGGCGGCGAGCGCCTCCCACGAGACCGGCGGTCGCTCCTCGCTCATGCGTACTCCCCGTCGACCAGCAGCTCGGCCTCGGCGTCCGCGCCACCCACCCAGCGCACGTGCAGCTCGCCGAGCGGGGTCAGCTGCTCGAACACCACCCGCTGCTGCCGGTAGAGCTCCAGCAGGGCGAGGAACCGGGCGACCACCTCGAGGGTGTGCGCGCAGTCCGCGGTCAGCGCCCGGAAGCTCGCCGTCCCGGCGTCCATGAGCTGGTTGCGCACACGCAGGAGCTGCTCGGAGACGCTCACCGGCGGCGCGTGCAGGTGCGAGACGCCGACCGTCGGCGGCGCCGTGGGGGTCAGCGCCTTCGTGGCCAGCGCGGCGAACTGCTCGGGGGTGACGCCGAGGAGCACCTCGGGCAGCAGGTCGGCGAAGCGGGGCTCGGGCGCGACGTCGCGGGGGTACCGGCGGACGGCGTCGGCCTCGCGCTCCCGCAGGAACGCGGCGGCCCGCTTGTAGGCCCGGTACTGCAGCAGCCGGGCGAAGAGCAGGTCGCGGGCCTCCAGCAGCTCGAGGTCCTCGTCGTCCTCCACCTCCGCGGCCGGCAGCAGCCGGGCGGCCTTGAGGTCGAGCAGCGTGGCGGCGACGACGAGGAACTCGCTGGCCTGGTCGAGGTCGAGCTCGTCGCCGAGCGCGTTCAGGTGCGCGATGAACTCGTCGGTGACCTGGGAGAGCGCGATCTCGGTGATGTCGAGCTTGTGCTTGCCGATCAGCTGCAGCAGCAGGTCGAACGGGCCCTCGAAGTTCGCCAGCCGGACGGTGAACCGCCCGCTGCCGACCTCCGAGGTGTCCGTCGCGCTCACACGGTCAGCTTAGGAGCGGTCACCGACGGTGGCGGTCACCGCGACGCGGAGGGCACTCGCTACTTCTTCAGGCGCTGGACCAGGACCGAGTCCTCACCGCGCTCGGCGAGGTCGGCCAGCAGCACGTTGATCGCCTCCCGGACGATCCGGCCGCGGTCGGCGGCCACCCCGTGCTGGCCGCGCAGGGTCAGCCGCGCGCTCTCCAGCGCGAGCAGCTCCTCGGCGGAGATGTAGACGGTGATCTTCTCGTCGTGCTTGACGCGCTCGCTGCGCTGCGCCCGGCCGCGGGTGGGCCGGACCGGCGTCACGGCCGGCGCGGGCTGGCGGAAGGCCGCCAGCGGGTCGGCGTCGTCCGCACCACCGGGGACCAGCGTCAGCGGCGCGGCCGGCTCGGCCGCGCCCTCACCGCGGCGCACGGGCCCGCCGCGCAGCGCCGGCGAGCTCACCGTGGCACTGATGCTGGGCAGTTCGGTGACCTCCGGCGCCGGGGCGGCGTCGGTACGACGGAACAGCTCGGCCGCGCCGGGGAGGACGGGACGACGCGTCACAGTGCCAGGACCTCCTTCGCCAGGTCGCGGTAGGCCGAGGCGCCCGAGGACGTCGGCGCCCAGGTGGTGATCGGCTGGCCGGCGACCGTGGTCTCCGGGAAGCGCACGGTCCGCTGGATGACGGTCCGGAAGACGGTGTCGCCGAAGGCCTCGACGACCCGGCTGAACACCTCGCGGCAGTGCACGGTGCGCGCGTCGTACATCGTGGCGAGGATCCCGGAGATCTCCAGCCCGGGGTTGAGCCGCTCCTTGACCTTCTCGATGGTGTCGACGAGCAGTGCCACGCCGCGGAGCGAGAAGAACTCGCACTCCAGCGGGATGACCACGCCCTGCGCCGCGGTCAGCGCGTTGACCGTCAGCAGGCCCAGCGAGGGCTGGCAGTCGATGAGGATGTAGTCGTACTCGTCGCGGACGTCGGCGAGTACCCGCAGCAGCGTCTGCTCCCGCGCCACCTCGCTGACCAGCTGCACCTCGGCGGCCGACAGGTCGATGTTGCTCGGCACCAGGTCCAGGCCGGGGATGTCGGTGGACACCCGCACGTCCTTGAGCGAGGTGCGCCGCTCCATGAGGGCGTTGTAGATCGTCCGGTCCAGGTTCTGCGCCGGGACGCCGAGCCCCACCGACAGCGCCCCCTGCGGGTCGAGGTCGATGAGCAGCACCTTGCGGCCGTACTCGACCAGCGCGGCACCCAGGTTGATGGTCGACGTCGTCTTGCCGACGCCGCCCTTCTGGTTGCACATCGCGATGATCCGCGCGGGGCCGTGCTGGGTCAGCGGCTTGGGGTCGGGCAGCCGGCGCATGCGCGCGCGGGCCGGGTCCAGCCGCGGGGCGGCAGCACCCATCTCGGGCTCGGGGTCGGTCGGGAGCGCGAAGGCCTGGCCGGCCGCGTCCCCTCGGATCGCCATCGCTGTCGTGTCCTCCACCTCGTGCCCGCCGGCGTCGCAGCCGGTGCGGTCAGCCGTTCTGCCGCGCGGGATGCACCGACGGTAGGGACGCTGGCGGTGATGACCCAGGAGGCACGCCGCATGTCGTGTCGACTTGGCGACCCATGCCAACCCACGGGCCACAGAGGGCCGATTTCGTTGGCACAATACGCTGAGAGGATGTGCCGACGACTGTCAGGTGAGCGCCCGGGGGTGACTGCTCGCGTACACCTCGCGCAGCCGGTCGACGGTGACGAGCGTGTAGACCTGCGTGGTGGTCACCGAGGCGTGGCCGAGCAGCTCCTGCACGACGCGAACGTCGGCGCCCCAGGAGAGAAGGGGGGGGGCGAAGGAGTGCCGCAGCGTGTGAGGGGACAGGGAGGGAGGGGATAGCCAGGGAAGAGAAAAAGAGAGAGGAAGAGAGAGAGGAGGGGGGAGGGGGAGGGAAAAAAAAAAAAATAACAGTAGAGAAAAAAACAGTAGATATAGACAAA
>NZ_NVPT01000275.1 GCF_002802985.1 Geodermatophilus chilensis | reverse complement strand
CACGTAGACGACAGTTGACATGATATATAGTAACTTAGACATAGTTATTTATGTATAAGTTATTTAAATGAGACGACGCTACACGCGGTCCCCCCTTCCGCAGTCGTCGGCAGCGTCAGATGTGTATCCGAGGCCGGGTCCGCACGACCCCGCCCGCATCCGCCCGACCCGTCCCGTCGGCACCCCGCCGGGCCCCGCAGGAGGAGTCCCCCCTTGCTTGACTGGCTGTACACCGCCATCTCGTGGGTCATGGCGCAGTGGCACGCGCTGTGGAGCCTCGTCTTCGACGACCCCGAGGCAGGGACGGGCCTGTCGGGCCTGGCGTGGGCGCTGTCGATCGTCTTCCTGGTCGTCACCGTCCGGGTGATCCTCTTCCCGCTGTTCGTCAAGCAGGTCAAGTCCCAGCGGGCGATGCAGGAGCTGCAGCCGGAGATCCAGCGGCTGCGCAAGCAGTACGGCAGCGACCGGCAGGGCTTCGCCGTGGCCATGCAGAAGCTGCAGAAGGAGCGGAACGTCAGCCCGCTCGCCGGCTGCCTGCCGATCCTGCCGCAGATCCCGATCTTCCTGTCGCTCTTCCACGTGCTGCGGCGGCTGGCGCCCGACGCCCAGGGCCTCTACAGCTGGGACGACCAGCTCACCGACGAGGCCGCGCGGGCGCCGTTCTTCGGGGCGCCGATCTCGTCCTCGTTCTTCATGAGCGGGTCCAAGGAAGACGCGATCCTCGACATCACGAACGGCTACACCCAGATCCGGGTCGTCGCGTTCCTGCTCATCCTGATCATGAGCTTCACGACCTACTTCACGCAGAAGCAGATCATGCGGCGCTCCGGCCCGGTCGAGGGCCAGGCCGCGATGGTGCAGAAGATGCTGCTCTACGTGATGCCGCTCGGCCTGTTCGTCTCCGGCTTCCTCTTCCCCATCGGCGTCCTCCTGTACTGGTTCACCAACAACCTGTGGACGCTCGGGCAGCAGTTCTTCATCCTGCGCAAGATGCCGCCGCCCGGCTCCGACGCCGCCAAGGCCAAGGCGGCCGCGGAGAAGCCGGCCGTCGACCCGAAGACGCTGGCCCCCCGCCCCGGCGCCAAGCCGGTGCGCCCGAAGGGCGGGCACACCACCGCCCCGGCCTCGACGGTCGACACGGCCAACCCGACCGGGGACACCACCGCCGACGACACCCCGACCCCGACCGGTGCCACCGCCGCGAGCGTGGACGGCGCGCCGACGGCCGACCGCTCCGCGGGTAGCCATCCGCGCAGCGGGAGCGGGCGCAGCGGCCAGGGACCGGCCAACCGCGGCAAGCGCAAGCGCCGCTGAGCCGGCGCGCGCGGCGCCCTCGGGTGCCCGCGCCGGCGACCGACCACCGGGGTCGACCCCGGACGCCCGCACGACTGGAGGACACGCCATGAGCGCCCCACAGCACCCTGCCGAGCCGGCCGGCCCCACGAGTGAGGCCACCTCCGGCGCGGTCCTGAGCCCGCCCGCCGACGCGGACGTGCCGGCGCAGCCGGACCTGCCCGACCCGGACGAGGAGGGTGCCGACGCCGCCATCGAGCCCGCGGACGACGAGGGCGCCGACGACCTGCTGGTCCGCGAGGGCGACGTCGCCGGTGACTACCTCGAGCGGCTGCTCGACATCCTCGACGTGGACGGCGACATCGACCTCGACGTCGAGGGCGACCGGGCGTCGGTGGCAATCGTCGGCGGCGACCTCGAGGACCTCGTCGGTGCCGACGGCGCCGTGCTGGAGGCGCTGCAGGAGCTCACCCGGCTCGCCGTCGCCCAGTCCACCGGCGTGCGCAGCCGCCTCATGCTCGACATCAGCGGGTTCCGCGCCCGCCGCCGGGCCGACCTGACCTCGCTGGCGGCCGAGTCCGCCCGTCGGGTGGCGAGCAGCGGGCAGCCGGAGCGGTTGTCGGCGATGAACCCGTTCGAGCGCAAGGTCGTCCACGACGTCATCGCCGGGGTGGCCGGCGTGCACAGCGAGTCCGAGGGCGAGGAGCCCAACCGACGCGTCGTGGTGCTGCCCGACCGGTGAGCGGGGCAGCCTCTCCCGACGCGGGCGCCCCAGCCGTCCCACCGGCACCGGAGGTCGCGCGGTCGGTGTTCGGGACGGCGCTGCACGACGCCGAGCGCTACGTCGCCCGGCTGGCCACCGACGGCGTCACCCGCGGGCTGATCGGCCCGCGGGAGGTGCCCCGGCTGTGGGAGCGGCACGTCCTCAACAGCGCCGCCGTCGCCGACGCCGTCCCGGCCCACGCCCGGGTGGTGGACGTCGGCAGCGGCGCCGGCCTGCCCGGCGTCCCCCTGGCGCTGGCCCGGCCGGACCTCCGGCTCACCCTGCTCGAGCCGATGGCCCGGCGGGTGGAGTTCCTCGAGGAGGTCGTCGCCGAGCTCGGCAGGCCGTGGCGGGTCGTGCGCGGCCGGGCCGAGGAGCGCTCGGTGCGTGCCGCGGTCGGGCCGGTGGACGTCGTCACGGCGCGGGCCGTCGCCGCCCTCCCCCGGCTGGTCTCGTGGTGCCGCGGGCTGCTGCGCCCGGGCGCCCAGCTGGTCGCCCTCGTCGGGTCCCGCGCCCTGGAGGAACTGCCGTCGCTGGTGCCCGACCTGGAGGCGGCCGGGATGCGCGAGATCCACGCGCGGGCTGTCGGTGCGGGGCTGGGGGAGGCTGCCACTACCGTGGTGGTGATGACGCGAGGGACGCGCTGATGCGCGTTCCACGTGGAACCCCGCACCACTTCCCGCGTCCGTTCCACGTGAAACGGACCGGCAGGAAGGACCTCAGATGACCGACCCGGGCCAGCGGCTGCGGAGCAGTCTCACGGCCGAGCAGTCGGCCCCCGCCGTCGAGTTCGACAGCCCCATCGCGATGGAGGCGCTCCGGGCCACCCGGGTCCTGCACGCGGCCGACCAGGAGCCGTTCCCCACACCGGGTCGCATCCGGGTCATCACCATCGCCAACCAGAAGGGCGGCGTCGGCAAGACCACCTCGTCGGTCAACCTCGGGGTCGCCCTGGCGCTGTACGGGCTGCGGACGCTGGTCATCGACCTCGACCCGCAGGGGAACACCAGCACGGCTCTCGGCGTCGACCACAGCGTGGGGACGCCGTCGGTCTACGACGCCCTGGTCGGCGACAGCTCGCTCGCCGAGGTGGTGCACCCGACGACGGCCACGCCGCTGCTCTCCTGCGTGCCGGCGACCATCGACCTGGCCGGTGCGGAGATCGAGCTGGTCTCCGTCGTGGCCCGCGAGTACCGCCTGCGCCGCGCGATCGAGACCTACCTGCAGGAACTGCCGCCGGAGCAGCGCCCGCACTACGTGCTCATCGACTGCCCGCCGTCCCTGGGGCTGCTCACCCTGAACGCCCTCGTGGCCGGCGACGAGGTGCTCATCCCCATCCAGTGCGAGTACTACGCGCTGGAGGGCCTGGGGCAGCTGCTCAACAACATCGACCTGGTCCGCCGGCACCTCAACCCGGGGATCGCCGTCCGGACCATCCTGCTCACGATGTACGACGGGCGGACGAAGCTCGCCGACCAGGTCGCCGAGGAGGTGCGCAACCACTTCGGCAGCCTGGTGCTCGACACCGTCATCCCACGGAACGTTCGAGTCTCGGAAGCTCCGGGCTACGGCCAGTCGGTGGTCACCTACGACCCTGGGTCCCGCGGTTCGACCAGCTACGTCGACGGCGTGGAGCTGGCGCTCTCGGTGGTCGACCGCGGCGAGGGCCCCGAGGCGCTGCCGGCGGTGGAGATCGCCCCCGAGTCCGGCGTCT
>NZ_NVPT01000274.1 GCF_002802985.1 Geodermatophilus chilensis | reverse complement strand
CCGACCAAAGGGAAAGGATGGGAAGGTCGGCGTTGGTAGGCCTAGTATCGTTTGGTATTTTTTTTCATGCAGACGACGGCATACGGGATCTAGTACGGTCTGTTGGGCTCGGAGATGTGTGTAAGAGCCAGGCCGCCGTCCGCGCCCAGGAGTTCCGGGTCGTCTTCCGCGGCTACGACGTCGAGGAGGTCGACGCCTTCCTCGACTGGATCGAGCAGGACCTGACCCGCCTCGCGCAGGGCCCGGACGCAGCCGCCCCCGTCGACCCGTCAGCCGCCGGCGCCTCCGCCCAGGCGGTGCGCACGCTGCTGCACGCCGAGCAGGCCGCCGAGCGGATGCTCGCCGAGGCCGCCGCCGATGCCGCCGCCATCCGGGAGCGGGCGCACGCCGAGGCGCGGGGGATCGTCGCCGATGCCCGGGCGGAGGCCGCCCACGTCGTCGCCGCCGCCTCCCGGCGCCCGTCGGCGGACGTCGAGGAGCTCGTGGTCGGCGCCCAGCGGCTGCGCGCCGAGCTGGACCGCCTGGGCGAGTCGGAGCGCCGGTGCCGGGAGCAGCTGCAGACCTGGCTCGACGGGCACGGCCGGCTGTTCGACCGGGGCCCGGTGGCGGCCGGCCCCGAGGTCGCCGCCGACCCCTACCGCCGGGACACCGGCACCACGGTCCGGCGGGTGGTCACCACCCTGCCGGCGGCCGCCGTCCGCTGAGCCCCACCCACCCCTCGACCCGGGAGCACCCGCCATGACCGCGACCAGCCCGGACCTCTACGACGAGCTGACCTGCCGCAACCGCGGCTTCATCCCGGCGGCCTCGCAGCAGCGCCTGCGGGACGCGACCGTGCTGGTGGCCGGCTGCGGGTCGACCGGCGGCGCCGTGGTCGAGCCGCTGACCCGGCTGGGCGTGCAGTCCTTCCTGCTCGCCGACAACGGGACCTACGAGCTCAACAACCTCAACCGGCAGAGCGCGACGCAGGCCGACATCGGGCGCAACAAGGCCGAGGTCTGCGCCCGCCACGTCGTGGAGATCAACCCGCAGGCCCGCACCCGCGTGGCGACCGACGGCATCCAGCCCGGCACGGTCTCGGCGATGGTCGCGGCCTGCGACGTGGTCGTCGACGGCGTCGACGTCACCGAGCCGGCCGGCTGGCGGGCGAAGTACGCGCTGCACGAGGCGGCCGCGGCGCTGGGCCGGCCGGTCGTCTCCGGGTACGACATGGCCGGCACCCAGTACGTGCGCTTCCACGACTACCGCCGGGGCGGCGCCCCGTTCGACGGCGCGGTCACCGCGGCACAGGTCGCGTCGGACTCGACCTGGCGGCTGCTGCGGCAGGTGGTGCCGCTGCGCGTGGTCCCGGTCGAGATGCTGGAGAGCGCCCGCTCCGCGGTGGCCGGCGGCGAGGAGAGCGTGTCGCAGCTGGTCTACACCTCGATGCTGTTCGGGGCCCTGGCCTCGCGGATGGTGGTCGACGTGCTCGACGGCCGGCCCGTGCGCCGCCACACGGTGGTGGACGTGCACGCGGCGGTCCGGCCCGCGGTCTCCTCTCTGCGCGCCCGGCTGCGCAAGCCGTGGGTGCTGGCGCTGGCCCTCCGGGACCTGGCCGTCCTGGAGCGCACGTCGGGCCGCGGCCGGTGATCGAGCGGTTCGCGGCGTTCACCCGCCGCGCGCGCTGGCCGGTCGCCGTCGTCTGGCTCCTCCTGGTGGCCGGCGCGGCGGTCGTCGCGAGCGGCCTGCCCGACCGGCTCAGCGGCGGTGGCTGGGACGTCGAGGGCTCGCAGTCGGCCGCCGTCGAGGAGGCGCTGCGCGAGGGCTTCCTCGGCCGGGGCGAGAGCACCCTGACCGTGGTCGTCCACGACCGCGCGCACACCGCCGACGAGGAGCCCTTCGAGGCCAGGGTCCGCGAGGTGGTGGCCGCGGTGGCCGAGGACCCGGCCCTGGAGGTCCAGAGCACCTACGGCTGGTCGACGCTGAGCCCTGAGGAGCGGGACGGATTCCTGGGCGAGGACGGCCGCACGGTCGTCGACGTGGTCGGCCTCGGCGTCGAGGACGGCTACGCCCGCCAGGAGCTCCCCGCGGCGCAGGAGCGCCTGCACGAGCGGTTCGCCGACGACGGCCTGGAGGTCTCCCTCGTCGGCCCGGCGTCCTTCTGGGGCGAGGTCAACGAGCTCAGCGAGGAGGGCCTGCTCCGCGCCGAGCTGATCACGCTGCCGCTCATCGTCTTCGTGGTGGTGCTGCTCTTCGGCGGCATCGTCGCGGCGCTGGTGGCCCTCGTGGTCGGAGTGACCTCGATCGTGCTGACGCTGGCGGTGCTCACCGTGCTCGCCGGCCAGTACGAGCTGTCGCTGTTCGTGCAGAACACCGCGACCATGCTGGGCCTGGGCGTGGGCGTCGACTACTCCCTGTTCGTCATCGCCCGCTTCAAGGAGGAGCTGGCGGCGGGCCGGGACGTCGAGAGCGCGGTCGCCACGACACTGCGCACCTCGGGGGAGACCGTGCTCTCCTCCGGCCTCACCGTCATCGCGGCCATGAGCACGCTGTTCCTCGTGCCGCTGGGCGTGATCGGCTCGATCGCCCTGGGCGCGGTGGTCGTCGTCGCCTTCTCCGTGCTGACCAGCGTGATCCTGCTGCCCGTGCTGCTGCACCTGCTGGGCCCCCGCATCAACCGCTGGATGGTCGTGGTCCGCAAGGGCACCCACCGGCGTCCGGCCGCGGCGCGGTGGGTCGGCTTCGCCGGGCGGGTCATGCGCCGGCCGGTGCTCTTCCTGGCCGTCAGCGTCGCGGGCCTGCTGCTGCTCGCCGCACCCTCGCTGGGCCTGCGCACCTTCACCCCCGACGCCCGGATCATCCCCGCGGAGGAGCCGGTGCGGGTCGGGTACACGCTGATGGAGGAGCAGTTCGGCGTCGGCTCCACCGCGCCGCTGCAGGTCCTCGTCAGCTCGGCTGAGCCGCTCGGCTCCGACGACGGCCCCGCCGTCACGGACCTGCAGCAGCGGCTGCAGGAGCTGCCGGGCGTGGTTCGCGTCGACTCGGCGATCGAGCCCTTGGCCCGCGTGGCCCCCGACCCACTGGGCGCCCTGGCCGGGCCGGACCGCGAGGCGCTGTCCTCGGATTTGCAGCAGACGGTCGACCACTCCGTCTCCGACGACGGACGGCGGCTGCTGTTCAGCGTGATCCCGGACGGGCCGGCCGCGGCCGAGGGCACCCAGGAGCTGCTCGACGACGTCCGCGCCGAGGCCGCCCGCACCGACGGCGGCGGGCTCACCGTGGACGTCGGCGGCGAGACGGCGCAGGGCGTGGACAGCAACGACGCCATCACCCGGATGATGCCCGCGGTCGTGGCGGCGATGCTGGGGATCATCTACCTGTTCCTGCTGGTGACCTTCCGGTCGGTGTTCCTCCCGCTGAAGGCGATCCTGATCAACCTGCTGTCGGTGGCCGCCACCTACGGCGTCCTGGTCCTGGTCTTCCAGCACGGCATCGGCGCCGACCTGCTGGGCTTCGAGCGCACCGGCTACGTGCAGAACTTCGTCCCGGTGCTGCTGCTGACCCTGCTGTTCAGCCTGAGCACCGACTACGAGGTCTTCCTGCTCAGCCGCGTGCGCGAGGACCACCACCGGACCGGCGACGGCGTCGGCAGCGTCGCCCGGGGGCTGGCGCGCACGGCCCCGCTGATCTCGGGCGCGGCGCTGCTCATGGTGGTGGTGTTCGGCGCCTTCTCCTTCGCCGGCATCCTGCCGATGAAGCAGCTCGGCCTGGGCATGGCAGTCGCGATCGCGCTGGACGCCACGGTGATCCGGCTCGTGGTCGTGCCGGCCTCCATGCGGCTGATGGGGGACTGGAACTGGTGGATGCCGGGCC
>NZ_NVPT01000273.1 GCF_002802985.1 Geodermatophilus chilensis | reverse complement strand
CGAGGGCAACATCCCGACGTTCGGCGTCGCGCCACGGGAGCAGGGCTTCGGCATCTTCAACGCTCCCTACGACGACGCCGCCTGCCTGGCCGGGGACGGTTCGGCGGTCGCGCCGATCGCGGTCGGCACGGCCGGGGACACGCTGACCTTTTCGTCGTACTTCGACGGATGGGGCTACGTCCGCCTGTTCGACGCCACCGACATGACCGAGCTGGACACCTACGCCATCCCCGAGGCGCACGATCCGCGCTTCGCCCGCGGCTTCGGTGACCTCTCGGTGCACGAGGTGGCGGTCTCGCAGGAGACCCCGGACCTGGCCTACCTCTCGTACTACTCCGGCGGCCTGCGCGTGATCGAGGTCGGCACCGGGGAGATCCAGGAGGTCGGCGCCTTCATCGACGAGAGCGGCAACAACTTCTGGGGAGTGGAGACCTTCCTCCAGGACGACGTGGAGTACGCGGCACTGTCCGACCGGGACTTCGGGCTCTACATCTTCCGGTACACGCCCGCGCCCTGAACAGAACCTCCCGGGGGCCGATGCAGCACCGTGCAGCCGGCCTGACGGCTGTCCGGCCCCGCACTCCCCTCATCGAGACGTGGGCCGGGCCTGCGCGCCGTCTGCGCAGATGAGCGCCACGCGCGGGGAGCGACCATCGCGGCGGGGACGAGCAGGCAGTCAGGGTCATGGCCGGTGTCAGCCGATCAGTCTTGACAGCGGGTGTGCCCCTGCCGGCCTCCGTCGGGCTGTGTGGCTTCGCCGGCCCGCGGCTCGGCGAGACGGCCGCGGTGCGGGTCGCTGACGTCGGCTTCCTCCGCCGCACCCTCACCGTCGCCCGCCAGGTGCAGGGCGCCAGGCTTACCTGGCCCACCGCAGAGGACCGCCGCCGAGCAGCTGTTTGTGGACAGTTGCGGGCTGGGCGCGGACTCGAGCACTTTCACATGCCGCTGACCAGCGCGAACGAGTCGTGTCACACGTTGAAGCGGAACTCCACGACGTCGCCGTCCTGCATGACGTAGTCCTTGCCCTCCATGCGCACCCAGCCGCGGGCCTTGGCCTCGGCCATGGAGCCGGCCTCGACGAGCTGGTCGAAGGAGACGATCTCGGCCTTGATGAAGCCGCGCTGGAAGTCGGTGTGGATGACACCGGCCGCCTGCGGGGCGGTCGCGCCGACCGGGATGGTCCAGGCGCGGGCCTCCTTGGGGCCAGCGGTCAGGTAGGTCTGCAGGCCCAGGGTGGCGAAGCCGACGCGGGCCAGCTGGTGCAGACCGGGCTCCTCCTGGCCGATACCGGCGAGCAGCTCGGCGGCCTCCTCCTCCGGGAGTTCGGCGAGCTCGGCCTCGATCTTGGCGTCCATGAGGATCGCCTCGGCCGGCGCGACCAGGGCCCGCAGGGAGGAGATCAGCTCCTCGTTGGCCAGCTCCTCCTCGTCGACGTTGAAGACGTAGAGGAACGGCTTGGTGGTCAGCAGCGTCAGCTCGCGCAGCGGCTCGGGGTCGACCCCGGCGGAGAAGAGGGTCTTCCCCTCGTCGAGCACCTTCTGGGCGTCCAGGGCAGCGGCCAGCAGGGTCGCCCGCTCCTTGTCCTTGCGGGCCTCCTTCTCCAGCCGCGGAATCGCCTTCTCCAGCGTCTGCATGTCGGCCAGGACGAGCTCGGTGTTGATCGTCTCGATGTCGTCGGCCGGGCTGACCTTGCCCTCGACGTGCACCACGTCCGGGTCGGAGAACACCCGGATCACCTGGCAGATCGCGTCGCTCTCGCGGATGTTCGCCAGGAACTTGTTGCCCAGCCCCTGCCCCTCGCTGGCACCGCGCACGATGCCGGCGATGTCGACGAACGACACCGTCGCCGGGATGACCTTCTGCGAGGAGAACACCTCCGCCAGCTTCTCCAGCCGCGGATCCGGCACGCCCACCACACCGACGTTCGGCTCGATGGTGGCGAACGGGTAGTTCGCCGCCAGGACGTCGTTCTTGGTCAACGCGTTGAACAGCGTCGACTTGCCGACGTTGGGCAGCCCGACGATGCCGATGGTGAGACTCACGGACGTCCAGCCTACGTGGGGGCACCGGCCCGCACGGCCTCCCCGCCCCAGTGCCCGCCACCGCCGCCCGCGTCGGCCCGGTCGCCGGTGAGGAGCTGCCCCTCACCCGGCACCCTGACAGGGGTCCGGGCCGCTGCCAGGCTTCCCGCAGGCAGCAGGCCTTCGGCTCGGCGGTCCCGGAGACGGTGGGCCTCACCCGCAGGGCACCCCGCGGAGCCCTGACGGCCGCGTCCGGAAACCGCCAGTCACCGGGGCCGGCCGCTGTCATGCTCGTGGCGTGACACCGCCGCTGGACGCCGAGCGCTGCTACCGCGCGGTCGCCAGCCGCGACGCGCGGTTCGACGGCTGGTTCTTCACCGCCGTCGCCACCACCGGCATCTACTGCCGGCCGTCCTGCCCGGCGCGCACACCACTGGCCCGCAACGTCACGTTCTTCTCCACCGCGGCCGCCGCCCAGGGCGCCGGCTACCGGGCCTGCCGCCGCTGCCGCCCCGACGCGGTCCCCGGGTCGCCGGAGTGGGACACCCGCGCCGACGTCGTCGCCCGCGCCGTCCGGCTCATCGGCGACGGCGAGGTCGAGCGCTCCGGCGTCCCCGGCCTGGCCGCGCGGCTGGGCTACTCGGAGCGCCAACTGAACCGGCTGCTCGTCGGCGAGCTCGGCGTCGGGCCGCTGGCGCTGGCCCGCGCGCAGCGCGCGCGGACCGCCCGGCTGCTGATCGAGACCACCGACCTGCCCATGGCCGACGTCGCCTTCGCCGCGGGGTTCGCCAGCATCCGGCAGTTCAACGACACCGTCCGCGAGGTCTTCGCCGCCACCCCGACGGAGTTGCGGCGGACCGCACCGGCCGGCCCGGCCGACATCCCCGGCCGGCTGACGCTGCGGCTGACCGCGCGCGCCCCCTACGAGGCCGCCGAGGTGCTGCTGTTCCTGGGCGTGCACGCCGTCCCCGGCCTGGAGGAGTGGGACGGGACGACCTTCTCCCGCGTCCTCGACCTGCCGCACGGGCCCGGGGTGGTGCACCTCTCGCCCGCCCCGGACGGCGGTCCCGCGGTGACCGCCCGGCTGGAGCTCCGCGAGCTGCGCGACCTGGGGACGGCGGTGGCCCGCTGCCGCCGGATGCTCGACCTCGACGCCGACCCGGCCGCGGTCGACGGCGTCCTCGGCGCCGACCCCGCGCTGGCCGGGCTGGTCGCCGCCGCGCCCGGCCGCCGGGTGCCCGCCTCCCCCGACGCCGACGAGCTCGCCGTGCGCGCCGTCCTCGGCCAGCAGGTCTCGCTCACCGGCGCCCGCACGCTCACCGCCCGGGTGCTGCTGGCCGCGGGCACGCCGCTGCCCGAGCCGGTGGGCTCGCTGACCCACGCCTTCCCGCGCCCGGCCGCGCTCGTCGACGCCGACCTCACCCCCGTCGGGCTGACCGGCGCCCGGCGGCGCACCGTGCACGCGCTGGCCGGGGCGCTGGCCTCCGGGGCGGTGACGCTCGACCCCGGCGCCGACCGCGAGGAGGCCGGCCGCGCGCTGCGCGCCGTCCCCGGGATCGGGCCGTGGACCGCCGCGCTGGTGGCGCTCCGCGGGCTCGGCGACCCCGATGTGTGGCTGCCCGGCGACCTGGCGTTGCGCCGCTCCCTGGCCGCCCTCGGCAGCTCCGACGCCGACGCCGCGACCCGCTGGCGGCCGTGGCGCTCCTACGCAGTGATGCACCTGTGGGCTGGCGCCTATACACATCT
>NZ_NVPT01000272.1 GCF_002802985.1 Geodermatophilus chilensis | reverse complement strand
GACGGGGTCCTTCCACGGTGGGGGGCAGGGGGTCCTTCTTCAGCCGTTCTGGGCGCCCTGGGTGCCGGTGGTCGTGTCGCCGGTGGCGGGGACGCCCTCGACGGGGGCGACCTCGGCCGCGGTCACGGTCGGGGGCTCGGCCGGCGTCTCGGGCAGCGGGGTGGCCGCCGCGTCGCCGGTGGTCTCGCCCTGCTGGCCGGTGAGCAGCTCGCGCTCCCAGTCGGCCAGCGGCTCGTCGCCACCGATGGCCGGCTGGCCGCCGTCCTCACGGCCGGCGTTGGCCTGCGCGGCCGAGCGCGCCATGAGGCCCTCGGCCACGGCATCGGCGATGACGCGGGTCAGCAGCGCGGCGCTGCGGATGGCGTCGTCGTTGCCCGGGATCTTGTAGTCGACCTCATCGGGGTCGCAGTTGGTGTCGAGGATCGCGACGACCGGGATGTTGAGCTTGCGGGCCTCGCCGACGGCGATGTGCTCCTTCTTGGTGTCCACGATCCAGACGGCGCTGGGCACCTTCTGCATGTCGCGGATACCGCCGAGGCTGCGCTCGAGCTTGGCCTTCTCGCGGCTCAGGACGAGCTGCTCCTTCTTGGACAGGCTGACCAGCACGCCGGTCTGCTCCATGTCCTCGAGCTCCTTGAGCCGCTGCAGCCGCTTGTGGACGGTCGAGAAGTTGGTGAGCATGCCGCCCAGCCAGCGCTGGTTGACGTAGGGCATGCCGACCCGCTGCGCCTGCTCGGCGATGACCTCCTGCGCCTGGCGCTTGGTGCCGACGAACAGGATCGAGCCGCCGTGCGCGACCGTCTGCTTGACGAACTCGTAGGCGTTGTCGATGTACCCGAGCGTCTGCTGCAGGTCGATGATGTAGATGCCGTTGCGCTCGGTGAAGATGAACCGCTTCATCTTCGGGTTCCAGCGACGGGTCTGGTGCCCGAAGTGGACGCCGCTGTCGAGCAGCTGCTTCATGCTGACGACTGCCATGGCCGCAGCCTCTCTGTTCTCTGAGCGCGGCCACGCGGGCCGCGCTCCTCGGTTGTCGCGGGCACCGGGTGGCGCTCCGCCCTGGCGTCCGGGCCGCCACGACCCCGCGGGGAACCGCGGGGACCGGGGTGGCGACCGTCCCGCTGCTGCCAGCGGGCGAGAGGACGCGCGAAGTCGACCCGTCGCAGACGGGTCGCGGTCGTCAGCATACGCCCCGTCGCCGGCGGTCCTCCCCAGCGGTCGGGCCGTCCACAGACCGCGGTCGCCCACCCCGTCCGGCGTCCCGGAACCGCACGCTCCCCCGGTGCGCCGACCGCTGCTCACCGTCCTCCTCCTGGTCCCGCTGCTGCTGCCCGCCGGGGGCGCCGTCGCCGCGCCCCCGGTGGCCGACGAGGTCCCGGCCGGTCTCTGGTCCCGGCCCGTGGAGGGCGCGGTCACCCGCCCGTTCGACCCGCCAGCGGACCGGTACGGCGCCGGGCACCGCGGCGTGGACCTGGCCGGGGCGCCGGGATCACCGGTGGTCGCGGCCGGGGACGGGGTCGTCGTCTTCGCCGGGATGGTGGCCGGGCGGCCGGTGGTCAGCGTCGACCACGCCGAGGGCCTGCGGACGACGTACGAGCCGGTGGACGCCGTGGTCGGCGCGGGGCAGCTGGTAACCCGCGGCGCGGTGCTGGGGACGCTGGCCGGCGGTCACGCCGACTGCCCGGTCGCGGCCTGCCTGCACTGGGGGCTGCGACGCGGGGAGGTCTACCTCGACCCGTTGTCGCTGCTGGAGCCGCCGGAGGTCCGGCTGCTGCCGATGGGCTGAGCTCGTCAGGCGCTCGGAACGCCGTCGGTAGGGGTGGCGGTCAGCACCTCGTGGAAGTGCTCCACCGTGGGGAAGGGGTCGTAGAAGGCGTGCAGCAGATCCCGCCAGCGCTGGTAGCCGGCCGAGCCGCGGAAGCCCTCGGTGTGGTCCTCGAGACGGTCCCACTCGACCAGGAGGAGGTACGTGCCGGGCCGCTCGAGGCAGCGGGACAGCGTCAGCCGCCGGAAGCCGGGGCTGGCCGCGATGACCGCCCGGGCCTCGGCGAAGGCCGCCTCGAAGTCGGCCTCCGTCCCGGGTCGCACGGGCAGCAGCGCGTGCTCGAGCACCACCGGTCAGGCCATCCGGTTGACGCGACTGCGCACCCCGGTGCGCTCCTCGCTCGTCGCTCGCGGCGATGTTCCCTGGGTCGTCGTCACGCGATGTCGGCGAGCTTGGTGCGCAGCTGCAGCACCGCCTTGGTGTGCAGCTGGCAGATGCGGCTCTCGGTCACGCCGAGGACGCGGCCGATGTCGGCCAGGGTCAGGCCCTCGAAGTAGTAGAGGCTGACGACGACCTTCTCCCGCTCGGGCAGCTGCTCGACCGCGCGGGCCAGCAGCTGCCGGGCCTCGCCGTGCTCGGCCATCGCTTGCGGGTCCAGCGCGCTGGTGTCCCGCAGGGTGTCGACCAGGCGGGGCGCGCCGCCCTCGTCGTCGGAGAGCAGCTCGTCGAGGGCGACGACGTTGACCAGGGAGAGCTGGCCGAGGAACTTGCGGACCTCCTCGACGTCCATCTCCATCTCGGCGGCCACCTCCTCCTCGGTGGGGCTGCGCTGCAGCCGGCTCTCCAGCGTCGCCACCGTGCGCTCGAACTGCCGCGCCTTCATCCGCACCGACCGGGGGATCCAGTCGGTGCTGCGGAGCTCGTCGATGATTGCGCCGCGGATGCGGGCCATCGCGTAGCTCTCGAACTTGACCTCGCGCGAGGGCTGGTAGCGGGTGATGGCGTCGATGAGGCCGAAGGTGCCGTAGGAGACCAGGTCGGCCTGCTCCACGTGCGCGGGCAGGCCGCTGCCGACGCGGCCGGCGACGTACTTCACCAGCGGCGCGTAGTGCAGGATCAGCCGGTCGCGCAGCTCGGGCGCCCGGTCGGCGACGTAGGCGGCCCACAGCTCGACCAGCGCGGCGTCGGCGTCGTCCGGGGTCTCGTTCAGCCGGTGGGTGGCGGCCTCGGTCACGGTCTGCGCTCCCGACTGTCGGAGGCTCCTGGCGGAGGACCTCGGGGTGGGCACGGTGGTGGTGCGCCATCCGATGGCGCGCAGGGCAACTCTGTCAGACACGGACGGCAGTCCTCTCAGGCGCGCGGGTGCGCTCGGGCGTGGACGGCACGGAGCCGGTCGACGGTCACGTGGGTGTAGAGCTGGGTGGTGGCGAGGCTGGCGTGGCCGAGCAGCTCCTGCACCAGGCGCAGGTCCGCGCCGCCCTCGAGCACGTGCGTGGCCACCGAGTGGCGCAGCCCGTGCGGGCCGATGTCCGGGGCACCGGGCGCGGCCGCCACCGCCGTGTGCACGGTGCGGCGCGCCTCACGCGGGTCGAGCCGGCCGCCGCGCACGCCCAGCAGCAGCGCCGGCCCCGAGCGCTCGGTCGCCAGAGCAGGGCGGCCGCGGGTGAGCCAGGCGTCCAGCGCCCGCTCGGCGGGGGCTCCGTAGGGGACGGTGCGCTCCTTGCGGCCCTTGCCCAGCACCCGCAGCAGGCGGCGGTCGCGGTCGACGTCGTCGACGTCCAGGCCGACCAGCTCGCTCACCCGGATGCCGCTGGCGTAGAGCAGCTCGAGGACGACGGCGTCGCGCAGGCCGACCGGGTCCTCCGCCCCGGCGGCCGAGTCCACCACGGCCCGCGCCTGGTCCGGAGCGAGCACCTCCGGCAGGGTGCGGTGGGCCTTGGGGCTGACCAGTCGCAGGCCCACGTCCTCGGAGGTGAGACCGGCCCGTCGCAGCCAGCGGGTGAAGGAGCGGGCCGATGCCGCCCGCCGGGCGATGGTGGCCCGCCCGGCGCCACGGGTGCGGTTGTGCGCCAGCCAGCTGCGCAGCGTCGCGAGGTCGATGTCCTCGATCCGCGTGCCACCGCGCCGGACCAGGTGGTCGAGCAGCCAGACCGCGTCGCCGACGTAACCGCGAAGGGTGTGTGCGGACAGG
>NZ_NVPT01000271.1 GCF_002802985.1 Geodermatophilus chilensis | reverse complement strand
CTAGCACTCTTGACATCCATCAACCCAAAGAAACCCACAAAGGGATTGTTACTTGGCACTGACTTTCGGCACGCTGTTGAGTTCTCAAGGAGCGGACGCTCGCGATACCCAGCCTGGTGGGCCTTCGATCGCGGCGGCTGTTCCACGTTACGCCACTCGCTGTGTCCGTCAAGCGGCGGGTCCAGGACCCGCGCCCGGCGCTCGGAGCGGCGGTGCCCAGTGCAACCGGCGTCCCCCGGGGTCTGTTCCCGGGGCCCACTGAGCTGCTGGGCAGTTGGCGCCTGGTCCGACCCGCGGGCGGGGACTCGGTCCCCGCTCCGCTCCGGTCTCGCCGGGCGCAGAGAGAAAGTTACGTCGGTGTCGTCCGGGCTGTCAAACCGGTGCGGCGTGACCCCCGACACCTGTCCGGAACGGTGCCGTCACACGCCGTTCACACGGGCTCAGGCGCGCTGCACCCCGGCGACCGAGCGCTTCCCACGCCGCAGCACCAGCCAGCCCCCGGGCAGCCAGTCGGACTCCCCCGGCACGGCGTCGGCGTCGGTGACGCGCTGGTTGTTCAGGTAGGCGCCGCCCTCCTTCACGGTGCGCCGGGCCTCGGACAGGCTGCTGACGAGCCCGGTCTGCTGGAGCAGCGCGGCGACGGTCGGCGTCCCGCCGTCGACGGTGATGCTGCCGGCCTCCCGCAGAGCGGCCTCGAGGGTCTCCGGACCCAGGGCGGTGAGCTCGTCGCGGCCGAACAGCGCCCGGCCGGCCGCCTCCGCCTGGCGCAGCTCCTCCTCGCCGTGCACCAGGCGGGTGAGCTCCTCGGCCAGTGCGCGCTGCGCCGCGCGGGCGGCCGGCCGCTCGACCGACTCGGCGAGCAGTGCCTCCACCTCCTCGGCCGGTCGCTCGGAGTACAGCGGCAACCAGGACCGGGCGTCGGCGTCGTCGGCGTTGAGCCAGAACTGGAAGAACGCGTAGGGCGAGGTGAGCGCCGGGTCGAGCCAGACGGCGCCGCCCTCGGTCTTGCCGAACTTCGTGCCGTCGGACTTGGTGACCAGCGGGGTGGACAGCGCGTGCACGGTCGCCCCCTCGGTCCGGCGGACCAGGTCGATGCCGGCGGTCAGGTTGCCCCACTGGTCCGAGCCGCCGGTCTGCAGCGTGACGCCGTGGCGCCGGAACAGCTCGCGGTAGTCGTTGGCCTGCAGGATCTGGTAGCTGAACTCGGTGTAGCTGATCCCGGCCTCCGAGTTGAGCCGGGCGGCCACGGCCTCCTTGGCCAGCATCCGGCCGACCCGGAAGTGCTTGCCGATCTCGCGCAGGAAGTCGATCGCCGACAGCGGCGCCGTCCACTCGAGGTTGTCGACGTAGACCGGTGCCTCCAGGCCCTCCCGCTCCGCCGGCACCTCGAGGAAGGGCGCGACCTGGGTGCGGATGCTGTCCACCCACCCGGCGACGGTGCCGGCGTCGTTGAGCTGCCGCTCGGCGGTGGGCCGCGGGTCGCCGATCAGGCCGGTCGCGCCGCCCACCAGCACGACGGGCTGGTGCCCGGCCCGCTGCAGCGCCCGCAGCACCATGAACTGCAGCAGGTGGCCGACGTGCAGGCTGGGCGCGGTCGGGTCGAAGCCGGCGTAGTAGGTGACCGGTCCGGCGGCGAGATGGGCGCGCAGGGCGTCCTCGTCGGTGCTCTGGGCGATGAGCCCGCGGCGGTGCAGCTCGGCGATCACGTCGGTCACGGTCCTAATCCTGCCCGGCGCGTCGGGAGCGGGGGCGGCCGCCCGGGCTGAAGTCGCTCACCGACGCCGCCCCGGTCTCCCAGAACCGCCACGGCAGCTCGGTCGCCACGCTGATCCCGACCCGCGGCCCGGCCGTGACGTCGGCCGGCGGGTCGCCGCGGTGCAGCCGCACGGGGGACGACGGGTCGAGCAGGTCGGCGTCCTTGTCGTCGGGGCCGATCGCGAGGGCCTGGGTCAGCCGGGCCGGACCGCGGGCGAGGTCGCGGGCGCTCCTCGCGGCGGGACGGCGGGAGGCGGCGAGCTCCTCCCCCACCACGACGTCCCCGGCGCGCAGCAGCACCGCCGAGCCCTGGCCCTCGGCGCCCACGACGACGTTGGCGCACCAGTGCACGCCGTAGCTGAAGTAGACGTAGAGCCGCCCGGGCGGGCCGAACATGACCGCTGCGCGCGGCGTGGGGCCGCGGTGCGAGTGCGCCGCCGGGTCGGTGCCGTCGCCGGCGTAGGCCTCGACCTCGGTCAGCCGCAGCGCGACCCGCCCGGCGGGGCGGTCGCTGACCACCCAGCAACCCAGCAGCGTGGGCGCCACGGCGTCCGGCGGGCCGAGCAGCTCGCCCGGCGTCAGGAGGGGGCCGGGCTCGCGCTCGCTCAGAGCGCCGCCGCCACGGGTGAGGCCGACGCCCACTGCGCGTGCTCGGTGGCGAGCGCCGCCAGCACCGCGATCTGGCCGGCGACCCGCTCCGGCGCCGTCCCTCCGCGGGCACTGCGGGCCGCCAGCGCGCCCGGGACGGAGAGCACCGCCCGCACCTCCGGGGTGAGCCGCTCGTCGATCCCGGCGAGCTGCTCGTCGTCGAGCTGGTCGAGCTCGAGCCCGGCCTGCTCGCAGAAGGCGACCATCTCGCCGGAGATCTCGTGCGCCGACCGGAACGGCACGCCCTGCCGGACCAGCCACTCCGCGACGTCGGTGGCCAGCGCGAAGCCCTGCGGGGCGGCGGCCTCGATCACCTCGGGGCGCAGGGTGAGGGTGGCGACCATGCCGGTGACCGCGGGCAGCAGCAGGAGCAGCTGCTCCATGGAGTCGAAGACCGGCTCCTTGTCCTCCTGCAGGTCGCGGTCGTAGGCCAGCGGCAGCCCCTTGAGCATGGTGAGCAGGCCGGTCAGGTTGCCGACGAACCGGCCGGACTTGCCGCGGGCCAGCTCGGCGATGTCGGGGTTCTTCTTCTGCGGCATGATCGACGACCCCGTCGCCCAGGCGTCGTCGAGCCGGGCCCAGCCGAATTCCGTCGACGTCCAGAGGACGACCTCCTCCCCCAGCCGGGAGAGGTGCACGCCGATCAGCGCCGCCGCGAAGCAGAACTCGGCGGCGAAGTCGCGGTCGCTGACCCCGTCGATGGAGTTGTCCGAGGCGCGGTCGAAGCCGAGCTCGGCGGCGACGGCGTCCGGGTCCAGCGGCAGGGAGGAGCCGGCCAGCGCGCCGGAACCGTAGGGGCTGACGGCGGTGCGGCGGTCCCAGTCGCGCAGCCGGTCGACGTCGCGGGCGATGGCGTGCGCGTGGGCGAGCAGCTGGTGGGCGATGAGCACCGGCTGGGCGTGCTGCAGGTGCGTCATGCCGGGGCCCGGGACGTCGCGGTAGCGCTCGGCCAGGCCGACCAGGGCCTGCTCGAGCGAGGAGAGCTCGCCGACCAGGGCCCGGACGGTGTGCCGCAGGTACAGCCGCAGGTCCGTGGCGATCTGGTCGTTGCGGCTGCGGCCGGCGCGCAGCTTGCCGCCCAGCGTGCCGAGCTTGTCGGTGAGCCCGCGCTCGAGGGCCTCGTGCACGTCCTCGTCGGACTCGACGGCGGTGAACGTGCCGGCCGCGACCTCGGCCGACAGCTCGTGCAGCGCGCCGAGCATCTGGTCGAGCTCGTCGTCGGTGAGCAGGCCGGCGCGGTGCAGGACGCGGGCGTGCGCCCGGGAGCCGGCCAGGTCGAAGGGGGCCAGCCTCCAGTCGAAGTGCGTGGACTTGGACAGCGCGGCCATCGCCGGCGACGGGCCGCCGCCGAAGCGACCGCCCCAGAGGCGGGTCTGCGAGGGGCCGGCGGGGGTGCCGGGTCCGGCGGCGGTGGGCACCTGCTTCCTATACACCACTGACGCTGCCGACGACCCCGTACGTGTAGATCTCCGTGCGCGCCCTTTTACTCAAGAACCAGTCCCACCCCGTTCCCCCTCTCCCTCTTCCCTCCGCCAGCCGCCTCTCTCCCACTCGCCCTCCCCACACCTATCCCCATCTGCTC
>NZ_NVPT01000270.1 GCF_002802985.1 Geodermatophilus chilensis | reverse complement strand
ATGGGGTTGTCGGCCAGGTCAGATGGGTATAAGAGAAAAGGTCCTCGTCGGGGCGGGCGTCCGTCAGCGCCTGCTCGAGGGTCTCGTCGTCCAGGCCGGGCGCGTCGAACGGGTTGCGCCGCCGGCGGTGCGGCAGGGCCAGCCGGGCGGCGACGCGGACGTCGTCCTCGGTGACCTCGTCGCGGCCGCACCAGGCGGCGTGCGCGATCGCGGCGCGGGCGGTGACCAGGTCGGCGCGCAGCCCGTCGACGTCGAAGGCGGCGCAGACGGCGGTCACCTGACGCAGCGCGTCGTCGGAGAGGACGACGTGCGGCAGCCGGGCGCGGGCGTCGGCGATCCGGCGCGCCAGCCCGGCCTCCTCGTCGGCCCAGGAGGCGGCGAACCCGGCCGGGTCGGCGTCGTGGGCGAACCGGCGGCGCACGACCTCGGCGCGCTCGGCCGGGTCGCGGGGGGCGGCGACCTCGACGGTGAGCCCGAACCGGTCGAGCAGCTGGGGGCGCAGCTCGCCCTCCTCGGGGTTCATCGTCCCGACCAGCAGGAACCGCGCCGCGTGCCGCACCGAGACGCCCTCGCGCTCGACGTAGGCGGTGCCCAGCGCGGCGGCGTCCAGCAGCAGGTCGACCAGGTGGTCGTGGAGCAGGTTGACCTCGTCGACGTAGAGGACGCCGCGGTGCGCGGCGGCCAGCAGCCCGGGCTCGAAGGCCTTGACGCCCTCGGTGAGCGCCCGTTCGAGGTCCAGCGAGCCGACGACGCGGTCCTCGGAGGCGCCGACCGGCAGCTCGACCAGCCGGGCCGGGCGGGTGGAGCCCGGGGCGCCGGCGTCGTGCGGGCCGTCGGGGCAGGCCGGGTCCGGGGTGGCGGGGTCGCAGGCGAAGCGGCAGCCGGCGACGACGTCCACGGGCGGCAGGACGGCGGCCAGCGCGCGCACCGTCGTCGACTTCGCCGTCCCCTTCTCGCCGCGGACGAGCACGCCGCCGACGGCGGGGGAGACGGCGTTGAGCAGGAGGGCGAGCCGCATGTCGTCCATGCCGACGACGGCGCCGAAGGGGTACGTCATGCCGGGGCACGTGTCCTCTCCCCGGGTGTCCACGCCCGGAGGTGGCAGGAGGCGACGGCGGGAGTTCCTGACTCGCCGGCGGGGAGCCGGCTCACAGTGGCGGGACCGCGCCGGAGTCGCACCGGGCTTCCTCCACTGCCGTCGCTGTGGCCGGGTCATCAGACCACGACCGCCCCGCCGGGGGACACCCCGGCCCGTTCCGCGACGGGATGGGGCGAGTCGACGACCGGCGACTGGGGAGGGACCCCGCTGCCCCGCACCGTGGAAGGACCCCGTCCTCCCCACCCTTCGCGAGCTCAGGGCGGTACCCGGGAGGGAGCCGCGCGGCGGGACCCTGCAGCGGGGCCGGAAGACTCGGGCTGTGGCGGAGCCGGGGTGGGGTGTGCGGGCGGCCGACCTGGCGGTCGTGGTGGCCGCCGCCCTCGCCGTCACGCTGGCCCTCGACGTCCTCGACCTGCCCTCGCCGTCGCTCTTCGCCGGACTGCTCGCCGGGCTGGCGCGCGGCCTGGCCGGCCGCCGGCGGCTCGCCGTCCCCGGGCCGGCCACGACCGCCGCCCAGGGGCTGATCGGCGTCTCGATCGGCGCGCTGGTCGACGTGGACACCCTCGCGGCGATCGGCCGCGACTGGCTGCCGGTCCTGCTGGTCACCGTCGGCACCCTGCTGCTCAGCGTGCTGGCCGGCCTCCTCATGCGACTGCAGCCGGGGGTCAGCCCGGTGACCGGGGCGTTCTCGATGGTCGCCGGCGGCGCGTCGGGCATCACGGTGATGGCCCGCGAGCTGGGCGCCGACGACCGGATGGTCGCCGTCCTGCAGTACCTGCGGGTGCTGCTGATCGTCGTCCTCATGCCCGTGACGGCGGTGGCCCTGTTCGGCGCCGCCCCCCGGTCCGGGGGAACGACGGTGGACGACGCCGGACCCGGGTGGCCGGCCGGGCTGCTGTTCGTCGCGGTCTGCCTGCTGGCGGGGACGCCGCTGGCCCGGCTGCTGCGGATTCCCGTGCCCACCCTGCTGGGGCCGATGCTGGTCGCGGCCGGGCTCGACCTCGGCGGGCTGTCGGGCGGCGCGGACGTCCCCGTGCCCCTGGAGACGGCGGCCTTCCTCGTCATCGGACTGATGGTCGGACTCGCCTTCACCCGGGACAACCTGCGCACCATCGGGCGCGCGCTGCCGCTGGCGCTGGTCGTCATCCTCGGGCTGGTCGCGGCCTGCGCGGGCCTCGGCGCGGTCCTCGCCGCCACGACCGGGGCCGGCGCGCTGGACGCCTACCTCGCCACCACTCCCGGCGGGCTCTACGCGGTGCTTGCCACCGCCCAGGACAGCGGCGCCGACGCCACCTTCGTGCTCGCCGTCCAGGTGCTGCGGCTGTTCGTGATGCTGTTCTCCGCGCCGCTGCTGGCGCGCTGGCTGCGCCGCACCGACGGGTGAGGAAGGACCCCGTCCTCCCCATCCCTCGCAGGCTCGGGGCGGTGCCCTGGACGGGGCCTGCGCCGGCCCGGTGCCGCGGCCGCCGGGCGCGCCTACCCTCGACCGGGTGTCGGAGGAGGTGAGGGAGCTGTCCGAGGACCAGACCGGCGCGGACGCCGGCACGCAGGACGCGGTGCTGCTGTTCGTCGGTGGCCCACTCGACGGTCGGGTGGAGATCCGCGAGGCGCGGCACGGGGAGCCCCTGCCGACCGTCACGCACGTGCACCTGCACGGCGGCCCCAAGGTCGTGCACCGCTACGACCTGACCCCGCTGGGCCCGCAGGTCGGGGTCTACCACCTGCGCCCGCGGCAGGCCGTCCGCGACGAGTCCGTCGCCGACTGACCCTCACACTCGTCACACCGGGCTCCTGACGGACGGCACTGCCCTGCCGCCCGGGCCGCTGACACCGTCGGGACATGGCCGGCGACCCGCTGCTCCTGCTCCACGTGACCGCCGGGACGGCGGGACTGCTGCTCGGGCCGGTGTGGCTCGCCGCCCGCCTGGCGGGGGCGCGGGCGCGGGGCCCGGCCGGCGGCTACCAGGCGGCGGTCGCCGGTGTCGCGGCCAGCGGGGCAGTCCTGGCGGTGTCGGCGCCCGGCCTGGGCTGGCTGCTCCCGGTGGCCGCGGCCACGGAGGCGCTCGCGGTCGCCGGCGCACTGGCCCGGCGACAGGACTGGCCCCACTGGCGGACCCTGCAGCCGCACCTGCTGGGGGGCTCGTACATCGCGCTGGTGACCGGGCTGCTGGTGGCCTCCACGGGGGACCCGGTGTGGTGGGTGCTGCCTGCGCTGGTCGGGCAGGTGCCCATCGCCGTCGCGAAGCGCCGGCTCCAGGGTGCGGGTGGCGCGGCGCCGGCCGCTCAGCGGCTCGGCAGCACCGGCGGGAGGTAGCCCAGACCCGTCGCGGTGCACCTGCCGGACGTCGACCCCGGCGGCGTCCCCGGAGTCAGCGGTGCAGCGCGCGCAGCGCCGTCACCACGTCGTCGAAGACCGCGCGCCCGATCGCCGCGCCCTCCCGGCGGGCCGAGCCGGTCGGCACCAGCAGCAGCCGGTCCAGCCGCACCTCGCTGGGCCGCCCGCGCGGGTCCCAGCCGCCGCGGCCGACGTCCATCCAGCGGCGGCCGTGCCGGGCCTCGTCCGCGGCGTCCCGGTCGTGGTCCTGGCTGGACAGCATCAGCCCGACCAGGTCCGCGCCCCGCCGGCCGACGACGAGCACCGGCCGGTCCTTGCCGCGGCCGTCGCCCTCGTCGTAGGGCACCCACGCCCAGACGACCTCGCCGGGGTCGGGCGCGCCGTCGTCCTCCGGGCGGTGGACGAGGTCGACCCCGTCGAGGCCACCGGGGAGGTCGCGCACGCCGCCGCCGGACGGCGCCTCCCGCCGGGGAGCCGCGGGCGGGGGAGGAGCGGGCCGCAGCACCGTCCGCAGCAGCGACCTGAGCACTCGGGGCAGGGAGGGGCCGGCCATGCCGGGCACGGTACGGGCTGCCTTGTAAAAACTACTGACCCTGCCCTACTCACCCTA